>CAYGBS010000008.1:0-28934 GCA_964348215.1 uncultured Candidatus Bathyarchaeia archaeon
GAATCAGCAAGCTACACTAAAAACCTTTTCGTTAGAGTTCTTGATTTGAGTGCCGCCTAGTGAAGTTTGACTCAGATTCTTAATATGCATGATTACTCGTAATTCAGACTCTACTTTCATGCAAGTTCAAGCTAATGATTCAAAATCTAGAAAGAGATGAGATGATGGAGTGTTTTCAGAGAAGCTGCAGAAACTATCCACGATTACTCAGACACCAATGCTATTTGAAGCGAGGAAAGTCGTGGAAAGATATGACGCTTCCTCTGCTTGTCTTGAGAGAATGTCGAGTTCTGAGCAGTCTGTAAGGAAAATTGTCACTGATTTCAGTTGCCGGCTTGAGTTAGAATAAGAAGAGGTCAAGATTTTTGAGCTTCCTGGATTCCACAGCGGAGCTCAGGAGCAGCAAGCGAAGCACCGGTAAGCTTACTTGACGTCAACATCAAAATTGCCTGTTTTTGTCTTTCGGCCTACATCTCCTTTCTTCGTTATAGAGTCTATGGCAAGGCTTATTTTATGTCCTCAACCGTTTTACTAAATGGTGCCGCATTTTGGGAGTTAACCTCAAGGACCTAGTGCCGAAAACTCAAGTTAACCTGCACGACCTCGCCGGCAAGTCCCTAGCCATCGACGCTTATAACGCCCTTTACCAATTTCTAGCTATTATCCGTCAACCCAACGGCACTCCTCTAAAAGATGCAACAGGCAGAGTCACAAGTCACCTTAGCGGCCTGCTTTACCGCACCACGAACCTAGTAGAGATGGGTGTAAAGGCCGCATACGTCTTTGACGGTGTCCCCCCAGCCTTGAAAGAGGTTGAGGTTAGACGACGTATGAGAACCAGGGAAGAAGCTACTGTCAAGTATGAGAAAGCCTTGGCGGAGGGCAAAATGGAAAAGGCTCGTGTTTATGCTCAATCCACATCTCGTTTAAAAGATTACATGGAACAAGATAGCAAACGACTCTTAGAGCTCATGGGCATTCCGTGGATTCAAGCCCCAAGTGAAGGAGAAGCTCAAGCTGCACACATGACCAAAGAGGGAGCCACGGACTTCTGCGCCAGCCAAGACTACGATTCACTCCTCTTCGGCGCCCCAACGCTAATCCGTAACGTAACAATAAGCGGAAGACGCAAACTTCCACGAAAACCTGTGTATGTAGAAGTTGTTCCAGAAATCGTTAACCTGAACAACGTGCTATCCGAACTAGCCATAACACATAAACAGTTGATAGACATAGGCATCCTCGTCGGCACCGATTATAACCCTGAAGGAATAAAAGGCATCGGTCCAAAAACGGCTCTAAAGCTTATAAAAGAACACGGTGATCTCGCCAAACTGCTGAAAACATCCTTAACAAACGCAGAATTCCCAGTAGACCCGAAACGTATAAGGGAGATCTTTCTCTGCCCGAAAGTCACAGACAACTACAGCCTAGAATGGCATGAGCCTGACATAGACGGTGTCGTAGATTTTCTCTGCGGAGAACGAGATTTCACAGAAGCCCGGGTGAGAAAGGCTTTAATGAAGATGGGGAAAGGAATGAGAGAAGAAAAAGCCAAGACTACTCTTGACGCCTTTTTCGGAAAGAGATCCTAAGGTTTGTGACCGAAACGTCCGGTTAGGGGTACAAAAGCCACTCCGCCGAGATTTTGCCTAGTTAGATTACTGTCCGCGGTTTTTTGTATGCGAATAAGAGACTGGAACATGTGAACACTGCCAACAGGAATGACCAAAATGCCGCCAATTTTCAGTTGCTCTGTAAGAGGAGAGGGCACTTCAGGAGCGGCTGCAGTCACCAGAATGCGGTCATAAGGACCCTGATCTGGATAACCCAAGGAGCCGTCTCTGTGAATCACGGTAACACGATCACCGAAACCGTGACGTATGATGTTCTCTCTGGCAAGTTGCGCTAGCTCAGCTACAATTTCCACAGTGTAGACATGGCCACGCTCGGACCTTGGAGCATCCTTCGGCGCCACAATCTCTCCAATAGTTGCGGCATGCCATCCGCTTCCAGCACCAACCTCCAAGACACGGTGCCCCACCTGCAACTCTAGAGCTTCATTCATAATTGCAACCATGTGCGGCGCACTAGCTGTCTGTCCCTTTCCAATAGGCAGCGGCGCATCTACGGCGGCGTATTCAATTGAACGTTCAGTCAGAAAGAGAACACGAGGCACATTTTTCATAGCGCGAATGGCCCTCGGGGATCGGAGAACCCTTTCCTCAATGAGATGCTCAACCAGTTGATCCCACGCTTCTGTTTCTCTCTTCATCTTTAGCCAAGCACCTTTTACGGTACAATACTGGACAAGGTTACTTAAGAACTTAAAATCGAAAGGAAGAACTGAAAGAAGTTCACTACTTCACAGTCACGGACTTGGCTAGATTTCGAGGCATATCAGGATCACACTCCCGTTCAATAGCCATGTAGTAGGCAAATAGTTGAAGGGGCACTGCGTAAGGTATAGGTGACAAAACTTCCGGGATTCCCTTTGTGATTTCCACGTAATCATCGGCCAACTTCATGATCTCCTCGTCACCTTCTTCACAAACCGCGATTATGGAAGCGCCTCGAGCTTTCATCTCCATAATGTTTCCCATCAAAGTTTTGCGTGTTTCATCTGGGGGACAAATAAAAATAACTGGGAAGCCTCTCTCGATGAGGCTTATGGGTCCGTGTTTGCTTTCACCAGCAGGAAAGGCTACAGAAGGCACATAAGCAATCTCCATAAGCTTCAAACGGCCTTCCAAGGCGGTTGCGTAGCTTATTCCTCTCCCTAAAAAGAAGAAGCATTGCTTGTCCTTGTATTTTCGGGCTAGCGCTTTCATCTTCCTTTCTTGGGTCTCAACAATAGTTTTCACGATGCCTGGGATTTTTTCAATCTTTTCGTCCAAGAGGTCAATTTCTTCTTGGGAAACCTTACCTCGCTTTTTAGCTAACCGAATTGCCAGCTGCGAAAGAACTGAAAGCTGTGAGGTAAAGGTCTTAGTTGCTGCCACCCCGATTTCTGGACCAGATTGCTGGCCAATATAAACTCTAGAGACGCGGGTCAAAGTGGAACCTACAATGTTTGTCAACCCGAGAATTGTTGCGGCTCTTTGTCTGGCGGTCTCAACGGCAGCTAGGGTGTCGGCTGTTTCTCCTGACTGGCTGACTGCTAGAATCGTGCTGTCAATGTTAACAGATTTTCCATGCTGTTCGGTGAACTCTGAAGCTATTACAGGGTGGGTGGCTAAGAATGATAGCTTTGAAAACATGTAGGATGCCGCTAGACAAGCGTGATAAGACGTGCCGCAAGCCACCATAATTACTTCGCGAGCTCTGTCTAGAAATGTTGTCAGCAATTCCAGATATTTGTCCTGCAACCGTAATGTGTCACGAAGACAACGTGGTTGTTCATGAATCTCTTTCAACATGAAGTGTTGATATCCTTGTTTCTCCGCCATTGCAGGAGTCCAGTCAACGAGTTCTGGCTCGCGAACCACCTTACTGCCATCAACAAGCTTTCTTATCTCAAAGCCTTCATCGTTTAGAGTTACTAGTTCTCCGTTTTCCACAAAGACCACTTTGTTTGTCAGCGGCAAAAATGCTGGTATGTCAGAGGCAAAATAGTAAGCGTTATCGGCGACTCCTAGAACAAGAGGGCTTTCGTTGCGTGCGCAGATGATTTTGTCAGGCTCGTGTGCTGTGATTACTGCAATTGCGTAAGAGCCCTCAAGACGCCTAGCAGCATCCATTACGGCGTTCTCTAGCTCCGAAGTGACAGTTTCAGGATTGAGTTCGCTGTTTTTGAGATTCTGTTCAATCAGGTGGGCGATTACTTCAGTGTCAGTTTTCGACCTAAAAGTATGCCCAATGTCTTCCAGCTCCTTTTTGATCTCGGCGAAATTCTCAATTATACCATTATGAATGACAGCGATTCTAGGCGGATCTGAACAGTCAAAGTGGGGATGAGCATTAACTTGAAGAGGAGCTCCATGGGTAGCCCAACGAGTGTGTCCAACGCCTATTCTCCCAGGCAAATCGTCCAGGTTCCTTATGGAGTGGACTTCATCGATTTTCCCCGCGTCTTTTTTCACGAATAATCTTCTATTTTTTACTGTTGCTTCGCCTACCGAGTCATAGCCCCGGTACTCAAGTCGCTTCAAAGCAGCGTGAATTTTCGGTGCTGCGATGCCATCTTTGAGAATGCATCCAAATATTCCACACATTTCAATACCTCTGTCGAAACTTTCCGTAAGACCTTGGAGCTCAAGAGTTATGGTAAGGGTAATGGAGTCTATAAGCATTTTTGGGAAAAAAGTATCAGTTCTAAAAGCATTTTTCCAATGGGATATGGTGTCTGCGGTTTCCTTGAAGTGAGACCTTTAAGAAATTTCTTTCAGTAGTTTCTAAAATTCTACTTAAACTGCACCCCACGCCTCACAGTTTCGACAGTTTCATCTAGATGAACAAGATTGCTGAAAAGCAAGCTGAGCCGAAACGAACTCGTAAACATTCTCACAATCTCTGAAAACAAGCGGGCCGGGTTGATATAAAAAGCTTTGAAATACTCATAAATCATCGAGCTTACCTCTTCAAAAGGGACAGCTGTAGGACAAACTTGAGGAACGAAGACGTTCTCTTCCCAATGTTTGTCTTCATCTATAAACCCCCTCGCCACAAGATCATTCCATAACGGCGACCCCACAGGGGCACAGAGAATGTTAAACGAGGGAACATCTATTTCGACCTGTTGCGCAAACTGCAGAGTTTTTCGAATTTCCTTTCGAGTCTCATCTGGTGCCCCAACAATAAACGATCCTACGATTATATCCATTCCTGCCTTTCTAGCGTTCTGAGCAGAGATTTTCGATTGTTCAGGAGTTATGCGTTTCCTGTAGTAGTCGAGAATGCGTTGATTCGCGCTTTCCATTCCAAAGTAAATCGTTCTGCAACCTGCCTTAACCATCTCCCTGAAAGTGTCAAATCCACAGTTGTCCACCCGTGAATCACAAAACCATTCGATACTCAAACTTTTCTTTCTCAGAAGGCGACAAAATTTCACCACTCTGCGAGGATTGAGAGTGAAATTGTCGTCGACAAAAAGAAACTCACGATAGCCTTCGCTGTAGAGAAACTCAATTTCCTTGACGATGTTCTCAACTGAGCGAGGTCTCCAAACTCCCCGTGCGAAATGTCGACAAGCACAAAAAGTGCATTGAAAAGGACAGCCGCGAGAAGAAAGGAGAGACGTGAATTTTCTAGTGGCAGTTTTTACTCCAAAGATTCTGGATGCATATTCACAATCTAGCAAGCTGCGATCAGGAAAAGGAAGAGAGTTCACATCCTTAACTAAGCGTCTCTCTGGAGTCGCTACGATTCTGCCACCGCGGCCTCTGTATGTGATCCCATCAACCTTCTTTAAACTTTCACCCTTCTGCAGACATCTAGTCAGTTCAAGGCACGTGTACTCTCCTTCTCCTCGTATAATGACATCGATGTCAAGACAGTTCTCGAGAATCCTTTCAGCGTTAAAGGTTGGGTGATAATTGCCCAGAACAATACAAAGCTCAGAGTTTTCTTCTTTTACAAGTCTGGCGATTTTCGCTGCTTCTCTCGATGAGCTACCTAGAACTGAAAGCCCGAGAATGGCAGGGTCTTCTTTCCTTACCCAGTCTACAGCTTGCTTGGTAGTGAAGCCTTTTGCTGCTTGATCCAGAACAGAAACGTCAACGCTCTCATTCGCTAAAAAGGTTGCGCAGTACAGTATGCCTAGGGGAGGCCATGCATTGGGGCACATCTCTAAGGCGCCCTCAGAAAGTTTAGGTTGTATAAACGAGAATTTCACATTTGTTGGCCTCCTTTCAATCATCTTGCGGTTTTCTGCAATATGAGCTTTTGGAAGGCTCAAGGCAAGTCTGGAACAATTTTCCAAATCTGATAGAGTTATGGCTGAGCTCAAATTTTTACCTATTAATAAAATTTTTATAAAGGACAATGGTTTATGCACAAGAGAGGACCGTTGGAAAAAAAACTGCTGTTCAATAAACGCAAAGAGCAACAAGAAGTCAAAGAAATCGTCATCTACGACCATCCCGAAGAACTGAAACTTGTGTTAAATAAGTTAACGTGGAAAATCCTTCTATTGCTCGGTGAAAAAGAGATGTATCCCATGGAAATCGCCAGAAAGCTGGACATCCATGAACAGAAAATATACTACCACATGAGAAAGTTAGTGAAAGCAAAGGCGATAAGAAAAGTGAAAGAAGAGGAAAGGAAGGGAGCAATCGCAAAGTATTACAAGGCGAAATATCCTGCCTTTGGCGTTGAGCTACCTTTTGGAGGCCAAAAACGCAAAATGGTTTCACCTTCCTTTATTGATAAAAAGGTGAAGAAGTTTTTACAACCTATTCTGAAAAATGGTTTTTTCAATGGCAAAATCGTGGTAGGAAGCCCTGACCCTCACGGACCTTTCAAAACCAGTGCTCGCGACGGGCATTACGCCTCTTACCTAACATTCTTTCTCGGCAGATATGCAGAGTTGCCAGACGAATTTGCTATAAAGATAGACGTGGACGTAAAAGCTGAGAAGGAAGAGAGAAGCAACCTCATCCTAGTGGGTGGTCCTGGAACTAATCTTCTTACGCAGGAAATCAACGATTACTTACCAATCAAGTTTAACATGACCGCATCGAAACATGGCTTTCTTTTGGGCGGTTTGGTTTCTAGAGAAACCAAGAACATTTACACTGCAGACACTATGGGCCTAATTGCTAAGATAGTGAATCCGTGGGAAAAGGAGAAAAGAGTCATAGTTTTCGCAGGCAACAAAGCCGTAGGCACTAAGGCATGCGTATTGGCGTTTGCAAAATTCTGGAAACAGGCTTTAAAGAACTATCAGGGTGAAGACAACTTCGCTACGGTTATTCAGGGCTTCGATTTGGACGGCGATGGAAAAGTTGACTCAATAGAACTGCTTGAATAATGGTGTAATTAGAGCATGAGAGAAACTAGCATAAGAAAGATGAAGAAGGGTGACTTAGAAACCGTTTCCGAATTGGCAATGTTGGCAAATCCCTTCGCTGAGAAGGCTATCTACAGGAAACATATTGAAGAGGAATTGGAAGAGCAGCCTGAGCTGGCTTTTGTCGCGGTTAAGAACAAGAAAGTCATAGGGTATGTTATGGGTGACCTGCATGGTAGTCACAGCGTATTGGAGGACATTGCAGTGGATGAGGCGTGGCAACACCAAGGCATTGGGACACGGCTCTTGGAAACTGAGCTTAGAGCCCTGAAAGCCAGAAAGCCAGAAGTCCTCGTAGCAGAAGTTCATTACAAATGTGCCTCAGCGATCCCCTTCTATTATAAGCATGGATTCAGAATCTCAGGTGTCGTTCGCAACTTCTTCGGCATGAGCCATGACGCTATTATTCTTGAACTAATCCTGTCAAAGATGGAAAAGAAATGAAACCGGTTGAAGTTATAACAGCATGGGGCCATGAGAACATCCTCGCTACAAGCGGGAACACGTTTGAAATCACAAAGGAGACTCAACTAACAAAGCGTGGAGATTGCATTATTGCTGTGGCAGCAGACAAGAGCATTAAGGATCTAAGTGATCAATTCAAAAAGCTTCTTAGAGAGAGGGTCGCAAGACTGTCAATTGTTATCCAAGCAGGTGGAATAGAGGACACTGTGAAAGCTTCGGGAAACCCAAACCTCACATTCAACCACCCCACAGACATGGTTGTTCGCAAGAGCAACTACATCTGTGACAGAACATTAGCAGTAAACGCAGACAAAGCAGCCAAAAACCTCTCAAGAAGCCTCGTCGCGAAGCTGAAAAAACCTCAACAAAAAGCCATCATTACGTTCACGCTCGACGAAGATACGTGATTCTGGCAAAGCAACACTTCCTGCAGACACTTTCACCTGTGAAATCTTTTCAACATCACTGGCTGCTTCGACCAATCGAACGCTGCAACCCTGCAATGCAGAACCGTCATCAATCCATAATAACCCATAATATGCTTTTGCGGTTTTCGCAAACCACACCTTTCTTACGCAAATGTTAGATTTCGAATACTGTTTCAGATTTCATAACTTTTATCCTAAAATCAAGCGTCTTCTATGTTGATTTGCTATGAATCAAAAGGAACTGTTTTTGAAAGAAGTTGTTGAGAAGGTTGGAGACAAGGTTGGCAAGGAATCTACTACTGAAAAAGTGGAGCAGTTTGCAAAGCATGGTCCCCTGTACCTGTTTTTTGAAGTCATACGCCTGAGAAAGGAATTAGAGAGATTAAAGAGAAAAGTAGAGGTTAAAAGATAGCTTTTCTCTCGAAGCCTTGGGAATTTTTCGGAGATGAACATTCTTCCGGCCTCAGAGATGACAGGTTAGAAAGTTGGCGGAGGCGGAGGAGGCGGGATCTCTCTGGCAGCCATCGCATAATGTAGATGAGCAGGCCTAACCCAATGGGAATCTCAGCTACAAGTTGAGCTACAAGCAATGAGGGAAGCTATGACAATGCAAAGTTGACGCTGACCCCTAAATTGGAGTTGCTTCTCTCAATTTGGTCAGAAGCATATTTGACAGCAATTCCAGCAGCAGCGGTACCCACGCTCCATTAGACAAGACCCGACAAAACAACTACCACTAAGACAGTCGACAGAAAAATGAAAAACCATCGGAGCATTTCCTCATTAGGAGGTCTTGTAGTTGGCGGTTCGGGTATAGGGAAAGAGCAAGAAGAATTGCAGAAACTTGGAGAAGTACAGATTGAAGGTGAGGGAAAGCATCTCGCCTACAGAAAGCTCGCGAAGGCTTTTCACTACTCAATTCACTATCCCCTTCCTAATATTTCAAGAGAATTCTATTTAAGACTGAAGATGCATGGCGGGCCCGACGGGAATTGAACCCGCGACCTGCGGATTAAGAGTCCGCCGCTCTAGCCTTGCTGAGCTACGGGCCCATACTGTTTGCATTCATGTCTGTAAGAAGAAGCTTTCTAATATCTTTTTGTTAGTATGATAGCTCATGTTCGAAAAGAAGAAAATGACTTGCATTTCTCTAACATCAAAAAAAGAGTGCCACCGTGGTTGTTCGATTCTTCAGTTTCTTCGTTCATCATGCCGTGATGCTCTTTATAAGTTGCATCACATGCGTCCAGTCTTCTATGAATTTTCCCAGTGTTCGTGGCTTTCCACTATTCCTTCACACCGTTTGTTGTAATCTGACTGTTTGTTCTCCGGGGTTGATATGTTCGGCCTTTCCAAGCCCCACAACTTTGCAGCTATCCTAATATCTTCCACTATCACACATAGACAAGTGATGGATGCAAAGATGGGTGAACTCGTTTTCATCGGCTTAGGATTATGCGATGAAAATGACATCTCGCTGCGAGGCTTAGAAGAGTTGAAACAAGCAGATTTCGCCTTTGCAGAATTATACACAAGTCTAATGCAAGAATTGAAAATTGAGAAGCTAGAAAAGCTCGCTGGAAAGAAGATCCACCTAGTTTCCAGAAAGATCCTTGAAGAGAAAGATGGAAGGCAGCTCCTTGCAGCAGCTCAGAATGGAAAAACCGTCTTCCTCGTGCCTGGGGATCCGCTGATTGCAACTACCCATGTAGATCTACGGATAAGAGCTGAGAAAGATGGAATCAAAACGCGCGTCATTCACGGCGCCTCCATAATCTCTGCAGCCATAGGGCTCTCAGGGTTGCAGAATTACAAGTTCGGTAGAAGCGTAACAATACCATTCGCCAATCGCAGGATCCTCTCGGAAACGCCATACAAGGTGGTGAAGGCGAATCTGGAAGCAGGACTGCACACGCTTTGCTTCTTGGACATCAGAGCAGAGGAAACGCGATACATGACTGTAAAGGAGGCATTAAAGACGCTTATAGAGATAGAGAAAACGAAACGGAGATCCATAATCACCCAACATACTTTAGTTGCAGGGATAGCGAGGGCAGGCTCAAGAAACCCACTTGTGAAGGCGGGTCTACTAGGCCAAGTTCTAAACTATGATTTCGGAAAACCCCCGCACGTACTCATCTTTCCGGGGAAACTTCACTTCATGGAAGCAGAAGCCCTCATCAAACTGGCAGATGCGCCGAAAAGTATAAGGAAGCTGAGAAAATGACAATTGAAGCACTTGTTGAAAAATACATACCGAACACGCGGCAAGTTTTTCAACAGATAAACGAAAGAAAAAACTCGTATGGACAAGAAACCGAAAAAGTTTTGGATTATGCAAAGAGATACTTAGAGGATGCAGCATATTACCGCGATCAGAAAGAGTTTGAAACTGCCCTCACGTCTGTAGCATACTGCGAAGGCCTCCTTG
The DNA here is from genome assembly GCA_964348215.1 of uncultured Candidatus Bathyarchaeia archaeon. Taxonomy (GTDB): domain Archaea; phylum Thermoproteota; class Bathyarchaeia; order Bathyarchaeales; family SOJC01; genus CAYGBS01. The sequence goes on from CAYGBS010000008.1 coordinate 10,334, forward strand.
ATGCATTAAGACTAATGGGGATGGTGAAGTTCGAATGGCCAACGAAAAGAAGGTAGAAAAAGGACACCTAATAGTTTTGGCAGCAGGCGTCTTCGACCTACTCCATCTAGGACACGTTAGATACTTGGAAGAGGCAAAAACAGCGGGTGGAGAAAACGCCAAACTAATTGTCATAGTCGCCAGAGATAAGAATGTTGAAGACCGGAAGGGCGAAAAACCCGTAATGTCGGAGAAGCAACGGCGGGCTTTGGTGGAGTCTCTAAAGGTGGTAGATGAAGCGATTTTGGGATATCAAGAGTTTAACATGGACAATGTCATTGAAAGAATAAAGCCAGACGTCATTGCCCTAGGGCATGACCAATACTCTAACAACATCGGGAAGGAAGTGCGAAAGGTTGTCGCCGACAAAGGTTTACCCATTAAAGTTGTAAGAATTGGCAAATTCAGCGAAGACGAACTTGACAGCAGTTCTGAAATCAAGAAAAAAATAATCCAGCGATATAGACGGCAACCTTAGACTGTTGTCCCCGCAAGGGCAATCATAGCTCGGAAAGCCTTGTAAACATCAATCAAATCCTTTGAGCTGAAAGATACTGTTCTGCCGTCGACACGCTTTGACCCAGGCACCAGCTCTGCCATTTCAGCCATTCCTGGGTTAATGAAGGCAACTTTGAGATCTATCGGCGGCTTCAGCCTGAACGGCGTAAGCTTGTCGATTCGCTTTAGGGCTTTGACTGCGCCTCTCATTATAAGATGTCTAGCTTTTGTTGGGCTGATGCAGCGGGCAGCTGTTCTGCCTACTGCTTGTTTGACAACTACTGTTTCGATGTCTCCAAGGAGCATTTGAGCTTCTTCTGCAAGCGTATTGTCCCCAGAAACCAGCGCAACAGGCACATTGTAACATCCAGCTATCGCAGCGTTAATCCCCGTTTCTCCCACTGGACTATCGTTTAGAAAGAGATCGTATACCACTCGGCTACTGTAAGTGTGTTCCAGAATGCTTGGGTAAGAGCCTCTCATTCCATGGTAGCCTATAAAAAACACTGCATTGAAGGAGGAATCTAAGCCTTCCATCATGAACATAGGCTTAGGTGATCCAGTTATGAGCTCTGCGTCTTTGTGAAGCTTTTCGGGAATAATGTTCCTCATGCTACCATGCGAATCGTTGACCACCACGTTTTTCGCCCCCGCTTCAAAGGCACCTTCAACAGCGGCGTTGACTTCTCCTGTCATAAGTTTCCTCGCTAGTTCATACTCCTTTCCTTGGCGACGTACATGTTCACCGTGGGTTACGCCTGAGACTCCTTCCATGTCTGCAGAGATAAAAATGTTCATCTAACCACCGCTCCTATCTTCTGCTGGTTAACAGATAAAAGACTTCATCGACCTATAAAGACAAGTAAAGCCAGACAAGGGATGCTTCTTTGAAAAGCAAGACCTATCGAGCATCGCCGACTTTGATCCTAGCGGCTGTTAACCTAGTGGCTTACATCTACACGTCCCTTATAGGAAACAGCTTTCTCGTTATCCCAGCTGGCATCCTCAAAGTATATGGGCAGTACAACTACGCGGTTCTCCGTCTCGGCTGGTGGTGGCAACTTATCACATCCATGTTTGTACACGTTAACATAGCTCACATGGCGAGCAACATGTTCTTCTTGTTGATATTTGGGTTGAGAGCTGAAGACCTTTTCACGGACACCGAATGCTATCTTATCTATTTCACATCTGGGCTTGCTGGAAACCTTCTCAGTTTACTTTACCCATTAAATGTGACGTCTGCTGGAGCTTCTGGCGCCATCTTCGGGTTATTCGGCGCCGTAATAATATATTTGAGAAGGGTAGTTGAACGTTCGGCAGTGGGAGCTTTGCTTTTTGCTTTCATGTTTTTTCTGATCACCGTGTCTGTAAGCACAAATATCTTGGCTCATTTTGGCGGTCTTGTAATGGGGTTAGTGATTGGATATTTGCTAGCGAAAAGTCGAATAGTCCATTTTGCTTTATGATCTGGATTGTCTAAGGTGTTATTAGGATCTCAAGTTTCACTTTCTGTCCATCCTTAATCTTGAGGTAGCTGCGCAAGTATTGAGGAGCAATGATCTCAAGCACTGACGAGTCGTAATGAGTTCGGAAGGCGAATATCACAGCGCCTTTCGCTTTGTTATTTATGATAGCTGGGTAGCATTTCACAGGTCCAAAGGTTCGTGATTGGTCTTTGAATCCTCCAATCTCTATGGCTGGATAGTCTTCCAAGTCTTGCCTCGTTTTTATGTCGTAGTCAGTGGTCAACTTAATGTTCAGAGTTCCTGGGTATGGGTCGAAGCCCAGCTTTTCTATGAACTGTTTCCTATAGCCGTCTTGTTTAATGTAATACGCACCTTCTCCTAGACCGCTGAACACTGCGCCTTCTAGTGTTACTGAAAGAGGGTGAGCGGCTTCCATGATAACCTTCAACTTTGAATACAGGCTCTTCAACTGTGTTTTTCCAGCGTCAGTCAACGTGATTAAACAGCCTTCAGGTGTGATTGAACGTTTGATCCAGCCTAGGTTTTCAAGCTCGATTAAGTGCCGAGAGGCTGTTTGCTGGGAGACATTGGTCTTATCTGCCAGATACTGTGTAGAAGCCTTCACTGTCCTGTGGTAAGCCCCCATTGCGGCAAGTTTATACAGCGTAAACTCGTGTCTCCACAACTCTGGAGTAATCTGGGAAACACTCATTTGCCATTCGCCTTACCCAAAAAAGAGAAGCTACTCACCTATAAGAATAGTGTAACATGAGAAGTGCAACCACTAACTTGCAAGCTCTTTGCTGCAGTGATAGCATTTCTTTCTTAAAGCACCAACAGACAAGGGTTTATCGCAATATGGACAGCGGAATTTCTCTTCAGACTCTTCTAGCCACTCAGTAACACCGCCTGCCCTAATCCTCGCCAAATTAGCTCTCAAATCCACTCCGTCTTCTTTCAAGTAATCTTTCGAGAATTTTTCATATTTTTCGCAGGTATGATCTTCATAGCTTGGACATTCGTAGCAAAATTCGAATCCTTTAGTGTTCAAACATATGACGAATTTACAGTCGTTGCCCCAGCATTCAGGAGTTAAAGCTTGACAGCCCTCACAACGCACCTTCTCAGGAGGACACTTCAAAAACTTCGCCACACGTTGCTGATACTCGCCGCTATCTTTATAAGCCCTATAAATCGAGCAAGCTCCACAATAAAGCCCGCATCTTCCAACAAGATCGGTGTTGACCAAGACGAAAACATCCTTTTAGCAAGTGAACGTATTTCCGTCCTATTCTGTCTTTCGGCACCCCATTACTTGCATCGTTACTATTATATATTCGATTCCCTCATCTTACGCTTCAACAGGGGAGCTGGGAATATGACCTAGCTGAGAAGATGGTGTAGCCATCGACCCTTTGAACCTGACCCAGGTAATACTGGCGGAGGGAATAACGTGAACAAAAACAATATTGAGACCAGAGTTCTTGCAGAAATCACAGTTCTTTCTGCCCTTTCAGCAGTCTTATACGCCATTCGTCCATTCTCCTTACCGTATGGAGGTTCGGTAACCTTAGGCAGCATGGTTCCCGTAATATGGCTGACATTGAGAAGAGGAGCCAAAATTGGATTATTAGCGGGAGCAATCTTCGGCATCTTAGCCTTATTCATTGATGTTTTGCTTGTAGGTGCGGCGAACATTATTGTAACTCCAATCCAAGTCTTTCTTGAATATCCAGTAGCTTTTGGAGTGCTTGGACTTGCAGGACTGTTCTACAAGAAATCATCTGTAGTCCTTGCAATTGTTGGTGTTGCCATAGGCGTTTTCACCAAGTTCTTAATACATTACCTTGTAGGGGCCTTCATCTGGGTTAGCGTCTACGACTTTCCCCCAGAGTGGGGACAATGGTTGTGGCCAGCTGTCTACAATGGTAGCTTCCTACTAGTAGAGTTCATCGTCAGCGCCGTAATAATCACCATCCTAGTCAAAAGAGGAACGTTGGAATACTCTATTCAGACCGGAAGATAAAATGGCGAAACTAAAAACTGGAATAAAAGGGTTTGACGATTTTGTGGTTGGCGGTATTGAGTCCGGCTCTCGAAGCATTCTTTATGGCCCTCCAGGCACTGGGAAAACTGTTTTTGCCATGCAGTTTCTATGGCAGGGGTTACAAGAAGGAGAGACTGTCGCCTATGATGTCATGGACAAACCATTTCCGCGCTTAGCATCCTACTTTAGGTCCTTCGACTGGAACATCGACCCTTACATTGAAAAAGGCAAGTTTATTGCCGTACAAGCCTTTCCCCATTTCGAACCCTACCCAAAAGACCCAAGAGTAATTTACTTCAGTCTCGACGACTTTGAGGAAATGAAACGCATCGATGCCTTGATCTCAAAGAAGAAGGTTACAAGGTTTGCAGCCGGGGATTTTAGCGAACAACTCTTCGCCCTCTACGAGTTAAAATACATAGAACCTGTGGAAGACTGGACCATCAATTGGAGCCACTTTGACAACATTGCAAACATCGACATAATGACCGCAGCCACACAGAAAGACATCTCGACTCAGCGAGCAACAGACTTGGACCTAAACAAGGCTCACAACATATTTCTCTTCAGGTTCAACGAAGAAAGATGTCGCAGAGAGCTGCGTATAGTGAAGATGGAGGGTTGCGAGCATCCTTTGGAGTGGCTGCCCTTCAGAATAACAGGCAAAGGCATTGACATGGCTTAGAACATGATGCTTTTCGGCGTGATTGACGTGGGAAAACTGCCTAATGAAGACCTGGAAAAGCTGCTTAAATGTATAAAAAAGCCTCCAAAAGTCATAGTTCCACCCAAATTAGGTTACGATTCAGGCGTCCATGTGCTAAACGAAGAAGAGTACCTCGTTGTTTCCACAGACCCCTGCATCGGCGTGCCTGAAAACTGGTTCGGATGGCTACTGGTACATTATGCTGCGTCAGATGTGGCGCTGTTTGGTGCAAAACCAGAATACTGCACAATCATCCTATTAGGTCCATCTTCAACGAAATCAGAAGTTTTCACGACAATCATGGAGCAAGTATGCACTACTACTAAAGAGCTTAACATGGCAATCATTACTGGGCACACGGGAACTTATGATGGGCTTTCGACTCTTGTGGGAACTTGCACAGCCTATGGAAAGGTCAAAAAAGATAAACTGGTTACACCTGGAGGCGCCCAAGGGGGAGATCACATACTTTGCACTAAACAGATTGGCTTAGAGACTGTTACGAACTTTGTCCTCTCTAACAGAGCACTTGCAGAAAACCTCTTCAACGTTACACGAGCGCATGCCCTTCAAAACCTAATACGTATGCAAACATGTGTCCATGATGCTCTTTTTCTTACGAGAGTTGGAGGCGTCCATGCCATGCATGACACCACAGAGGGTGGATTAGTGGCTGCTTTAAACGAGATGGCCGAATCTGCAAATATCGGCTTCACAGTAGACCTGAAGAGAGTTCCAGTTCTTAGAGAGGCGGAAACTCTTAAAGCATATTTCAACCTCTCGCAAACCGAGCTTCTTTCCTTATCTTCTACAGGCACCCTTCTGGCGGCAGTTGACCCAAAAACTAAGGATATAGCGCTTCAGAAACTGCGAGGCCACGGCATCGAAGCCAGTATTATTGGTGTTTTCAATAAGGATAGAAAGCGTCTCATCCAGCAAGGAAAAAAGAAACTGGTTTTTCCAACGATCCCTGAAGACCCTTATGCCAAGATTGTGCTGAAACATTAAGACTGCATTGCTAGTCAATACTTCGTTTTATGCGGGCGGTCTTCACTTCGGTTTCCTCTGAAACAGTCTATGGCTCTGCAGTATATGATGGAACATACTTGATTCCAGAATTCATCATAACCTCAATCTTCATATACATACTGCTTCAGAGAAAACTCCTTGAGGTCTGCATGCGAATTTTGGCTATGCACACTGGATCCTGATTTTGATTTCATAACATTTTTTTCTCCAAGTTCCGACTAGTATACGGTAGCCTAGCATATGAACCGCATTTCCACACTTTGTGTCTTTCTAGTCCTCTGCGTTTTACCAGTAGGTCTTGCCCAAGCTTTTTCTGAAACCTTCACGGTTTCGGCACAGGAAAACATCACGAAGACTGTAAAGCTGAATGACGGAGACGAAGTTCTCGGGAAGATTACAGTAGTTGGCACTGAAACAAGTGCCATAAACTTTTCTGTTTCTGATCCCGGCAATATGACCATTCTAAACTATCAAAACATTGGACTGAAAGAGTTCCAGTTCATAGTCTCAAGAGCAGGAGAATACACTTTCAGGTTTGAAAACATGCTTTCCCATGAGGATAAACATGTTACCTTAAACTACAATGTGCAGCATTATATTTTCGGATTTCCGCAAGAATTCATCCTCCTGTTCGCAATAGTCGGCATCGCTCTTGTCGGTATTGTGATCTTCGTCGCATTGTCACCTAAACCATAGAAGTCCGTTATGTGCAAAAGGTTAAAGGGGAAGAGCTGAGTTTTTCATTCAAAAGAAAAGCTGAAAGACAATGGAAGAACTAGAAGAGAAGCAAAGGCGGTTGGACAACGCACAAGGATACAGTGAAGTATGGGAAATAGTGAAGGAAAACGTGAAGGATGTCTTGAACCAGCAACGCCGAGGGATGATGCTTTTTCTAGACGATATGCCCTTAAGGCTTGGGGCTTATCATCCTTTGGGAACAAACAACATAGTTTTGAATCGTGCTCTCGTCCAAATAGTTGAAGCAAATACCAAATCCAAGAAACTACTAAATGCCTTTGTCTATACACTGCTGCTTCACGAATATCTTCACACGCTAGGATACGTCAAAGAAGCAGAAGTGCGCCCATTAGTATACCAAATTTCTAAGACATGCTTCGGCGAAGAACATATCACCACCCGCCTAGCAGAGCTCGGTCCTTGGTCCTTACTGCGAGATTTACCGTTGGATGACTTAAACGCGCCGAAACGCGTGATGGAGATTGTGAAAGATTTCGAAAAGACTAACCAGAGATACATAGTTTGACGATACCCCTTGCTTTTTTCCCTTGCTTTTTTCAGCCCAGGATTGAGAAAAAGAACTCAAAAAACGTGTCAACGCACCAAAAGTCTTAAGAGTAAACTAGACAATGACCTGTCTTTGGACGGAGAGAATAGGCTTGGTTTACTGCACGAAGTGTGGAACAAAAAACGAAGACAATGCCGAGGCATGCGAAAAATGTGGGGCACCGTTACAACTATCTCGTCCCGAAAAGAGATACCGCTCAGGTGATGATTGCTTTGGCCCCCGGGAACGCCGCCACATGGAAGATGAATGTTTCGGGCTTCCTCATGGAGGGGCAATTGCAGGCATAATCTTTGGAATCATAATCGTATTCATAGGGCTTGCAATCTTTTCAGGGTTTACAGATGTATGGAACTTATTGTGGCCTCTGATACTTGTCATCATAGGTGTACTGATCGTCGCTGGCGCCCTTTACGGAATGCGGCGGAGTTACTAACTTTTCTCCACGCTTTTTATTGTATGAAATTCGCATCCTTCAACTTGGCAGGTATTGCAGATTCGTTTGTGATCAAGTCGGGAGAGAAGAATCCTCGTGTAGAGCCAAAAGACGCTTAAAGCAATCAAATAGAAATCGATGACTACATTCTGAGTCATGGAGTCAACTGTTGCAAGAAGCAGAAAGACACTGAAGACAAAAACCGAGTTCACAGAAAGGTGGACAGAGCTCTTGCCCCAGTTAAACAGGTGGTACTGAAGTAGCCCAAAAGAAACTCCCAGAATGCCAACCCAGAGAACCACTTGGCTGGTCCCGAGAGTCGTGTCGAGGAAGAGATAACCTGCAAGGGCAAACAGAGAGAGAACCGCTCCCACAATTAGCCCAATACATCCAGCGCAAAAAACCCTGTGGCCCAATCTAAATACATGGGCGGTGAAACTCCCACAATCAGGATGGTGCCCACGAAGCACCAATACTTTTCTAGGCTGATCAACTGCTTTACTAGTGAACTGTCGTTGCTCTGCCTTTCTGAAATGGAACAGACTTGAGCATTTTGAGGGAAATATACCAGCGACAGTCCCTAAGATGCATACGATGCCAAAAGTCGTAGCTACCACGGGTTTTCTCCAAGAAATATTGTTCTGCACTGAAGGTGACAGATTTGCAAGCGCCGCTATGAAAACTAACCCCAGAAAGGAAAATGTGAGGAAGAATATGGTTGCAGGGTTGCAATTTGTTCTCAAACTAGGTCCCTTAGTGCTTTTAAGAGTCCTTGGCTCGCAAGGTATCTGTAAGTTCTTCTCTTCAGCTTGTTGGGAGAAAAAAGTCCTCTGAACCGTCTACTTATGGAACCGTAAAAACTGCGGTAACAACGGTATAATTCCTCTTGCACTTCTTTTCTAGACAGGGTTTCGGTGGGCATTATAGCGTGAGCCATGTCGTAGTTTGCCCAATTAGTGTCTTCTATCCACCCCTTCTGTCTAGCGGATTCGTAGAGCTCAGTTCCCGGGAAGGGTGTTAGAATCATAAATATGGCTAGGTCGGGGTCGATGTGATTCACGAATTCTCTGAGCGCAGTTATTGATTCATACGAGTCTTTTCTTTCGCCTATGACAAAGGTAGCCTGGGCAAAAATGTCGTTTTTCTTTAGCAGTTTCATTGCTTGTTTGGCGTCTTCAGGATTTATCTTTTTGTGAAACGATTTTAACATAGCCTTGCTGCCGCTCTCTATTCCCACGAGCATCCATCGGTTTCCAGCTCTTCGCATCTTAGGTAGAACATCTTGGTGCTTGATGATGTCATCGCATCGAGCTTGCATGAACCACATGATATCATCAGCGATTCCTCGTTTGCGGATTTCGTTGCACAAGTGATAAGCGTGCTTTCCCAGCCCAAAGTTGTCATCAGTTAACCAAAGAAAACTGCTTCCAAACTCGTTATAGCAGTATTCAAACTCGTCGGCGATTCGCTTTGGCGACTTACCCCTCCACGTACCTCTCCAATGCTTCCATTGAGAGCAGAAAGTGCATTTGTGAGGGCACCCTCTGGACCCCTCGATAAGTGCGTATTGTTTCTTGCCAGCCATGAGGGTAAAATGATACTTGTCCAAGTGCTCAGTAACAAAGTGATAGCCAGGAAAGGGCAGATCATCCAAGTTTTCGATTAGAGGTCGTGTTGGGTTGTGGATAATTTTATCCTCGTGTCTGAAAGAGATTCCCATGACCTTTGAAAATGAGGGTTTCCTCTTCTTGGATTCTGCAACAAGGTCTGAAAAGGTTTGTTCTCCCTCCTCTCGGACGATTATATCGATCTCCGGATAGCTTTCAAGGTTTTCTTGGACTGTTGCTGTGAAGTGTTGTCCTCCCACAACGGTTTTAATATCGGGATTAACTCTTTTTGCGGTTGTCACTGCCCTGAGAACGGTGTAGGCGTTGCAGGTTGCGAGAGCTGATGGAGCTACTATATCAGGGTTCGATGATTCAATGCGTCTCTCAAGTCCTTTCCAACTCAACCGTTCCGCTTGGCAGTCTATCACTTCTATGTCAACGCTTTTGTCACGGCTTTCCAAATATGCTGCAAGTTCAATGATCCCAAGCGGAGGCGGAAGGTATTCACCCATGACAAACCAATATTCTTTCGGCGGTTCCACGAAAAGAACTTTCATGTAACGTTCCCAGCCTATCTTAACTTAGACGTTTATATTCATTACATTTTCCAAAAGTGCTAAGAGTTGCTTTTAGGGTATTGCCTATTCGTAACTATGTCCAACACAATTAGTGTACTTCCGTCCAGCGCCTTGAAGACTCAGCTTTGTCATCGTTTCAAGTTGTTGATGGTATCGTTTTATGAAATGCTCCAAGGTTTCTCTGCCCCCTAAGTTTCGAAAGCTTACGTCCATAAAACTATAACTGCCAATATCCAGGACCTGGACAACCAAGTATATTCTGAAGGAGAGAAAATTTGGCTTAGTCAATACCTCATGAAGACGTGACTGTTTGTCAGAGCGTTCGCAGTCGAAGAAAACCATTTGATCTGTGGAGAACCATTTTCTGAGCTTATAGACGGGAATTGTGAGATCTTCATACTTCTTTTCAAGGGAGTGTACGTACTCAGTTGTTGGAATGATTTCTGAAGACATTGAACCCGGTCCGCCTTCTACTCAGCGGACATTTCAATAAATCTCTTTTGACTCTTAGGAACAGCGACAGTTGTGTTGTCCAGTTAGCGAGGCATAAGTGTTCTCAGGCGCTCAACGAATTCGTTGTTTTGAATCCCTTCAAGTTCAACGCGTTGAAACAAACCTAAGCCAGAGTAGAAGCTTTCAAGTATTTCCTTCTCCACTACGGTTGCCCCCGAGTTCAGGTATTCTTGCATTGCTTGAGTGAAAGATTCAAGTTTCTTGGCGATCTCGTTTTTACTGATCGAGTAATTGTTTTCCAAATGGTTATAGATGACGCTAGTTGCCGTGGAGCCGAAAACTCGGTTGAGCGTTCTATCCACTGCCTCATTGAGCATTTCTTCGTACTTATCTAATTTCTGAATACTGTGTTCCATGGTCATTTCGGTGGCTCCATCAAGCGTTAACTAACGGCGTATATTACGATTTAATAAATCTTTTTGTGTAAATGTGCAACACAAATACACAACGCACCGTAGAAAATCCCTGCACCCCCTATTTTCTCAATTCTTTACGCAGCCATGAAATGTAGCTCTTGCTTCCCTTTATGACAGGAACAGCCAAGACTTCTGGGATTTCGTAGGGATGATTACGGCGTATTGACAGTTCAACAGCCTCATACAGGTCCCTTTGAGTTTTGGCGATGCATAGCCATTCTGTGGATTTCTCAACGTTCCCCTTCCACCAATACATGCTTGTTATAGGCCCAACAATTTGGACACATGCAACGAGGCGATTCTGAACAAGCTCGTTAGCTATTTCCTCTGCGTTTCTTTTCGAGGCAGCAGCCGTGATTACTTGAATGTACTCTTCCATCTTAAAAGCCTCTAAGAATCATCTGTAAGTCTTATCTACTGAACAATAAAGGTTTTTTATGCAAGGCCGAGATTCGTTTTGCCTGAGACGTAGATGATATGGTATTGAAAAGTGTGGCGCTTGAGGAAGGCGGCAACACTCCTTCCGAACACATATGCGACGGGAAATATGTTTCTCCCGAGCTTTCATGGTACAACTCCCCGAAAGGGACGAAAAGCTTTGCTCTGAGCATTGCAGACCTGGATGCTCCTAGTGGAGAGTGGATTCGCTGGCTAGTTTACGAGATTCCCAAAGAGGTGAAACATCTGGAGAAGGAAAGTCTACTTCTAGAGGCTAGGCGGACTGTAGACGATTTTGACAAAAAGGAATGTGGCGGGCCATGCCCTCCCAAGTGACACATAGATACATCTTTACCCTTTTTGCGCGCTTGATATGGATCATTTGAGAAATATCAGTAAGAACAACTTAGTGAAGTAGAGAAGCGCAGTCTTGCAAATGCACAGTTGAAAGGTCTCCATAGGAGGCTTGAAAGAGACACTTACGTTGCGAGCACCCTTGCAAGTTGAAGTAGAGACAAGTCTAGAGGCTTCTTGATCTTGCAAGATTTTTCAAGGCTGATAGTAGCTATTTTTCCACGTTGCAGCCCGACTATTCTACCACCCTTTCCCTCTAGAAGCTGTTCAACGGCTTTGTTTCCGAATAGGCAGGCTAGGAGCCTGCTCCTAGCTGTTGGACTCCCCCCTCTTTGAGCATAGCCGAGAACAGAAAGCCGGACTTCTGATCCTGTGTGCTCCTCGATTTCTCTCGCAAGTTTACGATTGTCACCTACACCTTCTGCTGCCACGATAATGCTGGATTTCTTGCCTTTAGCATCGTTTTCTTCGATTGTCCTGAAGATGTCTTCTTTCACGAATCCGATTTCAGGGACTAAAATGACTTCGGCTCCAGCAGTCATTCCCGCAACTAAAGCCAGAAAACCCCTTTTTCGCCCCATAACTTCGATGATGAAAATTCTTTCGTGGGAGATAGCGGTGTCCCGAATCTTGTCGATTTCCGTCACTGCAGTGTTTATAGCTGTGTCAAAGCCCACAGTTTCGTCTGTTCCAAAGACATCGTTGTCTATCGAAGCTGGAACACCGGCTATCAATGTGTCAGTTTCCTTGCTAAGCTCATAGGCGCCACTAAAGGAGCCATCGCCGCCGATGACCACAAGCCCTTCAACCTTGTTAACATCGAGCGTTTCAACTGCCTTTCTGACGCCTTCCTTAGTTCTGAAGTCTGGGCTTCTTACCGTGTAAAGAACAGTGCCTCCAAGCTCTAATATCCCCCCAACAGAGCGGGGAGTCATCAGTTTAAACTCATTTGTCATTAGACCTTGCCAGCCTCTCTCAAATCCCAGAACCTTCAATCTCTTTGAATGGGCAACACGAGTGATGGCTCGAATCGCGGCGTTCATCCCAGGAGCATCTCCTCCGCTTGTGACGATGCCTATCTTTTTCAACTTTGGATTCCCTCCACCGTTCTAGGGTTCCCGCAAGTGTTTATAATCTTGCCAAAAATAAGTTTAGCCGCTCGTCGCCGGATATAGGTATATTCAGTGATGGCCAATATCCTCTCCAGAAATTCCGCTTTTGGTTCGTATTTTCTCATAGTCTGACTGTTGAGGGCAATTATGACTATACTTCACGTGTGCAAGGAGGAGAAGTGGAACAGTGATTACTAGGCAAAACCAGAATCTTCTTCTGAACTCTTCGATATGTTCTGTGGCCTTGGTGGTTAGGTCCATTGCATTTCTAATGTCTCATTATGGAATCACATTATCAGTTTGAGAGCCTTCAAAAGTCTTTATTTCAACTTCGACAACTCTATTTTGTAGGTCAATATTAATGTCGATAGCGGGCAAGAAAAGCCGACCATATTCAATTGGAATAGTCGGCAAACCCAATGTGGGTAAGTCGACCTTCTTTTCTGCAGCCACTTTGGCCCCTGCTGAAATTGCCAGCTACCCCTTCACGACTATAAAGCCCAATCGAGGAATAGGATATATCCGCACGCCTTGCGTTCATGAAGAGTTCAACGTTGAAGACGATCCAGTTAATTCGCTCTGCTTAAACGGTGTTCGTCTCATTCCAGTAGAGCTTGTTGATTGTGCTGGACTGGTGCCCGGGGCGTGGCGAGGACGCGGCTTGGGAAATCAGTTTCTAGACGAGATTCGAAAGGCGGACGCATTGGTCCACATTGTCGATGCATCAGGAGCCACGGATATTGAGGGTAGGCAGTGCAAGCCGAGTACCCATGACCCCTTGGAAGATATACGCTTTCTCGAGGTCGAAATTACAATGTGGATAGCCAGTATCTTAAAGCGTGATTGGGCTAAGATATCAAGAACTGTTGAAGCTGGGGGAACAGGAGTTGATTTTCTCAGCGAACTTGAAGGAAAACTAAGCGGCTTATCGATCAAGCGCGGACACATTTTCAAGGCAATTCAAGAGAGCGGGTTGAATGCTGATAGACCAGCTTCATGGAGCGAAGAGGAGTTTATAAAGTTCATAGACATTTTGCGAAGAATCGCAAAACCCATGCTTGTTGCTGCCAACAAAATCGACTTGTCTACGGCTAAGGAAAACGTGGAACGGTTGAAAAAGCAAGATTATATCGTGATTCCATGCAGTGCAGAGGCAGAACTTGCGTTGCGTAGGGCTGCGGAAAAGGAGTGGATAGATTATAGGCCAGGCGATTGCAACTACAGCGTCCTTGAACGAAACGCCCTGACTGAAACGCAGCGCAGAGCCCTTCAAACAGTTAAAGAAAGAATCCTGATCCCTTTCGGAACGACAGGTGTCCAAGAAGCTATAAACGCAGCCTATTTTAAACTTCTAAGCTGCATAGTCGTCTACCCAGTAGAGGACATAGAAAAACTCAGCAACCACAAAGGCGAAGTGCTTCCCGACGCCTATATTGTCCCTTACGGCACAACAGCCCGGCAACTTGCCTATATTATCCACACCGAATTGGGCGACAACTTTATCTACGCAATAGAAGCCCGTGAAAGAAAGCGAATAGGCGAGGATCACGTGCTAAAAGATAGAGACGTGATCACTATTGTAAGCACCAAAAAGAGAACTTAAGACTCAAATCTGTAACTTTGGAAAGCACTTATAGGAACATTGTGAAGATGAGGTGTTTTGAGAAAGCTGAACATTCTTTCTAGAAGATTCTTTCACAAATTGCTTAACCATGCAGTTACATAACAAAATGTGCGTGCGCAGCGGAGTTTCAAGGTTAAGTCACCTTAGCTGCCTTATACACCTATCCGCTCAAGCGCACGTTTTTCCTTGCAGTGTATGCGTTTCCACGGAACGCTTGCGCTTAACTAGAAAAGACCAAACCTTATAGCTGGTATGTCGCCTTTGATCACTGTTCCGTTTGCCCCATCTAGGATTATTCGATAACTCTTCTCGTTGTACTCATAAGCAACAAACCATATCGGTGCGTGAAGATAAACTACGGTTTCAAACTTGAAGTCACTATGCATCTCCATTATCTTGTCTACTTCTTGTTTGGCTAGAAATTGGTGGTGGGCTTCAATCTGCTCCTCGGCCTTATTCACGGCCTCACTTTTCTCGACTTCGCTGTTCAAAACCTTCGCAAAGCCCTCTATTTTCCGAAAGTCATAAGGAATCTTGCCTTCTAGGGGGACATCATAATCCCTAGTGGGGAATTCGGAAGCCTTCCTTGCAAGGACAAGCCAATCGTAACGCTTCTGAATTTTGCCGTCCTTCATGACTGCTGGCGTGAGTCTTTCAAAGACGCCTTTGTATGAGCTGACTGCTTCGACCTCCAGAACCCAGAAAGGAACGTAAACTAGGCTTTTTTCAGCTATTTTTGATCCTCTTGCCAAATTGCCTGGTTTTGTGAAGCCTGTTCGCATCCACTCTCGCACGATGTCTTCAACTTGATTTGAGTTGTATTTGTTTAGGAACATCGAATGTTCGAAGGTGAAGGGTTGACCAGTTTCGATCACTTGTGTGAAGCCGCAATACCGGCAAGTAGTTACGATTTCTCCAGGTTTGAATTGGATCGGCGCTCCACAGTGGGCACAGGTGATTTTTTGAATTATAGACATGGCAAGCCCCTCAACTGTTATGGGGAAGTTGGAAGAATTCCCTATTTTCTGGTCGACCGTAATGCTGCAGCAACTGCTAAGGCTCCAATTAACGCTAGCACAAAGACAATAACGAACATAGGATTCATTCCTACATTAACCATGTATAGCGAACCGCCTACAACTACGAAAAGCATGCCCCAGCCGAAAGTGCTGAAAGTCCCCTCCTCATTTTCAGGTTTCACTGCTTTGATTCCTGCGACAATGGCGGTCCAAATGCCGCTGGATAGAAGGATTAACGGAACAAGATTGCTCGCCGTGATAAAGGCTAAACCCCAAGCGGCTATCCAACCCGCGACGATTATCAAGAAAACACCGAAACTCAGAAGTCTCAGATGAAATCTTGTCAAGTAACCTTCCTCCAGAGTATCGTTGAAACCTCTATACGCTCCAAATATATATGATTTGCATAGTAGTAAGAGGGAGGGCTATGAAGGTTAGACAATATCAAGACGAGGACTTTGACGATTTGGCCCGTCTTTATAGAGATTTCTTTAATGAGATGCGTGAATGGCAGGGTTGGGACCAACTGAAACTTGACGAAAAACAAGCTGTAGAAACTGCGAAAGAGAGTCTTGAGAGGAATTCATGGGTGTTTGTGGCAGAGAACTCAAGGGGACTAGTTGGATTTGCTAGGGTTCAGCTTTGGGACGGGGCACACTTCGTCAGAGAGGTTTTCGTTGCACGGCCTTTTAGAAGGAAAGGCGTGGGAAGCAAACTGTTAGCAAGATGTGAAGACCTTGTACAAAAGAATGGTGAAACGTCGATATACTTGACTGTAGAGCCAAGGCACTCAGTTTCACTGAGTTTCTTAGTTCACAATGGCTACGACACCTTGAACATGTTGGAACTGCGCAAGGACTTTGTTGAAGCCGATATCCTTGAAAGGCAAGGTGAACTTGAAATTCTTGGTCACAAGCTCTGCCTTCTGAAGAGAAACAAGAGATAATGCGGCATTTTCTAAAAGCAAAACAGCATCACATGAGAAACTTGCTGCAGAATGTCAAGTCTAATCCGCGTGTGTGTCTTCTAAGAAGGTTTTCAGGTATGAATCCATTCTTAAGGTATAATTTCATGGGATGGCAAAAGGCTTGGAGACGAAAAAAGCCAGACTTCATCGGTTTTTCCTTCTGCTGCCTCGTTAATACGCCGGTCAAGAAGGTCTTTTCCCACTGCTCTAGATCTATGTTGTTTTTCCACCTGAAGGAATCCAAGATGACAAACTACTGCCTGTTGTCGACTTACAGTTATGCATACGTTTCACTCTTTTCTTCGACAGCAGAATAATGGTATCTTCACTTCATTCGTTGTTTGAGTTTTTCTCCGCTTTCTAGTTTGCTGATGCTTCCAAGCTCACGGTCAATAAACAAGTTAGGTAGCCGTCCGCATGAGCCGTTCCATATTCGATGTAACGCTAGCAATTTCTCAACAATGCAAACTGTGGCAAATCTAATCGTTCACATGACTCTCACGTAAGTGTTACGTGTAATCAGCTAATGAGAGCATCGCACCCGCGAATTGGGATCAAAGAAATCTTGTCGGATTGTTGTAAAAACGCTTATTTCCTTCAAAACTCTAAGCACTAAAAGGAGGCTACAAAGTTGGCCAAGCTAGGGCGACTAAAAATCACCATGACCATCTCCGTTCTTCTCATAAGCGTAATTTTCACAATGTTCTTAGGGGTAATGATGTATCTATTGCGGCTTCCAATAGTATGGGCTTTCATTGCTACTTTACTGTTCCTTTTGCTACAGTACCTTATTGGACCGGCTATAGTAAGAGGCTCCACACACCTACGTTACTTGAGATCGAACGAGAATCCGTGGCTAGAATCCACAGTGAAGGAATTAGCCGGAAAAACTGTTGTTCCCACGCCTAAACTGGCAGTTGTCCCAAACGACACGCCAAACGCTTTTATTTTTGGAAGAACTGCCCGGGACGCGACTCTGGCTGTGCACGAAGGGCTTCTTAAGAAGTTGAATAAAGACGAAGTGAAGGCAGTCATCGGTCATGAGCTTGGCCACATCAAACACAAAGACTATCTAGTCATGACCATGCTTTCAGCATTACCTCTTCTTGCTTACTGGATTGCTTGGGGAACCTTTGAAGCTGCTCGATGGAGCAGTGGCGGTAGTTCCCGCGGCAAGAAGGAAGGCGGTCTGAGGGCAGCGCTTTTTGTTGTCGCCTTAATATCATACGTTGTTTACATCGTCACACTTCTATGCGTAATGGGCCTAAGTCGGCTGCGTGAACACTACGCAGATGCTTATTCAGCCTACGTAACAGGACAGCCAAGGCAACTCCAAAGTGCTCTAGCCAAAATCACCTACGGGCTGTCGCTCTCGCCTAGACCAACAACTGGTGCAAGAGCTTTCTACATAGGCGACCCTGGTACCGCGAAGCAGGAATGCGAAGGTATAATTAAACAAAAAGATGCGTATGACCTTGATCGCGATGGGGTTTTGGATGAAAGAGAACTGCAATTAGCGATGGAAAAGGAAGCTAAATCCACATGGACAATCATCAACTCTTGGTTTTCAACCCATCCTCCAACTTTCAAGAGGATTCTGTTGCTACGGGAGATTCAAAATGAGATGGATACTGGACGATATTCAAGTAATCGTGTCTATGCTCACGTCTGAAACTACATGGAGTACAGCTTGAGCTTTAGGTGTCAAAACAATTTTTAGATTGGACTTTCATTAACTAAAGGTGGTTCAGAAAGTGGTACACTAATGAAATATGTGAAGATCAGTGCTTTTGACTGTCCAGATGCTTGGTACAAGACGTTGGAGGCCATATGGAGAGAAGGTGACGTCTTTGAGGTGTGCTATGGCTCTGAACGTGCCAAGACTAAGAAGCTTAATCTTTCGCTAGAAATCGCTAAGCCGGAAACTAGACCACTCGTTGGTGACAAGGCACCGTGCGATATGAAATACGTGCAGTGGTATGCTTTGAAATATTTGTGGTCGGGCATGATTGAAGATGAAACATACACCTATGGTAGCAGGCTGAGAAAACCTGTAGACCAGATAGAAGAAGCAATTGAACGGTATCTTGAAGAACCTGCCGATAGACAAATAACATTAGCAGTACGGCTGCCCGAAGATATATTGAAACGTGTTAGCAATCAAAAACATGAGCCACCCTGTTTAAGCCTGGTTGATACAGAATTTCTCAAAGGAAAACTCCATTTGACTAGCTATTTTAGATCTTGGGATGCTTACGGCGGGCTACCAGCTAACATAGCTGGGATTCAATTGTTCAACGAAGCTTTTGTCTCGGAAATTAACAGACGGGGAGACCTTAGTCTCAAAACGGGAAAACTAGTTTTCCATTCCAAAAACTGCCACATCTATGAAAGACAATTCAAACTCATTGAAGACTTGCTGAAGCCGAAAACTGATGAAAGAAGG
>CAYGBS010000009.1:0-16675 GCA_964348215.1 uncultured Candidatus Bathyarchaeia archaeon
TATAACAAACCTAGTCACGCCGGAAGCCATGAAAAAAGCCATTTTGCGGAATGTTCCAAAAGGAACTGAAAAACTGAACATTGCAGCCTTTGAAAAAGGCTATGACTATGGTAAACAAATTCTAAAGAGCTAAGACCGAAGCAGATAAGCTACTCCTGGCAGAGAATTGCAATGAAAACCTGTGGGATCGTTGGAAGCCCCAACAAGAAAGGAAACGTTGACATTCTCGTTTCGCAGGTGCTTAAAGGAGCCAAAAGCCGAGGAGCTAGAACAGAGAAAATATACCTCAACGACTTGAAGATAAAGCCCTGCCAAGACTGTGGCAGAGACCCATATCCAAGATACTGCTTCTTTGAAGATGACATGGAAAGGATTTATGATTTACTTGAAACTTGTGATTCCGTAGTGTTAGGGTCTCCAGTCTACTTTGACACAGTTAGCGCGCAAGTAAAGTTGATGATAGATCGTTCAAACTGTTTAATGCCATGGACAAGACTTTCCGAAAGCTCCGGCTTCGTTCGAAGAATGAAGAAAAGGAAGAAAGGAATCTTCATTGCAGTAGCGGGCTTAGAACAGGAATTCGGAACAATTTTGACGACTGTAAAAGGATTCTTCAACTGGGCGAATATAGAACTAAAGGAGACCATCCTCTATGCCCACAATGTAAGCTATGGTGAAGCTGAGAATGATAAAAGCCTGATGAAAAAAGCTTTTCAAGCAGGCATCCAACTCGTAAGCAGGAGATAGAAAGTTGAAAATAGGCATAATATCCGATACACATGATAATCTGCCCTTTGTCAGGAAGGCAATAGAGAGACTTAACCAAGAGAAAGTAGAGATGGTCCTTCATGCAGGTGACTATGTTGCACCCTTCACTGTTGTGTGTTTCAAGCAACTTAAAGCAAAACTAATCGGCGTTTTTGGAAACAACGACGGCGATTACGCCTTTTTGAAGAAACGGTTCGCCGATAATGAAGCTGCGGAGATTCGAGGCAACTTCGCTGAGGTTGTTGTAGATGGATTGAAGATCGCGCTGTTACATGGTGAAGAATCTGAACTTCTACAATCGCTCATCGACACGGAATACTATGACGTTGTGGTTCATGGCCACTCACATGAAGCAAAGATGCATAAGAAAGGAAAAACAATAGTACTGAATCCGGGGGAAGTCTGCGGTTACCTGAGTGAAAAATCTACACTGGCTCTATTAGACACAGAAACCCGAGAAGCAAAAATCGTTCAACTGTAGTCAACTCCGCCTTTTGCGTTTGATTTCCCTCACAGCCTTGTTCACCCCTCTCCATCCTTCAATTGTTTTCGAATGAACGATCTCGAAGGCTTCCTTCGACGTCAACATTGTTAACTCTTCACCAACAACTCTCCGTGAAAGGTATCTCGCAGCTCGCAGCATTTGACCATTCAACTGAGAGTCCGCTTGATCTGCTAGATGGCAGATTAACGCTTCAATCGTTCTGGGCCAGACCGGTCCAGCCCGACCTCCATGGTGAGCACAAACTATGTGGATCAAATCAAGCGGAAAGCCTTTTCGAGTAAGCTCGGTAGTAATGAGAGATAAGTGGTCTAGACGTTCTCCAAGTTGTGAAGTCAAATAGCCATCACCTTCTGTCTCGTAAGTTAACGGTTTAAAAATGTCATGCAATACAACGCCGGCCACGATAAAGTCACGATTCGTCTTGCCACCGTATACCTTCTCAGCAACATCACACAGCGTCAATGCAATGTCAGTTGTCGCGATAACATGTTCAATAAACCCTCCAGAATAGCTGTGATGGCGTGACAGACCAGCTGGGGAAATATCCAAGGGTAACCCGGAATAAACAGTCCCATTGATCTCAATCTGCGGGTTTCCAACTATTCCCGCGACCTTTTCTCGAAGGTCTTCATTCCTTATCAAGTTTATGATGCGCCTCAAGTGAGGGTTCAAACTTACACCAGCTTCCCTATTTCCCTACGGACTGTTTTGAATCTTCCGTTTTTCCTGCGTCGCCATATTATGTGCTAGACGGATGGGTTTTGGGATCCGATAAGTTGGGGTGCAATGGCTCACAATTTCTATGGCTCTCTCTAACGAAACCATATGTCCGATGCTGACGTAGACAGGTTTCGTCCCCTTTCCAGTCTTAAGCGCCACTCCGACCGTCTCCTTTCCATCTGTTATCAAAGCGAAATTTCCCTCATCAAATCTGCCAACTTTGCCTATCAACGGGTTCTTTGCAACGCCAATCGTCGGCTCCCGGAGGACAAGTCCCAAGTGGCTGGCGAATCCAAGTCTATAGGGATGCATCAAACCTTGTCCATCAACAAGAACAACATCCGGCTGCTGGTCTAACTCTTCAAGAACGGCGGCAGCTGGCGGAATCTCTCTAAAGGACAATAACGTTGGAATGTACGGGAACTTCGTATTGACATGGACAGTTTCTGATTCAACAGCGGAAAGTGAGTCATACTTAAGAACAACTGCAGCCCCGATCGACAACCCCCCTGAATATGCCACATCTACGCCGGCAACATGATGTATCTTCTTAGGAAGAACGTCTCTTTGAATCACACGTTTGGACATCTCTAACTGTGCAGCATGAGCCTTTTTCACAGAGAACCTTGCACACATTCTTCTTCGCTCAGATTTTCGCAAAGACAAGCCTAGCTACCTTATCCCTTCTCTCTCAGAACCCTTTCAAGCCTCTTAATCGAACGCTCTAGTGAATTCCTACGCATTTCAATTGTAACATCCCCCAGGGTGGCTTCTATTATCCGCCTAGCAATGTCCGACTTCCTTCGCAGTCCAGAGATAGCATGCAAAGCCTCATCCGTAGCCAGAAGCTCGTTGTAGATGAGCTCCATAGCTTCGACGCTCTTCTGGGCAACTTCAACATTTCCTTCTCTGACACAATCCAAAGCTCTACGTCTAAGCTCGCCAACAACATCTGCCAATCCAAGCAAATACGAAGTCGACGAAACACCGATATCTCTTGGACTGACAAGCCTATGGTCTTGAACTATTCTCAAAAAAATGTGGGCTTCAGTATATTCTTGGAAAGCTGCGCTCACGATACCTGAGTAAACAAGTGTCTGATGAGCTTCAGGAATTTCATCAAGTTTTGTAAAAAGTTTCTTCGTGTCCTTCAGTAGTTTCTTTGCTTCTTTCAACTGTCTTTTATGCATTAAGAAGATTGCTTGTTTTGAAAGCCTTGTTGCCTTCCGCATCGCATCATAAAGCTCATCTTTGATGTTTTTTCTTTCCTTTAACTCTCTGTCGATTTCGGCTAGAATGCTCTTGAGGGACATGCATTTAAGCTCCAGAATTGCTCTAGACAGTGATTAACACAGCCGCCTTTAAGGGCTTTCTGATTCATGCCAATCTGATTGGCTTATCCAGTTTGGATAGCAAAACTACACGACTTTCCTTTGACTCATCAAGCATCTTGTAGCACACGTTCTCACCTAGCGAGGCAGCGAAGTCTCGAATTTCTTGATGTGACGGCATATTCACATAGTCAAGTCTCAACCGTGAAAATCCAACATGCATGTAGGCCTTGGGCTCCACATACGTGGGTTGAGCTTCTTCTATCAGTTTGGAATAGAGTTCTGGATTCTTAAGGTTGAGATGTCGCGCTAATGTTATGCGCATCACAGTCAGACAATTGAAGCTCGGCAACAGTGCAAGAGTTTCCTCCAGTTTTTCCCAAGCATTCGGGATCTGAGGTCGACAAGTTCTACGGAAGGTTCTTTTGTCAGGAGCACAAGTCGAAATGTACAGTTGAGTAGGCTCCTCACCCAATTTGGACAGTGCTTCAGGCGTTGTTCCATTGGACACTAGAAATGTTGTAAAACCTCTTTTGTGGAAGGACTTGATCAAAGCCCCAAGCTGAGGATATAACGTTGGTTCTCCAGTGAGGCTTATTGCAGCGTGTCTCGGCTCTAACGCCTCTCTATACATTTCTTTGTCAGCTTTTGGATTTGCTTTATAGCCGCTCAAAAGCCTCATCTGCGCCTTTACGCAACCTTCCACAATGTCTTCGGGTTCGTCATCCATTGTCGAGGCCATCTCGTCCCACTTCAACCCTTCATCGCCGCTTTGAGCTCTCCAGCAAAAAAGACACTGCATTGTACAACTAAAGACTGCAGGCGTCATCTGTATGCATTGATGAGATCTAATACCATAGAACCTCTGTTTGTAGCAAGGCTTATTGTAGATTAGAGTGTTGTAGAGCCAGCGACAACGCTTAACAGCCGAATGGTCACCCACCATATGATACTTTTGCGTTTTAAGCAATTTTAGGAGTTGATCTGGAACCTGTTGTTTCAAGGGAAATCATCAAGTCTTGGCAAAACTAGACAATTGCCATTAATAAGAATGTTTGGAACATAGTTATATGTAATCGGCATCCCTATTTCGGAAAACAATATTCCATGCTATTAAATTCGTTCATCAACTTTTCTACTTCTTTCTTAACTCTGTTGTTGTCCATTTTTTCAATGCTGACTTGTCTAATGAGCTCCGCTATTTTTTCCATTTCAGCTTCCTTCATCCCTCGTCTCGTCACTTCACAGGTTCCGAGCCTTACTCCACAGTCAGTGATTATATTTGCCTTCTCAAACCGCTCTGACACTTCCCGTCCTTTTTTGTAGCCTCCATAATCCAATAGAATTTGATGCGATTTCGTATAGCCGAGATGTGCACCAACAACTGGAAACCCATAATCGCCTAGTGCTTTTGCAAGAGTTTGTGCATTACGAATAACTTGTTCAGCATAAGCGCTTCCAAACTTCTCCATTTCAGCTAACGCTAAAGTTAACGCGGCTATTCTATTCCAGTGAGCATTATCCACGAAAGTTGGGTGGATCTTTTTTTTCATAGCGTTTCCCTGTTCTCTCTCTGCCAATATTATGCCTCCTTGGGGTCCGAAGAAGGATTTATGAGTTGAACCAAAAAGCGCTGAAGCTCCTTCTTGAAGAGGACTTTGAAATTTCCCGCCTGCAATCAAGCCCATAACATGTGAGGCGTCAAACCCTACAGGTATACCAGCTTCCTTCGACGCTTTAGCCACCTTGCGGACAGGATGGGGAAAGAGAAAGATGCTTGCTCCAAGAATCACCACGTCAGGCCTCTTTCTGATAATGAGCTTCACTGCTTCTTCAGCTCTTATGTTCATCTCGCTTTTGGAGAAGGGAAAAGCTTCAACCTTTATTCCGAGAACCTTCGGCAGCCCTTGTTGCCAAATTCCTGGGTAACCACCATCATTCGCAGAGACACACATTAACACGCTGTTTTGTTTTGCGAAACTGGCTAGAAAAATGAAATCTGCTAAGTGTCCGGAGAGAGGACGCAGGTCAGCAGTTTCGGCTTTGAAAAGCCTTCTTGCGATATCTTCTCCACATTTTTCCATCTCATCAACGAATCGTGTGCCCATGTAGAAACGGTCTGGTGCAGTGTATCTATGGGCTAGGTCTGAGGAAAGCAGGAAGCGGACTTGGGGGCTCATGATGTTTTCGGAGGGAATAAGGTTGATGCAACGTCTTCCACGCCACTCTTCATGCTTCTTGACTAAACCTAGTATTTCTTCAATCATACGCATTCATCTCAAAGCATGTGCACGGTCTTTCTGGTGCCTCAATTATTTACAGGTTACGGAAGTTTTCTCCAGCCTTTACAGGATATCCGGTATTGATAGAGCATATCTAATGAAACATAAGCAGATTTGGACAACAAATAAAAGCTTAAAATGTCCCCTTACTAAGAAATGTCGAATCCTCATATAAAATAGGAACAAGAGGAAATGCACTTGCACAAAAAACAGCAAACAGAAAAAGCTTTAGCTTTCCTGGTAATTCTACTCGTTTCAACTCTTTTTGCAGCTCTGTCTGCACCTCAAGTTTTCGCGGAAGTTTCGATAAGTGAGCTCTCTGATTCCGAAGGATTTGTTGGGGATCTTGTTGAGCTAAGCGGGCAGATCAATACGATAAATGGTAGCTACGAAATTTTGTTTGATGGATCACCAGTCAAAACTGGAGATGCGACATTGAGAGATGTGGAGGATGAATTTTTAATTCCCAACACTACCACTGGCGATCACGATGTACAGCTGCGGGACGTTGTAAACGCAACCGAAAGTGTTGCGTTGACTTTTGCCGTGAAAACCCAATATGTTGTCAAAGGCCCACGTGTGCAAGAAGGTGAGAACGTGACTATTGTGGCTGAGATTACTGGGGGAGAAGCCAATCAAACTTCACGAACAAGAATAATGGTGGAAGACCAGATGAATGTAACTTATTCATCGGACGAGTTCATTATACAGACAGACCAAGCTGGTTACGGCAACGCCACTAGAATGTACCCCACAGAGTTTGGTGGAAATCCACACACCTTCTTCGTTGGCATCTACAACATTTCACTAGTTGACACGCTCAATGAAACTCTTGCAACGGGAAACTTCACAATTGGCCTGACAGATGCAACAAATTATCACAGATTCCAGACAGTCTTCGTTCAAGCCGCCAATTACACATCAGCAGCCGCGCTAACAATCGAAATAACGCATGTCAATGAAACAGTCCAACTGGTTCCAAGCAATGCATCAGGGCCTATGGGGATAATCACAGCAAACTGGACGATACCAGCAAACGCCAGCATAGGGTCTTATCGATTGGAAGTTTTATATACAAAACCTGTTGGGATAGAAAAACCAATAGCAGATAAACAAAACTTCACAGTTGTCTCGAAATCTTTCACTTGCGAAGTCAAAACGTTCAATTTGGACAACGAACCTGTAAAAGGAGTCTTAGTTGAAGTAAACAACATAACAACTCCAGCTATAGAGACGGAATTTACGAAGGAAGGAGGAGTTACATCCTTCCTTTTGAAAGCTACCAATTATACCTTCAAGGCATTTTGGAATGTTTCTCAGGCGCCACGGGCACAAGTAGGTGAGACAGCTGAGATAAGTTTGGCTCGAAACCTTACCGGAGCCTCAGCCATAAACATCACAATCTCCCTTGCTCACATGAAAGTAGCTATCAAAGACGAAAATGGAGAAGCAATCCCCTTCGTGGAAGTATGGCTAAGTTTCACGTACATCTCAAGATTGAACGTTCCTATCACACCTATCCCAATTTACTCTGAAACGAACCTTACAGGTACAGGTATATTCCGAAACGTGTTCACGAATGTCAATTACACGATAGAGGCAAGACGTTATGGCTATACATTCAGTACCTTCCATCTAAACTTGACATCTACGAGTTGGGTTGATATGACATGCCCAACATACGAACTTGCTGTAAAGGTTTATGACAGAGACGGCGAAGTATTGCAGAATGTCGAAGTAAAAGCTTATGATTGGAGCATTGGACTAGGCGGCCTCGTAGGGACGAAAACAACAGGAACAAATGGAGAAGTCGCCTTCAACCTTACCTTTGGGAAGTATTTCCTGAGCACATACAAAGACACCATGCTCTTAAACCGAACAACAGTACTTCTTGTAAATCAACCAACAAATTTCGCAGTTCATTGCAAGCTCTATAAACTATCCCTTGACATTAATGTACTAGACTATTTCGGACAGGGAATATCAAATGCGAAAGTAACATTGGAACGTGAAGGAACAATTCTTTTGTCTTCCAATACCGGAGCTAACGGCGAGGCACAATTCACAGAACTTGTCGGCGGTAACTACAAAATCTACGTTCACATAGGCGAAAAACCGTATGGAATAACTACACTCCATCTTCAAGAACCAAAAACTGTCACAATAAAAATGGGAGGACTCGTTTCAATAGGCGGCCTCGTAGCAGAAACAAGCCACTTCATTGCGGTACTCTCAATACCCATGGTGATCACGGCATTCTTACTCTTTTTCCTTTATCGCAAATTCCAATCAAGCCAAGAAAAGGAGTAACAATTGGAAACATTTATAACATCCAAATAGCTAAGCCATTTTTGCTGAAAGGTGAGATCGTCCAGAATTTTGCGCACAAACACACAAAGGTGTAAATGTTGGACAAAGTAAGATATTGTTCCCCAAGATGCAATTTGTTCAAATGCGGAAAAAAAGCAGCAATCCATAAAAGCAACAATATCTGGTGCACGTGGACCGATGAAAGATGCAACGTTGCAAACTGCAACTATGCAACATGCATAAAAAGAAGACTATTGCCAAAAGGCATATGTGGAGAAACAGTAAAAAGGAAGACGACTGAAAAGAAAATCGAAGAAATCGTCGGACCTCCTGTAAGGCTTCGTGGAAAAGCCTTAAGAAAGGTGGGCGAAAAAGAGATTTTCTGAATCATGTTATGATGCCATAGACCGGCACAAATAGGCCCCAACCAATAGAAGCATATGCTTAGAGTGATCTCTTTGCTAAGACAAATAACGTGTCTCGCTGGAGGAGTGGGTGCTGCGAGATTTCTCCAAGGCCTTGTCAGGATCGTGCCGCAAGAGAACATAACGGTAATTGTCAACACGGGTGATGACATAGAGCTGTATGGCCTACATATCTCTCCAGACCCTGATATAGTGATGTATACTCTCACAGGTATCGTTGATGAAGAGAGAGGCTGGGGGATTCGAGACGAAACTTTTAACTGCCTTGGCATGTTCCAGAAGTACGGCTTGGAAACGTGGTTCAAACTTGGTGACAAAGATCTTGCTACACACATTTATCGAACACAACTGTTGAGAGACGGGCTCTCTCTGAGCGAGGTAACATGGAAACTCTGCAAAGCTCTTGGGCTTAAAGTGAAAATTATACCTATGACTAACGAGAAAGTTGTGCCTCGAATAATAACCGACGTAGGCGAAATGCATTTTGAAGAGTACTTCGTAAAAAGAAAAGCGAAGAATAAAGTTAGGGATGTGCGTTTCGAAGGTGCTGAATCAGCGCACCCAGCCCCAGAGGTCATTAAATCAATAGCAAAAGCTGACGGCGTTATTCTGTGTCCTAGCAATCCAATTGTAAGCATAGGGCCAATTCTCGCAGTTAGAGGAATCAGAGAAGCTTTGAAGGAAGCCGCAACGAAGATTGTTGCGATAACCCCCATTGTGGGAGGAGCCACGATAAAAGGACCTGCAGATAAGTTGATGCGAGGTCTGGGCATCGATGTGTCGGCTTACTCTGTTGCTTCGCTTTATCAAGATTTTCTAGATGTATTCATATTGGATGAGGTTGACAGATCAGAAAAAGAGAAGATTGAAGGACTCGGGATAAAGGCTATCGTAGCCAACACGATTATGCACTCGCTAGATGACAAAATTGAACTGGCTAATTTGGCTTTAGAAGCTCTTGAATAAGCAGGACTACTCTGTTGAAACACGTTTTATGACTGGTGGTCTAATTTTCTTCAAGATGCGGTACCCGCAGAAGGTGCATTTGATTCCTCCTCCCCGGAGTTCCAATTCCTCGGTAACTACTTTTGCACCACACCTCACGCACTGATAAACAAGACTCCCACCCGTCTTTTCAGGCACTGTGTTTTCCCTTCTTCAACGATGGTAGTTAACGTACAATTTAAACCTATTGAATGCTCCTTCCAGAAACGCACGCGAGATGGCTAGGTGATCTTATCAGGAGTTATAACGTTCAATCGGTTCAGGGTAAACAGAAACATTAAAAGATTATGAATCAACTACTCAACCACTTAGTTAAGAAAGAGAGTTGAAAACATGAGTCGATCTAAACCAAAAATCCTGATCCTCTTCTATTCAATGTATGGTCACATTTTCAAGATGGCCAGTGCGGTAGCTGAAGGTGTTCGAGATGCTGGCGGTGAAGCAGATCTTAAACAGGTTGCCGAACTCATTCCAGAAGATCGTTGGGATGAGAACATAAGAAAGGCGAAAGAGATGATGAAAGCCGTTCCTGTTGCTGATCCTCAAACAGATATCAAAGGAATCGACGGAGTTGCTGTGGGTACACCGACACGCTTCGGCAACATGTGTGCCCAGATGAGGAACTTTTGGGATCAAACTTCAAGTGACTGGATGAAAGGCTCCCTTATAGGGAAACCCGCAGCAGTATTTACCAGCAGTGCCACCCAACACGGCGGACAGGAAACCACCATCATTTCGACCATGATCACCCTTTTGCACCACGGATGTGTCTTGGTCGGGTTGCCCTATTCTTACAAGGAGCAGATGACTATGGAGGAGATTACCGGCGGCTCACCATATGGGGCTTCAACTATTGCCGGCCCAAAGGGAGAGCGGATGCCTTCGACAAATGAGTTGAAAATAACAAAAGATCTAGCGAAACGCCTCACGGAGATTGCGAAACAGCTGGCTTAATAGCCCTCAGAGCCGCCATACAGAGAATTGGTGAACCGAAAAGCTACTCCAAAGCCATTGAGTCTTCACATATATAAAGGTGTAAATTGTGAAAGGCGATTTGAAAGACGCTCTTAGAGGAAAACTCTCACCAAGAGAACTTGCCTCAGTCTACAAATCCTATGATGTTATTGGAGACATCGCTATCATTCGTATTCCAGAACTGCTTATACCCCATAGCGAAACGATAGCTAAAGCGATGATGCAGCAGCAAAAACATGTCAAAGCCGTATGGCGACAGGCAAGCCCTGTTTCCGGCGATTTTCGGTTGCGTAAACTCAAATGGGTTGCCGGAGAAAAAAAGACTGAGACTGTTTACAAGGAGCATGACTGTCTATTCGAAGTTGATATTAGACAGTGCTATTTTTCTCCACGCCTAGCCTTCGAAAGAATGCGCATTGCTAGCTTAGTTAGAGAAAATGAAGTTGTTGTGAATATGTTTGCAGGTGTAGGCAGCTACTCCATATTAATTGCAAAGCATTCCAACG
This sequence comes from uncultured Candidatus Bathyarchaeia archaeon, assembly GCA_964348215.1. Lineage (GTDB taxonomy): Archaea > Thermoproteota > Bathyarchaeia > Bathyarchaeales > SOJC01 > CAYGBS01. The sequence goes on from CAYGBS010000009.1 coordinate 10,828, forward strand.
TTGCAAAGGTTTATTCAATTGACATAAATCCAGTTGCGATAAAATATATGAGGAAAAACGCCTTGCTCAACAAGGTCATTAGCAAAGTGGTCCCGATAGAAGGTGATGCGAGAATGACCATTGAAAGTAGGCTAGAAAACACGGCGGACAGGGTTCTCATGCCGCTTCCAGAAAAGGCGTATAAATACCTCGAATCTGCGCTTTCCGCAGTTAAGCCCAAAGGCGGTTGGATTCACTACTACTGTTTCAGGCATGCAACAAAACAAGAAGACCCTGTAGAAAAAGCAAGAATAAGGATTGCAGAGAAGCTCACTAAAAATCATGTTAATTTCGAATTAGCTCTAGGTCGCATAGTACGGCAGACAGGCCCCAACTGGTATCAAGTAGCCATCGACATCAAAGTACAAACGTGATACGCAATCTTACTGCTTAAGCAACCGTCCTTCGCGGTCAATTTCTAAGCGACGAATTCTGGTGGTCGAAATAGGGTCACAGTTCTCTGCTAAAACCATCTCTACGACTATTATGCCCAAAGCTGGAAGGCCTTTAGCCTTCCGCTTTTCGTTTATTTCACGCGCAGTGGCTTCAGTCTCTCTACTCACTACAATTGCCTCTAGTTCTCTAGAGGTTAAGGTGACTCCATATGCATTATGTAAGGGTACAATTTCAGCTCGTTCAAGCCAACCATTCTTCCTGAGGAAACCCTTCAACTCCTCCAACCTCACAGCAAAAGGTGCAGCCTCATGTGGCTTTCTCATCCTTTCCACGAAGTCATCTGTACATAAACCTATCAGAACCCTTTTGCCTACTTCGAAGGCTACTTTCAGCAATGTCCGATGACCCTTATGAAACTCATCGAAAGTCCCACCGACAGCCACAGTCTTGAAGGTTATGCTCACGATTTTTCATCTCAATAAACGCGCGCCTTTAACGTCGATTTTTGCAGTGAAAATGTCACTAGATGGCAAAACTTTCTCAAAAGCGTCAACTATTCTTTTAGCATTGTCAGCCGTTGTTAGTACGTGAACAGCTTCACCAACCATATTCTGAGCCGCTCCAATGGCACCAGCTTTTTCAGCAGATTTAAAAAGCTTCAAAACTTTCTCGGATGCAAATCCTGTCTTGATGGCAAACTCCTTACTTGCCGATAAGAAATTTGGCAGGGATGGATCTGCAAGGATCTTGTCCAGAGTTTGATGCCCCACCGTATTCACGCGCTCTCGCAATTTTGGCGAAGCTAGCGCTTCCTTTGTGGGAATAGGCTTGATGAAGCCTGTTACTATCATGTGAGAAGGCAAAGTGGGCAACCTGTCAATTAGACTGTAGCCAGGAGCCCCAGGTTCAACTGTTATACAGCATCCTCCCAATGTCAAGGGTCCCACCGTTCCTAATCCAGTGTGGTTCTTAACTTCCGCTTCATGAGCGATTTGCCCCAGATGTAACATTGTCAAATTAATTCCCAAAAGCTTGCTTAAGGCTAGCGAGGTTCCCAATGCCCCTCCTGCACTTGTGCCAAAACCTGCACCAATAGGAACAGCAACTTCATGACTCACAGTTATGTTATAAGCTTCAGCAGACTTTTCCGACAGCATTTCCACAACGGTCTTGGTGGTTTTGGCTTCAGGAGAAGGCTTGCCATTGATCAAGATCTGTACGTTGCGTTCTGCTGATTCAGCCACACTGACTTCAGTAAAAACCCCTGCATCCAGTGCAAAACCGCCGCCCCGGGCACCAATCTTCTTAGGATCTGATATGCGCCTTCTTCCGGATGTAACATCGCAAATCTCAAAAAAACTTGAAATCCCAGCAGGAGAAAAGGCTGCTGAAGTTTTCACTGACAACCATTGTCCCTTTTGCTAGCTCGTTTCCTGAGACTGCAGAGATGGGATTGCCTTATAACATGCTTTTATGATTGGGGGTCCAAGCAGGAGAATAAACGGGATCTCTGTAGCAAAGGTCCAGACAAACCAAAGAAGAGTAAAGTATGACGGAACAGGACTTGTGAATATACCCGTAGGTGAAAAGAACAGTTGGCTGTAAACCCATAATACAGCACCTATTATTGCACTTCCAACTCCAAGGCCTATGACTGAGGCTATACCAAAGTTTCGCCATTGAGGCCAAAGGAAAGCAACAATAGCTATTAGAAGGCAGCTTCCTATGACTGTCCCGAAAAACAACAGAGTGCTCTCAGTTGCAGACAATCCTGTGAAGCCTACAGACTCTGTTGGTAGCAAAACTGTGGGTAACAAAAAGCCTAGGCTAACCACTACTGTGCCAATAATAATCCCGATTATGACCTTTTTCAAATCAAGCTCCTTTCGTGAAATATGTCCGATGAGAAAGAAGCCAGCAAAGTTAGCTGTAACTCCGGCTGAAAGACTTAGGAAAGGGTCTCCATGAAATAGCATGTCGCGTATGAATATGCCAATTGCTGCGCCCGTTCCCGCTGTCCAAGGGCCAAAGAGAACAGCGAATATGGCCGGGATTACCGCTGCAGGCCAAAATGCAACAACACCTGCGACAGGAGCCACAATACCTAAGTCAGTTAAACGACCCACAACAGCGTAGAGGGCTGCACAAACTCCAATCATGGCGATTTCAGTCGCTCTCATCAATCGAACCTTCCTTTCCTGTCGAAACTAGAACATAAGAGATAAGCATTTCGTATGAATTCTCCAAACGTGTTTAAAGAAGTGGTGGGCCAGAAGTGTAGAGTTTCACGGGTGTTTGGGTGATGGGTTTCCATCATTCAGCCTAGGGAGTGACAAAACTCAAGCAATGATGGAAGAAAAAGAACTGAAGTCTTCCATAGAGAAGGTGCGCATTAGAATCATTCGAAGCAGTGTCATGGCAGAAAACACGCCGTCTACAGATACGTGGCAGAAGGCTAAATTCAGGGCTTATTCATTGAACAATTCTCGAAATATTCCTAACCGAAACCTATATCAGATATGCCATGCACTATCGCCCAGCCACAAAAATGTTCGGAGCGTCCTCAAGTGACTATCAAGGTAGTAGTCTTTGATCTCGACGGAACCGTCGCCGAGTTCAACCTCGACTGGAAAACTGTGAGAGCAGAGGTGATGCAATTCCTTTTAAACCAAAGCTTTCCAGGCTCAATATTCTCTATAAATGAAAGCATCTTTGATATGCTGAAGAAAGCCAAGGTCTACATGAGAAACAACGGTAGGGAAGAACAGGAGTTTTCCATTATTCAGAAACAGGTTTTCTCGATAGCCAATGTACATGAACTTAAGGCTGCCCGCAAAACTTCACTACTTCCAGGAGTGTTTGAAACACTAAGAACCTTGAAAAGACAGGGCATGAGGCTAGCCATTTTCACCATTAACAGCAGAAAATCAACAGATCTTATCCTCGACAACTTTCGCCTTAAACGATTTTTTGAAGCCATAGTTACGCGAGAAGCCGTTCCGGAAGTGAAGCCTGATCCATCACACTTAGCTACTGTCTTGAAGGCTTTGAATGTTAAGGGTGATGAAGCGATCGTTGTGGGCGACAGCGTAGCTGATATGAGAAGCGCAAAAATGCTGAATATGCAGGCTGTAGGCTTGGCTACAGACAGCGATAAGGATAAGAAGCTGAACCGGGCAGGTGCCACACAATTGATCAAGTCAATAACTGAGCTGCCGAGCTTGATAACCAGACTGAGCGGAAACAAGCCGCAATGATTTGCTGGTGCTTACCAGAGAATGCAGACTCATCTGCTCAGCAATGGTTACTTCACTCTAGACAAAAGCTTTCTCGTCTACTCTAAGTATCAAGGGGAAATTTATCAAGCAGCCTTGAAGCCATTGCTTTTGCTGACCGAAAAGGAACGAATTCTCATAGACACGGGGGTCGGAGAACTGCCACAGCATTACAGAAGATTTCATACGCTTAAGAAAGAGCCTGATCAAACTCTGCGGATGCAACTGAAGAATTTCAGATTGAACCCAGAAGACATAACGATTGTCATCAACACGCATTTACATTTCGACCATTGTGGCAACAATCAACTATTCAGAAATGCGCGCTTCTATGTTCAGGCTGACGAATTACGCTATGCTTATGCTCCGGACAGATTTCAGAAAGCCGCTTATTTCAAGGAATGTTTCGATGTTGATGTAGATTACGAACTGCTTAAAGGCCGATGCCAAGTTGTTGACGGGGTGGCAATCATGCCTACAATGGGGCATTCAATCGGTCATCAGTCGGTAATTATTCAAGAAAACCTGGAAAAGTTTGTTTATTGTGGCGATGCTGCGCCCTTAAGAGAAAACCTGGAAAAACGGAACATTCCAGGCGTGCTTTACCATGCAGATCAAGCTTTGAAGTCCATTGACAAATTACGTCTGATCAAAGACGCCGTGTACATTTTTCCGCATGACAAAGAACAGATAGCACTAAAATCGACGGATAGGTCCGTCCAGAGACAATAAGTATTGCTAAAGCAAGGTTTATATAAATTGTGAATCCTTTTCGGTAGTTAGCTTCGAAATACTGGAGATTCAACATGTCAAAGGATTTCCGCCACATTACCCGAATAGCAGAGACAGACTTAGATGGCTCGCTAAAAGTAGCTCATGCTATCTCAAAAATAAAGGGAATAGGCATCGACATGGCGAACGCTATAGTTAGAAAGGGCGGCGTAGACCCAGATACACGCTTGGGATTCCTTTCAGCGCAAGACATGGCAAAACTGGAAGACATAATAAAAAACCCTGCCAAATACGAATTTCCAGAATGGCTTTTCAACCGTCAAAACGACTTGGAAACGGGGAAGAATTTACATCTCACAGGCTCCGATCTCGTTCTCCAAATAAAAACAGACGTAGACCTCATGAAAACCACAAAATCATGGAAAGGCTATCGTCACTCTTACGGGCTAAAAGTGCGTGGTCAACGGACCAAAGCCACTGGAAGGAAAGGAAAAGCCATAGGCGTCAAGAAGAAGATGCGCGTGCCTCTAGGAGAAAAGGCATAATGGGTGATCCGAAAAAGCAGCGAAAGAAATACGATGCTCCAAGATTTCCATGGCGGACAGACGTCTTACGGGCGGAGCTTAAGCTGCTCGGCCAGTATGGATTGCGGAACAAAAGGGAATTATGGCGCCACAAGACAATGCTATCGAAGTTTCGGGGGACAGCACGCTCCATATTAGGTATGCCTGAAAAAGAAGGAAAAAAATTGAAGCAGCAGACCTTGAGTAGACTTAACAGGCTTGGAATACTTCCTGAAACCGCAGCCCTAGATGACGTATTAGACCTGGCAATTGAAGATATTCTTGAAAGGAGACTGCAGTCTCTTGTTTTTCATAAGGGCTTAGCCAAGTCAGTTTATCAAGCTCGCCAACTTATAACACATGGTCACATTGCCATTGAGAAAAGAAAGGTCACATCGCCGAGCTATTTGGTGTTGAGAGACGAAGAAGCTCACATTGATTATGCTCCAGCCAGCGCTCTCGCAACCCCAGAACATCCGCTGCGCCAGACTATTGCGCCTCAAACTGAAGACCGTTCAGAGGAATCTGTGAAAGAGGAGTCCGCAGCATGAGCAGGAAGACCGAAAAATGGGGCGTAGTTCACATCTATAGTTCCTATAACAACACCATTATACATGTAACAGATATTTCAGGAGCAGAGACAATTTCAAGAACTAGTGGCGGTATGTTCGTAAAGGCTGACCGCCTAGAATCGTCACCTTATGCCGCTATGCGAGCTGCGTCTGCTGCAGCTTCAACTGCAAGGGATAAAGGCATAACAGCCATACACATTAAAGTAAGAGCTCCAGGCGGGTCAAGTGCCAGAACGCCAGGTCCGGGGGCACAAGCTGCTATACGAGCTCT
>CAYGBS010000009.1:16685-28874 GCA_964348215.1 uncultured Candidatus Bathyarchaeia archaeon
CCGCATTGAAGAAGTTACACCTATTCCTCACGACGGCACAAGAAGAAAGGGAGGACGAAGGGGACGAAGAGTATGATACTCATATTTCTGATGATAGAAATGTTGGTTGATCTGATTTGGGAAGGAACATAAGACTGATGAAGACTGAAATCTTAGAAAAGAATGACCTTTCATTGCGTTTGCTTATTGAAGGAACTAATGCTGCTTTGATGAACACGTTGCGAAGAATAGTGATTGCTGAAGTACCTACTTTGGCTGTAGACGATGTGGTGGTTGTTGAAAATCACTCTACCCTTCAAGACGAGTTTCTAGCGCATCGAATTGGTCTTATGCCATTGAAAACTGATCTGGACTCTTACAACCTGCCTGAAGATTGCACATGTAAAAGCGAGTTTGGATGCAACCTCTGCCGCGTATCTTTGGTGTTAGAAGCAGAAGCAGATAACCACACTATAACAGTATATTCAGGCGACTTCAAATCAGACAACCCAGATATAATTCCAGTTAATAGCAAAATTCCCCTAGTGAAATTAGCACCGGAACAAAAAGTAAGGCTAGAAGCCTATGCACGATTGGGAAGGGGCAGAGATCATGCAAGATGGCAGCCCGTCTCTATGTGTGCTTACAAGTATCTGCCAATCATCACCGTGAACACTGAACTTTGCGACTTATGTGGCGACTGCATAAAGGTTTGCCCTAAAAACATCCTTGTTAAGACTAAAAACAAGGTCGAAATTAGGAATATTGAAGACTGCACCTTATGCCAAGACTGTGTAGATGCTTGCCAAAAGAATCCCAAAGCAGTAGAATTGACTTGGGACGAAAACTCGTTCATTTTTGGCATAGAATCAACAGGTGCTCTTTCACCAGAAAGAATTCTGCAAGAAGCACTTAACATTCTTGATGGAAAATTGACGGATTTTCTAACCCAGTTACCAGGGAGAGCGAAATGAAAGCAGCAAAACCTGATAACCCTCAATTACGAGACACCATTCATCTTTTGAAGGAAGCAGCAAGAGAAAACAACGCAAGAATATGGAACAGCCTTGCCAACGACCTTTCTAAGGCAAGACGAAGACGAATATCAGTGAATCTAAGCCGCATAAATCGACACAGTAACAAAGAGCAAATACTAGCTGTGGCCGGGAAGGTTCTCGGATCTGGAAAACTTCGCCATCCAGTAACGGTTGCCGCCTTCGCATTTTCAGCTATAGCGAAAGAAAAGATAGAAAGGACAAAGGGAAAATGCTTGACATTTCCAGAATTGGTGAAGAAAAATCCTAAGGGCTCAAACGTGAAAATCGTAGGGTAGAAATATGGAACCACAAAGCGAACTGACAACAGTTATCGACGCCAGCAATTTGATATTGGGGCGAATGGCAACAGTTGTTGCGAAGCACCTTCTCCACGGCAAAAGCGTCACAGTACTTAACGCCGAGAAAGCAGTGATCTCAGGAAAGAGACTCAGCAAAGTGAAGGAAACGAAAAGGAAATTGGAGATTGGGCATCCTCGAAAAGGCCCATATTTTCCTAGACAACCCGACCGATTCGTGAAGCGTACCATTCGAGGAATGTTGCCACGAAAAAAACCAAAAGGCATAGCGGCGTACAAAAGGTTACGTGTCTATATCGGGATTCCTGAAGAGTTTAAAGACAAACCTATGGACACGATATCCGAAGCAAATGCAAACAAGCTGAAGTGTCCCTACATCAGTGTAGGAGAATTAGTTAAAGAAATCGGATGGAATCCACCAGGCGAGTAACATGCCAAGCCCGAAGAAAATAGTAACAATTAGCGGAAAGAGAAAAACTGCAATTGCAAGAGCTACAATAAGAGCAGGTAGAGGAAGAATACGAATAAATAATGTTCCTTTAGAAATATTTGAGCCGCAGATTGCCAGATTAAAAATGATGGAACCTCTTCTCCATATTGACGAGCCGACTCGAAACAAGATTGACGTAAACATAAAAGTTTCAGGCGGAGGATTCATGGGGCAGGCAGAAGCCGGAAGAATGGCTATTGCGAGAGGGCTTCTGAAATGGACCAAAAGCAAACATTTGCAGTCAGCCTTCACCGAATACGATAGAACCATGATTGCGGGAGACCCGAGACGAAAGGAACCTAAGAAATTCGGAGGCCCAAGTGCCCGTTCTAAGAAGCAGAAAAGTTACCGATAGAGAAGGTGTGAATTGAAAGGATGATCATTCCTGTTCGCTGCTTTACATGTGGCAAGGTAATAGGGGACAAGTGGGAAGACTTTGCCAGACGGGTAAGAGAAGGAGAAGATGCAGCCAAAGTGTTAAACGATCTAAATGTAACCCGTTATTGCTGCCGAAGAATGCTTCTCTCTCATGTAGAGATCATCGACGAAATAATCAGATTCTACGAAGCAAAGAGAAAAAGGAAGATGCGACCACCGTAAAGGGAGAATCAGTAAACTTTGTCTACACTGATAAAGAGAGTTGCGGCTCGCAAAGTCTTCAACAGCCGCGGAGAAGAGACGATTGAAGTAGATATTGAAACAAAATCAGGTTTCGGAAGAGCTGCAGCTCCTGCGGGAGCGAGTAAAGGACTGGCTGAAGTTGTGTATTACCCGAAAGGCGGTGTAAACACCGCAGTAAAGACTTTTGAAAAGGAAATCGCACCGAAATTGGTCGGCATGAACGCAAATGAGCAAGAAGAAATCGACCGACTTCTTCACGAAATTGACGGAACAGAGAACTTCGGACAAATAGGAGGAAACACCGCCTATGCAATCTCCTTGTGTGCCGCAAAGGCGGCATCCGACTCATATCAGGTACTGTTATACGAATATCTAGGGGGCTACCTTGCCTATGAATTACCTTTCCCTCTTGGGAATGTTTTAAGCGGGGGTAAGCATGCACATGGCAGAGCACCTGATATACAGGAGTTCTTGGTCCTTCCTCTTCATGCAAACTCCTTTTGGGAAGCAGCAAAAGCCAACGTAACATTCCACCGAAGAGTCGGTGAAATTCTCAGGAAAACGAAGAAGACTTTCACAAGCGGAAAAAGTGATGAGGGAGCATGGATTGCTGATATAAACAACAACGAAGCTTTAGAGCTCATGGTCCAATCTTGTGAAGACGTCTCAGAGCAGCTAGGATTTGAATGTCGAATAGGTGTGGACATTGCCGCCTCAACGCTTTGGAATTCAAAAGCCCAATGTTACATTTACTCTCATGAAAAAACCAGAAGAACACAAGAAGAGCAAAGGGAATACGTTCTGAAACTAATCGAAAAACATAACATGGTCTATGTGGAAGACCCGTTTCACGAAGAAGACTTTGAGAGTTTTGCGTGGCTAACGGACACAGTTGGCAACCTTCTAATATGTGGAGACGACTTATTTGTTACAAATGCAAGACGACTTAAACAGGGAATAAGAAGAGGTGCTGCCAACTCGGCAATTATTAAGCCAAATCAGATTGGCACCCTCACCGACGCCTGGGAAGCCGCAAAAGTAGCCAGAGAGGCACTCTATACACCAGTAGTATCTCATAGATCAGGCGACACTGTGAATGCTGAGATCGCTCATCTAGCTGTGGCCTTCCATTGTCCCATTATTAAGACTGGGGTGATTGAAGGCGCCAGAATCGCGAAAATCGACGAGCTCATTAGAATAGAAGACACGCTGGGGAAGAGAGCAAAAATGGCTGAAATTCCGTTAAAGGAGGAAAATATCGTTGTCAGAAAAAGAAGAGACTAAAAAGAACGAAGAAGCTGAGAAAACTGGTCTTCAAGAAGGGGACGAAGAAGAGGTTTCTTTGGTAAGTGACGAAGGACTTCTACTGCCCCGTGACGTACTGTTATCCGCAGGCATCCATATTGGTACTAGAATGAAAGCAAAGGATATGGATAATTTCATCTACCGTGTAAGACCTGACGGTTTGTTCGTGTTAGATGTCAAGAAAACAGATGAACGTGTACGCATCGCAGCCAAGTTTCTTTCAAGATTCGAATCCAACAAAATTGCTGTTGTTGCAGCCCGTCTTTACGCACGTTATCCAGCGAAGAAGTTCTGCGAGTTAACAAAGGCAACTCCTATTGTCGGACGATTTGTTCCTGGACTACTGTCGAATCCATTGTATTCCGAACATCTTGAACCAGCAGTTATCATAGTTTCAGACCCAAAGGCTGATGTACAAGCTGTAAAAGAAGCAGGAATTATGGGTATACCTGTCATAGCATTATGCAGCACCGACAACGAGTTTTCAGGGGTAGATTTTGTGATCCCAACAAACAACAAAGGTAGAAGGGCACTGGCAGTCATTTACTGGATGCTGGCTAGGCAAGTACTCCGTGAGAAAGGAGAATTAGCGGCTGACAAAGACCTAGATTTGTCCATTGACGAATTTGAGACAAAAATATCGCGAGAAGAATAGCCGCGTGAGGCGAGTGTAAAAGTGGAAGTGAGAAGACCAGCTCAAGCAGGAAAGTTCTACCCTAGTAGTGCTGAGGCACTGAAAAGAGAGATAGAAAGCTGTTTCATCCACAAACTAGGTCCCGGAAAAACGCCGACCGTGAAAAAGGGGCCACGAAACCTTGTCGGCTTAATTTGTCCTCATGCAGGCTACGCATTCTCAGGTCCAGTCGCTGCCCACTCATACTATGCTTTGGCCGCGGATGGCAAGCCAGACACTATCGTCATTCTTGGTCCAAACCATTATGGACAAGGCAGCGGACTGGCAATTATGATTAAAGGAGCTTGGCGAACGCCACTAGGCAACGTAAAAATCGATGAAGAGGTTGCCAATCAGATTCTACACAAGTCAGATATTATTGACGTAGACGAGAGAGCACATGCTTACGAACATTCCATTGAAATTCAACTTCCCTTTCTTCAACATCTTTACGAATCAGCGTTCAAGTTCGTACCGATAAGCTTTCTCATGCAAGACTTAGAGTCAAGTCGCGAAGTAGGTCAAGCCGTCGCTGAGGTTCTGGATAGAGAAAATGCATTGATCATCGCCTCTACAGACATGACTCATTATGAATCTCACAAGAGAGCTGAAAGAAAGGATAAGAGAGCACTTGACGCCTTAGAAGAACTGGACGAAGAGAAATTTTATTCTACAATTGAAAGTCACCACATTACTGCATGCGGGTACGGTCCTGTTGCGGCGCTTGTCACTGCAGCCAAACTTCTTGGCGCCAAAAAATCACAGATACTCTGCTACAAGACCAGTGGAGACATAACAGGGGACTACTCAGCGGTAGTTGGTTACGCTTCTGTTGCCTTTGCAAAATAGGTAGTGGTGCTTATTGGCAATAACAGCCTCTGCACCCGCTAAAACAATACTTTTCGGCGAGCACTTTGTTGTTTATGGTGAGCCGGCAATTGCTATGGCTATTGATAAACGTGCGTACGTCCAAGTGACCTTGCGGAATGACAAACGGGTCTACGTGCTTTCAAAGGATTTAGGCCTATCTGGCTATTTTGAAAATGGACTTTTTTTTGCAGAAAAAGGAAATAGAAGCACCCATGTTAAACTGAAGCCAATTATGGTTGCAGCAGAAAAAGTTTTGGACCAATACCATGAAGAGCCTGTAGGCATTGACATTGAAATTGACTCCTCCATTCCAGTCGCCGCAGGGTTAGGTTCCTCTGCAGCTACCGTTGCCGCCACAACACTCGCAGTGAGCAAACTACTAAACATGGAATTATCAAGGGAAAATATCTTCCGGATCGCCTACGACGCTGAGAAGCTGATTCACGGCACACCATCGGGCATAGACCCTACGATTGCAACATATGGTGGCGTCGTTCTATATCAAAAAACCAAAGGACTTAGCCCCTTGAAGGTGGAAGCCGACATCCCTCTTATTGTTGGAAACACACGCATTGAAAGATCAACTGGAAGTCTGATCACAGAGGTAAGAAGAGTTCACGATTCCTATTCAAGCGTTGTTGGGCCGATAATAAAGAGTGGAGGCGAAATCGCTCGCACTGCTACAAAAGCGTTGCAGAGTGGCGACCTAACCACGTTAGGCGAACTCATGAACATTAACCAAGCCCTACTTTACGCCATTGGAGTTTCTAATGAAGCACTTGAAAGCTTGGTATTTGCAGCAAGAAAAGGTGGAGCTCTAGGTGCAAAATTGACTGGCGCGGGTGGAGGCGGGTGTATGATCGCTTTGGCTGAACCAGAGAATCTAAACAGTGTTGAAAAGGCTATAGAGCGTGCTGGCGGAAGGGCTTTTGTGGCAAGAAGAACTATGGACGGGGCTAGAATTGAGAGGTAGAACAAAAGGCAAATTAATCGTGTTGAAGCTAGGCGGCTCTGTCATAACCAAGAAAAAAAGAGCTATGACCCCTAATCTAGATAGCTTACATCGACTGGCGAGAGAAATAGCTGCCGCTGAGGTTGAGCACCTAATCATTGTACATGGTGGCGGCAGTTTCGGTCATCCCCTTGCAAAACAGTACAAGATTAAAGAAGGCTACGAAGACCCATCACAAATTAAGGGTTTCTCTAGGACACACCAAGCCATGCTTGGATTGAACAGGCTTGTTGTGGATGCTCTAATACGCCATAATATCGCAGCATTCTCCGTGTCTCCTTCATCTTTCATAATAACGAAGGCTGGTCGAATCCAGATCTTCTACGACAACACAATAGCGAAGCTCTTGGACACGGGTTTCGTGCCTGTGCTTTTCGGAGACGCAGTTCTAGACAGCAACATAGGATTCACCATACTTTCTGGTGATCAACTAGTTGCTGCCTTAGCGACCAGGTTCAAGGCAAGTAAGATAATCTTCGGCGTCGACGTAGATGGGCTGTACACAGCTGACCCCAAGACTGAAGACTCCGCACATCTGATATCTCATACTACGTTGCAAGGTTTGAAAAGCGCGATGCACAATATGGGTGAGGCAAAGGTAACTGACGTCACAGGAGGAATGTTAGGTAAGATCTCAGAACTGATGCCAGCGATCGACGCCGAAATTCCAACGATAATTATTAACGCCGCGAAAGAAGGTAATATTTACAAGGCTCTCAAGGAAAAAAGGGTGGTCTGTACGTTGATCGAAAAAAAGTGACCAAATTGCCTAGCCAAACCGAGAACCGGAAAGCGGAGCACATAAAAATCTCTTTAGAGAAGAATGTGCGAGCCAAACAGATTTCCACTGGTTTTGAAAGCGTCCATCTAGTTCACAAAGCCTTACCGGAAATTGACCGCGACAAAATCCATTCTTCCATGAAGATTTTTAATCACAAGCTTTCAGCCCCAATCTTGGTCGGTGCTATGACTGGGGGAACAGAAAGAGCTAAGAAAATTAACAGTTCTATCGCCGAAGCAATCGAGGAGCTTGGTTTGGGGATGGGTGTTGGAAGTCAAAGAGCTGCGATAGAGGAGTCTAAACTGGAATCCACCTATAGTGTTGTTAGAAGGAAGGCTCCAAATGCTTTCTTGATTGCTAACATTGGAGCGCCTCAGCTTGTCTGTGGATATGGTGTGAAAGAGGCTGAGAAGGTGGTTGAAATGATTGAGGCTGACGCTTTGGCTATTCATTTGAATCCGCTGCAAGAGGCGATTCAACCAGAGGGTGAAGCGAATTTCGCAGGTGTTCTGGAAAAGATAGAAGAGATTGCAGAGACATTGCAGGTTCCGGTAATTGTGAAGGAGACAGGTGCAGGCATTTCCGCTGAGATTGCAGAGAAACTTGGAAAGATTGGAGTAAAGGGCATCGATGTTTCTGGTGCTGGAGGAACAAGTTGGGCGGCTGTAGAGTATTATCGAGCAAAGGCTACGGAAGATGTTCTTCACGAACGGCTAGGCGAAAGTTTCTGGGACTGGGGCATTCCTACTGCTGTCAGCCTCGTTGAAGTTAGCCAATCTACAGAACTCACGGTCATAGCGTCAGGGGGTGTGCGGACAGGAACTGATGTAGCGAAAGCATTAGCGCTGGGCGCAAGCCTGGTAAGCATGGCCACTCCCATACTACGCCCAGCCACTAAAAGCGCAAGCGAAGTGAAGAAAAACTTGAACATCTTTATCGAAGAATTAAGGAATACCATGTTCCTCGTAGGTGCAGAATCTGTGGAAGAGTTAAAGTGTGTCCCTGTGGTGTTGTTGGGCAAGACCGCTGAATGGTTGGAAAAACGAGGTTTCAAACCTGAAATCTATGCAAGGCGATAGCCATGAAGATTGAGGTTGAGAGGCTTCTGGAAAAACAAGTTGCCATGATTGACCAGGCAATTGAGGAATACATTCCTAGAGAATTTAGAAAGGCTGCGATCGTCTTTAGGTTGAGTCCGCCTCGATACTCCTATAATCTGGAGGCTTTAAATAAAGCCCTTGCGGAGCCTATCTGGGAATTTCTAGACCGTGGTGGAAAACGTTGGAGACGCAGCTTGTTTGTTTTAGTCTGTGAAGCGTTAAACAAAAATCCCGAAGATTTTCTGGAATACGCTATAATCCCAGAGGTTATCCACAACGGAACGTTAATGGTAGATGATATTGAAGACCAGTCAGAACTGCGCAGAGGAAAACCATGTACCTACAAGCTGTTCGGCTTGGACATAGCGATAAACTCTGGCAACGCTATGTATTACCTCCCCCTTCTATCGCTTGTTAAAAACCGAAACAAAATCTCGACAGCCACGCTGGTAAAGGCTTACGAGATCTACGTGCAAGAGATGATTAACCTGAGTTTTGGCCAAGCCATGGATGTTGCGTGGCACAAAGGACTAGCTGACGCAGACGAGATAGATGAGAAGGCCTATTTGCAGATGTGCGCTTACAAAACAGGAACATTAGCTAGGATAGCGGCAAAACTGGCAGCAGTTTTGTCAGGCGCTAGTGATGAGTTGACTGAAAAAGTAGGACGATTCGCGGAGACGGTTGGCGTAGCCTTCCAAATACAAGACGATATCCTAGACTTGACAGAAAAGGAGTTTGCTGAGAAGAAAGGGGCGCGTGGGATGGACATCTCTGAAGGCAAACGGACATTGATGGTTATCCACACTTTGCACAAAGCAACGTCTGCAGATAGAAGACGACTTCAAAGTATCTTGAAAATGCACACAGACGAGCAGGAACTCCGCAACGAAGCCATAGCCATCATTGAGAAGTACAATGCTGTCGAATATGCAAGAGCGTATGCACGCGAGATTGTCAGAGAAAGCTGGAACAATGTAGATGTTCTACTGCCTACGTCGCCCGCAAAAGAAAAATTAAGAGCCTTCGCCAACTATCTTGTCGAAAGAAAGATCTGAATTATGAGTGAAATTGTTGCCTGTTAACGCCGAACTCAAGAGGAAAATCGAAGAAATCGCTCTATTAAACGCTGTTATGTATGAAGGAAAAGCGCAGCAAGGACCAGTAATCGGCAAACTGCTGGCTGAGATGCCTAATTTGAAGGCTAAGGTGAAGGAAATAGCACCCATTGTGGCGAAGATTGTTGAAGAGGTTAACAGCCTCAGCCTTGAAAAGCAGAGGAAAATCGTTGAGAAAAACCAGCCGGAAGCCTTAGTTCAAGAAAAAGTGGAAGAGTTGAAGAAGCTTCCACCATTGCCAAACGTAGAGAACTATGATCTGGTTGTGACCCGTTTCTCCCCTAACCCGGATGCTCCAATTCATCTCGGCTCTGCAAGAGCCATAGTCTTGTGCCACGAATACGCTAGGATATATGATGGGAAATTTCTTGTGCGCTTCGAAGACACCGACCCGAAACTGAAACGGCCACAGCTACGATTTTACGACTTCATAAAGGAAGACTTAAAATGGATGAAGTGCGAACCTAACGCATATTTTTTCCAAAGCGACCGCCTGCATCTTTACTACAAACATGCAGATCTGCTACTCAAACAAGGCAACGCATACATCTGCACATGCAAATCCAGAACATTCAAGAAACTAATCTCGGCTGAGAAATCATGTCCCTGCCGCAACTTGCCACCTGAAGAACAACTGGAACGTTGGCAGAAAATGCTTGACGGCACATATAAAGAGGGAGAAGCCGTCGTGAGAATCAAAACAGAGCTTACGCATCCAAATCCAGCAGTTCGGGACTGGCCGGCACTGCGCATAATCAACACCGAAAAGTATCCACATCCCCGTGTCGGCAGCAAATATCGTGTTTGGCCCTTGTACAATCTTGCATGCGGCGTGGATGATCATATTATGAAGGTTACTCATATAATACGCGGCAAAGAGCATCTGACAAATCAAGTTCGACAAGAATATATGTACCACTATCTCGGCTGGAAGTACCCAGAGGCCATCCACTATGGCCGCTTGAAAGTCACAGGAGCGTCATTGAGCAAATCTAGAATCATGCAAGGCGTGCGTGCTGGAGTTTACAGGAATTGGGATGATCCTCGATTGGCGACTTTTGCAGCGCTGAGACGTAGAGGCATACAAGCCGACGCCATTAGACAATTAATCATTGACGTGGGACCCAAGGCGCAAGATGTTACACTCAGCTGGAAAAATCTGTATGCGCACAATCGCAAGATAATTGACCCAAAAGCGAACCGTTACTTCTTCGTAGCAAACCCCAGAAGAGTAACTGTGAGCAGTCTTCCTGAAACATTCATAGCAAAAATTCCCTTGCATCCTGATTATCTTGAAAGAGGCTTCCGACAGTTTATTGTCAAACCAAAGAATGAAGCCGCAAGCTTCTGGGTAGCAACCAAAGATGGTGAAAAAATGAAGCCAGGTCAAGTAATCCGGTTTATGGAGCTACTCAACCTAAGAATAGAAAGCATAGAGAAGGACGCTGTAAAAGCAGCGTTTCACAGTTCCAATTATGATGAAGCCAAGAGGATAAAAGCCCCGTTAATACACTGGATTCCAGAGAAAGCACATATGCAAGGGCAAGTGGTATTACCTGATGCCTCAGTTGTTGAAGGCTATGCTGAGGAGAGCTGCAAAGAACTGCGGATCGGCACTATTGCTCAGTTTGAACGGTTCGGTTTTGTGAGAATAGACTGTAACAAGGGTGGAACAGTAAAAGCCTATTATTGCCATCGTTGAGCCGTGTGTACCTAGTGACGCAGTTGATACGAATGAACAGAAACACGCTCTACACTCAGTGTAGTTAACTATATAGCCGCACTTTTGCGCATGTAGCATCATTGGCATTGCAGCGCGTGAAATCAGAGCATAAGTAGCATGAACATCATCAGTGGCATATTATCTGCTATAACCATATGCCTCGAAAGATCACATCGTTAACCGGGAGAACCGCGACTTTGGCAAATATGAATTGTAAATAATTACTCAGATTTCCTAAGAGATTTATTCTCAGAGATGAATCATAAAAAAAGGAGAGGAAATTTATGCCACGTTCCAGATTGGAAAAGTACCTAAACATTCTCGGAGCTCTAGTTTCCAAGCCTTTGAAGTTTGAGAATATATCGTATAAAGCTAGTATTGAGTGCAGCACTCTTAAGAAACACTTAGACTTTTTGATCTCACATAAACTAGTTGAAGAACGACATTTAAACAGAAAAAAAGTTGTTTACGCCATCACGGAAAGAGGATTAGCAGTTTTCAAAACATTGCGAGCCGAAAAATACTTTCGAAAACTTAAGAGTGTTCTGCCGATAGTTCAGGAAGCAAGCGAACTCGGACCTCTACTTTCAGAGCACCGTCACAAGTCAAAGGAAGAAAACTAGTTTATCTTCCCCAACTGAGGACCCACAATCATGTCAAGACCTAGAAGAACCTCAAACCAGAAAATGCCGACCCCTGATATAGGGAATCTTGTTTAACAGAGGAACTTAAATTGAGCAAAAAGAAAGCAGACGCTCTGGTGCTGGATGCGATCAAGAAAAGTTTAACAGCTGAAAAAGGACTTATAGATTTCGAAGAACTAACGGTTAAGATTAGACTCAAGGACATAACCAAGGAAGAGAAAATCCAAGAAGCCAGCAGGCCGTTATACCTGAGAAGATATGAATAATTCTCGTTTGACCCTTCCCTTCTTGAGGAACATCTGCTGATCATCTATCATGTGATACCTGAGGCCACGTAGCAGGTTAATTGCCAGTGGTCTAAGTTCTCTCTTCATCAGACGAAGCGATCTTGCCCTTCCTTAATGTGTATTCAGGTATAAAATCATCTGCGCTAGAGCGATACAGTTAACTTAGAGAAAACTTCATTCAAAATGCATGTCAAAGCTGCTGGGAAAATGCCTCAACTGAGCGCAAAGGGTT
>CAYGBS010000010.1:0-7746 GCA_964348215.1 uncultured Candidatus Bathyarchaeia archaeon
CTAGTGTTTTAATTTTTCTGATTGCACATACATGCACCGGTCAACCTGTCTCTTTCTCGAACATTTTTGCTATTTCGAGGGCGTTCTCGATGTTCTTTCTAAGCTCTTCCATGTTGGGGTTTACGTTTCTGTAGTATTCTATGGGGCCTCGATCTGCGGTTCGTAACAGGACTAGGTTCGTAGGGTAGAAGTAGTGGCCAAGCATGTCTTTGCTGCGCAACGATTCTTCGTTGAAGGAGGGATTGTGCTTAACGTGTATTCGAGTTAGCATCACCTTCGCCCCATGCTTCTTTGCTGCGGCTTTCAGTAGTTCGTCGAGTTTTGGCTTCTGCTTTTCACATCCAGAGCATCCTTCTCGGGTAATGGCAATAACGTTGATTTTTCCGATTTCTGGAGTCAGATAGTTTAGTGGAGATTTCTGGGTCTTCTCAAGCTCTTTTTCGAGTTTGCTGAACTCGATCACGTTAGTTTGCATAGCATCTTCTCACCAGATAGTCATATTTAAGCGTGCGCAGAATTCGTCGCCATCTGGTTCGTCTTTTTCTGGCAGGTTTGGAATTAGGGATAAAATCGATTTCCTCATTTGTTACCATGCCTTCTGCGTCGTCTATGTCATGTTTGTCTTCACCGTTTTTCCTTTGGAAGATAGCTTTCAAAATGACGCTGTCTTCAACAGGCATAACTGCAACTAGTAGGCCAAAAAACACAAATTTGCAGAAAGCCAAATAGAGTACAGGAGAATGAAACCACATGCCAAGGTACATTCTATTGTCAAAGCTCACGGATGAAGGTTGGAAAACCATCAAAACAAAACCCGAGAGAATCAAAGAAGTTAACAAGGAACTCGAAGCTTTAGGCGTCAAGGTGCTTTCACAATATGCAACTCTGGGCGAGTACGACTTCGTTAACGTGGTTGAAGCCCGAGACAACAAAACTGTTGCCAAAGTATCACTAGAACTTGGTTCCCGGGGAACCATACAGATAACAACGATGCCAGCCATTCCCATAGATGAATTCATCACATCCATAGCGAAAAAATAGCCAAGAAACCATTACCTCTCCTTTTTTATCCACCAAAAAAGATAATTCAGAGCTGCTGCACCCTATTTTTACTTCAACAAAAGGGCGTGTGAAAACTGAGGCTCCAAACGTTAGACAAGATTTTCAAACCTGACAGCATCGCTGTAGTCGGCGCCAGTGATGAAGAAGGCTCAGTCGGTTACAGTCTTCTTCGCAATCTTATCGGCGTTGGCTACCGTGGAGTCGTCTACCCCGTGAACCCGAACAAGCCAAGCGTGCAAGGCATACAAACCTATCCAAGTGTGGACAAACTTCCCCGACAGGTAGACCTTGCAATTATCGCCACACCGGCTCGAATCGTTCCGGATATTGTTGAGCAATGTGGCAAGGCTGGGATACAAGGTATCATAATTATCTCTGCAGGGTTCAAAGAGACAGGGGTTGAGGGAAAAATCCTAGTAGAGAGAATCTTAGAGTTCAAGAAAAAATATAACATGAGAATTGTAGGTCCCAATTGTCTAGGCATAATTAGCCCCCACAACAAGCTCAACGCCAGCTTTGCAGCCAAAATGGCGTTGCCTGGAAGCATAGCCTTCATTTCTCAAAGTGGCGCTTTATGCACAGCAATCTTGGACTGGGCGAACAGTGAAAACATAGGTTTCAGCAATTTCGTGTCTATAGGTTCCATGATTGATGTAGACTACGGAGACCTTATTGACTACTTCGGTACCGATCCGCGTACAAAAAGCATTATCATGTATATTGAAGGCCTCACTGACGCTCGAGAGTTCATGAGTGCTGCCCGTCACTTCGCCAGAAGTAAGCCCATACTAGTAGTGAAAGCCGGGAAATTCAGTGAAAGCGCCAAAGCCGCAACAAGCCACACAGGTTCTCTGACGGGAGAAGACGAAGTCTATGATGCTGCCTTCCGAAGAGCAGGTGTAATCCGTGTCGAAGAGATTGAAGACCTCTTCAACTGCTCCGAAGTCTTGGGAATGCAGCCTCATCCAAAGGGGCCCAACCTGGCTATAATCACTAATGCCGGCGGCCCAGGGGTCATGGCAACAGATGCCTTAATTGGTCAAGGTGGAAAGCTAGCTAAGCTAAGCCCAGATACGATAAAAGCGTTAGACAAGGTTCTTCCCAAGTATTGGAGCAGGGGAAACCCCATCGACATTCTTGGAGATGCTACAGCTGAAAGATATCGTGAAGTAATCAGGATATGCCGTCAAGACGACAACATTGACGGTCTGCTAGTCATATTCACGCCTCAAGGCATCACAAATCCTGCAGAAGCAGCCATGGCAGTGGTTGAAGCTTGCAAAGGCGCTACTAGAACTGTGTTGACCTCTTGGATGGGTGAAGAGGATGTTGAAGAAGGCAATGAGATTCTCAACCGCAACAAGTTCCCAACATATTCAACTCCGGAACAAGCAGTTAGAACTTATATGTACATGTATCAGTACACGCGAAATCTGGAGCAGCTCTACGAGACCCCTGAGGAATTAGCCGTTGAACCTCTCTTGCCCAAGCAGTCTTTGATAGATATGATGAAGAAAGCCGCAAAGGAAGAGCGTGAGGTTCTAACCGAAATTGAAGCCAAGGCCTTTCTAGGTGCCTATGGTATTCCCAGCGTGAAAACCATGCTGGGGAAAACTGAAGACGAAGCTGTTTCAATAGCTACGGAGCTGGGCTACCCAGTTGTGTTGAAGGTTTATTCGCCGCAGATCACGCATAAAACGGATGTTGACGGTGTGATGTTGAATTTGACGGGTGAGGCAGAGGTCAGAAAGGCCTATCAAGAAATACTGAGAAACGCAGAGAAGCATGCTCCATCAGCAGAAGTTCAAGGTGTAACAGTACAGCCCATGATTACAAAGAAGGGCTACGAAGTTATCATCGGCTCAAAAAAAGACCCGCTTTTCGGGCCTATCATTCTTTTCGGGATGGGAGGGGTCTTTGTGGAGCTATTCCGAGACAGGGCTACAGGTTTTCCACCGTTGAACCAGACGTTGGCCAGAAGAATTATTGAACGCACCAAAGTTTATCAGCTTCTCAAAGGCTTCAGAGGTATGCCCCCTGGGAACATCAAACGCCTCGAAGAGTTAATGGTTAAGTTTTCAGAGATGCTGGTAGATTTCCCACAGATAGGAGAGGTAGACATCAACCCTATTATGGTTGACAGCGAAGACGCCATAGCCCTTGATGCTCGAATAGTAATTGACAGCGACCTCGTCTTCAAGGATCTTTCACCTCATGAACATTTAGTCATAAGCCCCTACCCGAAAAAGTATGAATGGCAATGGAATATGAAGGACGGCAGAGATGTGCTGCTTCGTCCAATAAAGCCTGAAGATGAACCGCTGGAGAACAATTTGTGGAAAACTTTTTCAGACGAAACCCAGCGGTTCCGCTTCTTCAGTCCCATGAGGACATGGTCCCATGCAACTCTCGTAAGGTATACAAACATTGATTACGACAGAGAAATCGCCATAGCCGGCATCTTAACTGAACAGGGCGAGAAGAAGATGATAGGTGTGGTGCGTATGATAATGGAGCCTCCAGATTTTGAAACGGCAGAGGTTGCTATAGTCATCGGCGATCCTTGGCAAGGGCTTGGCTTGGGTTCAAAAATGGTGGACTGCATAATCGAGATTGCCAAAGACAAAAACTTGGAGACAGTTTATGGACTCATACTGCGCGATAACGATCGTGCCATAAAGCTATTCAAGGAGAAAGGCTTCGTCATTGACATGTCTTCCATAAAAAAGGTTGCTAAGGCAGTCCTTGAGCTCTAAATCCTAATGGATCTATGTTTCTAGTATTCGTAGAACATCGTTAAGGCTTTCTATCGTGTGGGTTGGCTGATGTGCCGCTTTCTGCATGTCATTCAGGCTGTTGAACTGAGACGGAATGAATACTGTTTTCATCCCGATGCTTTTGGCGCCTTGTATGTCCTCCAGCGGGGTATCCCCTACGAAAACAGTCTCGTCAGCCTCAACACGTAGCCTCTCTAAAGCTTGCCGAAAAATCTTTGGGCAAGGCTTACGCCATCCAACAGCTTCTGAAACGAGTACTGCATTGAAAAAACTGTTAATTCCCAGTTTTCGCAACCCAGCGTAAATGACTGGGGCGTACGTGAAGTTTGAAATAACTCCAAGCTTGTAGTTTTGAGAAAGCTCCTGCAACATCGATTTCGCGAAAGCCCGTAGCTTTAAGGCTGCTAGATAATCTTCGAAGAAAACGTTAACTGCGGTCTTAATTCTTCCATCCTTCGGCGTGGCTGCGTGTCCCAAGTAGTTCAGAGCTTCGGAAATCCAAATAGCGTTAGTGACTTCAACGAGCTGTCCGTAGCGGATTTCATGGTACTTTTGATACGCCTTGTTGTAGGCGTTGAAGAAGCTTTCATCGTCGGCGCTATAACCATCTGCAACAAGGCTTCTGAACAGCTTGCCTTCAGATTTTTTAAGCGAGTATCCAACTAACCTGGTCAGGACGTCGGCCTTCCAAGCCGTGAACCCGGGTCCAAATCCCGGCGGCCGCACCACTAAGAAGCAAGTACACGTAATTGCGACACAATTTCCCCCTTTTTCATATTACCTATACTAGTCCAATGGATGATGAAAAACGCAAACTGTGACAAAAGGAGATTTGAACCCTAGGGGAGCGGAGATATCTCCAGCATATCCTCTTTTCTCTCCGCCTAATGCTTTTAGGAAAGATATAGAAATATCGTGCGGCAAGTTGGAGTGGCGAAAATCTCTTGAACAAGTTTGACAACGTCAGGGTTTTGAAATCTCGAATCCTTTACCAAAAGCATGGTAGGACTATTGTTGAAGACGTTTTGGAATTTGCTGACGGTTCGAGGCATGAGTGGGTCTACTTCAAAGGTTCAAGTGTTGCCGGTGCTTTCGCAGGTGCTGTGGCAATAGCAGCTTTTACCGAGGACAACAAGATGATTCTCACAAAGCAATACAGGCATCCTCTACGCAAGCTGATTTATGATTTGCCAGCAGGTGGCATGAAAGATGGGGAAACACCCGAGCAAGCGGCGTTAAGAGAGCTACAGGAAGAGACAGGCTGTACAGCGGAAAAGCTTGAATGGATCGGAAGATTCAACTGGAATCCCAGCAACATGTCAGGAACCGTCGAGATATTCTTCACCCAAAGCCTCAAGCATAAAGGCAGTTTCAACATTGACGAAATAGCCACCGTTGAACTCATGGATTTCGACACGGTGTTGGAAAAGGTGTTGAAAGGCAAACTCCTTGATTCAGCTCTCGTCATAGCAGCTTTGCTAGTTTCAGTAAAGGGACTTCTTCACTCTTAGGACCAAGAACGGCAAGGAGACTTCCTCGGATCAGCCCCTTCTTTCATTAAAGACTTTAAGCTTGTCCAAGTAAAACTAGAGTTATAAGTCGGGAAGAAGCTTTCTTGAAGTTTCAAGATGAACGTTCTGGAAAACTAGTTGTCGTTGTCCACTGTATTTTAAATCAGAACTCTCGAGTCTCTGGCTTAGCTCATTATCCAGCGGTCATTGATGAAGTTTTCAGTCTCTTGAGAAAATGCGATGTTGGATTTGTTCAAATGCCGTGCCCTGAACTAGCTTATGCAGGAGGCGATCGTCCAAGCAGAACTAAAGAAGAGTACGATACAGCCAGCTATAGAAAACATTGCAGAGCGATCGCTGTCTCAACTGCTAGCCAGCTTGGGGAATTTGCTAAGAATGGCATTGAGATACTTGTTGTCCTCGGCGTCAAAAACAGTCCAAGTTGCGACGTCGGCGACTCTTCGGCGGAGAGGGGAATTTTGATAGAGGAACTGGCCCGAGAGCTTGAGAAGAGGGGGCTTAATGTTCCTATGCGTTCCATAGACATTTCTGTGGTAACTTCTGATGTAGAGTGGTTAGAAGCCATCTTAGGAACTGGTTAGAGGCGGCTTGGTCTTTCTTCGTTTACGCTCTTCCAGTCTATACCACCTTTCGAACTCAGCGCTAGGCGGAAAATCCTTGAAAAGCTGTTTTCTCTTCGCTTCCAACAACCGATTTTCCTCGCCTACGAATTCAGCGGCTGTTACAACTCTCTTTCCCGCATTCTTCGCTGTTTCAAAAATCTGTTTTGCCGACTGTCGCCAGTTCAAATCGCGCAGCAGGTGATGTTCCACAATAGTAACTGAAACCATCTTGGCCAGAGTTTCTAGGTTTTTCAAGCCCCATTGTATTTGCTTTTCGTTAACACGGAAGCCTGCCAAGTAGACCGGTGGACCGCCTATGATCAGCAGTTGTGGTCTTTCAGCTTGGATAGTCCGTAAAGTGGGCCTGTCTACTGGACCTTGTACGTCAGAGGCAAACACTATCTTTTCATCCTCGTGTTCAATCGTAGTCATTAGCAGCCAGCCTAAGGGTGTATTCTGCAGGCCGTGGAAGACTGGCTGGGAAAATCTCAGTTTTGTAGCGCCAAAAGAGAAAGGCTTTCCATCCGCGAATTCTAGCTTCTCTGCGTGCTTGCCCCCTGTTTTCTTGAACATCCATCCTCTTCTGCGTTGACTTGCGTTAACGTTGGCACGGTAGTTTTTAGCCAGCACTTGCTTGTCTTCGTAAATTTGCTGTGCAGTCTCGGCGTTTGTCCAGTTGCAGAGCCAGTCTTCATAAGAGGGTGTGTGGTGGTCAAAATGATAATGGCTAATCGTGACCACATCAGCTTTTTCTGCACACTGGGCGATTTTGTGCCTTGCCTCTTTTATGGCTTCAAATTCGCAGGGGTGTGGTGGTAGTCGAAAACGGTTCGGGGAGAGGGAGACGCCGGCGTCTAGGAGAACATTTAGGTCCGGTGTTTCCAGATATGTACACATTGATCTTACGCCGAGACTTTCTCCCGCCAATGGCGTGACTTTTATTTTGTGAAGCATGTAGGTACATCTTTGTTTTTGATATAGATTTTTATGTGGCGCTGTCCTTAATTTTGTTTGGCGGGCGATGACGACTCTGGCCCCCCTGACCCAAAAAATGATTGGGATCTTGAGAGGAGCTTCCAGTTTTGGATTAGGAACTCGGAATTTCCCAAGAATGCGATGAGCCTGCCATGCACCATAATGTTGTGCAGAATCTAGTTCCATTGATAAAGCACTGTAGTACTAACGCAAAGAAGCCCATTTTAAGTTCTTTTCGCTAGAAGAAGCAAGTAGTCGGATGCAAGAGTATTATGGTCAGCATATTGTTCTCTCTTTCTTATTCGAAGCCATGAAAAGACATATTCATTAGTATGAAATATGTGCACGGTGACGTAATACTTTCATCAAGCTCTCTGCTTTCTGGTAGTGCGTTTTCTCAAGGTTGTTAAATATGAAACCAGCACAGTATCTTTTGCGCTTGCGGTTCACCGTTCCTTCCTTTGTGATGATGGTAGAAAGACCCATGGCTTTGGCTCACCCTTCACAAAACGCATAGTGGATCGCAAGCACGCCTTCCCCCAACGGGTTTGGGCATGTCGATATGCAGGAGATGTTTCTTCTGTAAAAGGAGATTGCAGAGAGCTTTTCTTGCGTGTGTCCAAACGCGAGTTGGTACCATACCTGATCTGAGCAATTGAAAAAGAGTGGAAAAGTCCCAATTGTATGAGAAATCGATGTGTAACCGAAAGGCTTTGGTTGATAGCTCATTTTCTCCATGGTGATGCTTTAAAGCCATAGCCATATAACAATGCAAAAAAAGGGAGAGCGGTTTTTGAT
>CAYGBS010000010.1:7756-11755 GCA_964348215.1 uncultured Candidatus Bathyarchaeia archaeon
ATTACCAGCTTTTGCCGTAGTTTCCTGCTGCGATAACTATGTCGAAGATGTCTACGTCTCCATCGTCATCTAGGTCAGCGTTAGGGTCGTACTTCGGGTCTCCTCTTCTTGTACCGTAAGCGCCTGCCATGCGAACGATGTCGAAGATGTCCACATCGCGGTCTCCGTCGACATCTCCAGGTATAGTCACAAAGACCCAACCGTAAGTCATGTTATTGTCGGCGAGGTCTGTTTCCAAGGGAACTGGCCAAGCATAGGCGCTTATGCTATAGTTACCCTTAGTCCAGCCTGTTGTATCCCACGTGAACATTAAGGTTCTGTTGTCTCCTGGGTTCAAGGACGGCACGTTCTGTGATCCGATTACAGTAGCATTGCCATAGAGTGTTACGTTGAAGGTTTCTGTGAAGCCGCCTTGATTTTCTACTGTTGCGTTGATGTCTATGGTGTATCCTTGTCCTACTGTTTCTGCTGGCAAACAGCCGGTCTTAGATGTTACCATGTCAATTACTGCTACATCATGGTCTTCTGCAGCAATTGGAGAAGTTGCTATTGCGACTCTAATGAAGGCATGGAAAGCTGGACCCCAGCCGAGCTGTTGCAAGTATCCTACAAGCTCCCAAACTCCTGACCCTGGATATGGCGATAGTGGTGGTTCAATCCACTGAGCTACATTGTAAGCGTCGTGGGAGACGTACAGAGTATCATTGTGCAAGCTTGGATGCTGAGCTGGATGTGGGAAAGCTGGCAAGACTTGGCCTGGCCATCCGTTCTCGGCTGCGTCCCACCATGGATCGGCAATCTGCAACTCAAAGGTGGATTTTACTCCGGCACTTGTAACGTAGTGGCCGCCTTCTCCGCCTGGAAGATCGTAGGGCACCACAATTCGGTCCCAGTCATTTGGATCTATTAGTGATTGCTGCCAGAACTCGAGTAGAAGGACGACGTCTTGGGATCTTCTTACTTCTCCTTCTATCCAGGTGAAGTTGGGGAATTCCATGAAGTGAACCTCCAGTGTGTCGTTTTCGCCTTGTTGCTTCAAGTATCCGTCGATTCCGTAGACCATGTCTTGCCAGAATGTGCCTGTATGTATAAATCCAGTTCTCTGGCCATCTGTATCCATCCACCAAGCTAAGTCTTTTACGAATGGGTCAACGTTTCGCACGTCGTGATCGTCGGGAATGCCTGGATAAGCTGTCACTATGTTGCTTGGATCGTATTTGGAGTCAAACCACCATATCGAGTTTGCAGCGGCGACTGGGCCACACCAAGTCCAGTGACCAGCTTGCAGTGGTGGATGCCATGCGTCTTGCTTTTGATCGAAGTCTGGCATTCCGCTGGGAGCATAGTCAGGGTAGGATGGCTTTTTGTACCATGGTTCAGGTTCTGCAGTCTTCTCCACTATGATATCTACGGCTAATCCGTCAACGTGGACAAAGAGGGATTGATCAACGGTGGACAGTTGGATGTCATCACAATAGTCAATTACGCCATTGCAATTGTCGTCCCAGAAGTCAAGTGTATAACGTGTGTCGAAGTAGTCGGATGGGTGGACTAATGTCCAATCGGTGCCCAAAGGTTCGATCTTGGGGTGGTACAATCGTGGCCAACTGTAGTTCCATGGGTTGACGAGGTTTTCGACGTTTTCCAGGTACAGTGTTTCTCCGATTGTGAAGGGGGGTCCCCCTACGCCAGCTATGTCCAGTATGGTGACGTTTAGTGTGAGTGTTACATTTTCTACGTGGTATTCTCCAGGAAATCCGGTGGGGTCTAATAGTGTGAGGTTGTCGCTGGGGCTGAGCCACAGGTCTCCATTGTCTGCGAACTCAGATATGTGCCATTCTTCTCCATATGTTGGGTATAGTTCTGTCCAGTCGGTGCTTACTGGGTCGGTGATGTACTCGTTAAGTATGATGTCGTAGGCCATATCTGTAATGTGATACACAGCATCTAGGCCATCAGACTGGTTCACTAGTACTATGTGGTCGCTTGGGTCAAGTACGCCGTTGCAGTTGTCCCACACCGGGTCCATTAGGTCCCAATATGTGAGGTTGTAAACATTGCTGTAAACTGGGTAGACCTCGTGCCAAAAGCTGCCTAGTGGATGTTTAATGTAGTAGTACATCTCCTCAAAATACGCAGTCTTCAGTTCAAGCATCATCCAATCATCCGTTTGTATGTCTGTGACGTTGATGGTGATGGTTACTCTGTCGACGAAGTACCAAGACTTGACTTGAGATATTTCTTCAACCATGTCGATTGTGTCGCGTGGGCTTATTCTGTCGCAGTAGGGGTCTGGGTAGGATTCCCAGCTGGTGAGGTTGTACCAACGACTATATGTTGGGTATAGTTCATGCCACCGAGTTCCTATTGGATCCATCATCTTCCATCTTAGGATTAGGTCGGTAGCTACGTCTTCAACATGATACCAATTCGCTCCTCCGTCGAAGGAAACTGAGTCCGTGAAGCTGAGTTGACCGTCAGGGGTTACAGGGTCATCTACCCATTTGTTGAGTGTGTAGTGGTTGCTATAGGTCGGCCAAACCTCATGCCACATTGTAAGATTGAACAATATTGGGTCTGTGATAATGTATGGATCATAGTGCGGCCACTTCAACTCGAGAGCCATTCTGGGTTCTGATGGTTCATGCGAGGGGGCTTGGAACGGCCCTGACAGGATGAGGGTTATTGTCATTCGATCTACATGGAACCACTGTACTTCTCCGAAGAGGTTGGTCATGTCAATTTGATCGTTGGGGCTAAGTTGGAAGAAGGGTTCTCCTAGGTCTTCCCAGCTGGAAAGGTGCCACTCTTCCGAATAGACTGGATAAAGCTCGTGCCAGTCAGTAGTTGAGTTAGGCTCTTCCAAACGGGGGTCTCCGGGAAACAGCACGTTCGGGCCGCCTGGGGGTCCTATGAGGTGCATGTGTATAGGCTTCAGTGTGATGTCGGAGTGCATATGGATGGGCTGTAGAGGTGGACCGTGAAGGTACATAGGATCTGTGGCTTGCGCATGTGCAGGTATGTTAAGGTTTGCTAGCAGCAAAGATGAAACTAGTATAGTCAAGGCAAACAACGTAAAAGCTGTCTTTTTTCCGATGTTCAGCAATTCTTCTCTTTTCTCCTTCTCTATTTTCCGCATCTAATACCTTTACGTCTCTTCCTTAAAAAAGTCTATGGAACATGATTCCAGTTCTTCTCCACAGGCTCAGAAAGACTCAGTCTTTCAATAAGCGGTCAGAAAACCGCGATAGATGATTTATATGTCTATATTTTCATTCAACCCTGATAAGAATGTTCTTTAAAACAGACAAAAACCATTAAAAGCCACGGTGAACAGACAACTCGGGAAGGGAGCAACCTGTGTTGTCCTATGCCAGCGTTTTCAAAGACGAAACGAAGCTCGACATAAACTACACACCGTCAAGGCTTCAACACCGCGGTTCGCAAGTTAAACTTCTCACCCAATACTTCCGCCACGCAGTTGAAACACCGGGAAAGATGACGCAGCGGATAATCATAACTGGAAAAGTTGGAACTGGGAAAACAGTGTTGGCACAGCATTTCGGGCGAAGCATAACTCGTGAGGCACAGCAACGCAACATCAACCTGCGTTATGTGCATGTGAACTGCCGCCAGAACAAGGGCAGCTTTTTCCTGATACTGCAGCAGATGGTAACAAAGTTCCATCCCACGTTCCCGAAACGGGGCTACTCCGCAGAAGAACTGCTGAAAACTCTGCTGCAAGTTCTCGACAACAAAGACCTCTACCTCATCGTCTCCTTGGACGAACTGGAGCCGCTTATTCAGAACGAGGGCTCCGAGCCTCTCTACAAACTGACCCGCATAGAAGAAAGCCGCGGGAAGACCCGTAAACGGCTTTCCCTGATATGTATTCTCCGTGAACTAAGCTGGCTTGACAAGTTGGACGCGAGCACGAGAAGTACGCTTCAAAGCAATATAATCCAACTGGACGCCTACACAAGAACCCAACTCCAAGAC
>CAYGBS010000010.1:11765-28189 GCA_964348215.1 uncultured Candidatus Bathyarchaeia archaeon
GACGCCTACAAAAAAGGGCAGCTTATAGACATTCTAAACGACCGTGTGGTTTTGGCTTTCAAGCAGGGAACCGTTCCCATGGAAACTGTAATCCTTGCTGCAGAGCTAGGTGAAGATGAAGGGGGAAATGCACGTTACGCCATCGAGCTTCTTTGGAGAGCCGGGAAATATGCAGATACAGAAGAAGCAAAGGAAGTCGTACCGGAATATGTTAGAAAGGCTGTGGGAAATGTTTACGCAGGGGTGAGGCGAGGCGAAATTGCAGCCTTGGATCTTCATAAGAAACTGTTTCTGCTTGGTCTTGCACGGCGTTTTCAGCAAACTGGGGGAGTTCATCTTTCAATGGGCGAAGCAAAAGAGGCTTACACCATTGCGTGCGAAGAGTTCAGCAAGAAGCCGCGTGGGCATACTCAGCTCTGGAAGTATGTACAGGAGCTTGCAAGCTTCGGCATCATTAGAACAGAGCTTTCCACCAGTGGTCAACGGGGAAAAACCACTTTGATTGGCTTGCCCCGCATAGCAGCAGTAGACTTAGAAAAGGAGTTGAACAGAGCTTTGCAGGCTAGCAAGCGAAGGTATGCATCATGATGGTTGAAGAGGTGTTCTCTTCCCGAGGAAGAGTCAGGATTTTACGCATCCTCTCCGAAATAGGAGAGCTGAACATTTCTGACATTGCAAGAAGGGCTGGACTAAACTACACTACAACCAATCAACACCTTCAGCTTCTGGAAGAGGCGGGTTTGATAAAGCATAAATCCTTTGGCAGGATTCGCATTTTCCGCTACAACGAGGAGGATCCTAAGGCAAGAGCGATAAAAGACTTGATGGAACTGTGGCAAGAAGAAAACCAGCGTCTTCAGGACAAAAAGAGAGGAGGCGTCTAGCTGTTTCCATACTCCGCTTAGGCTAGGATGCTTGAAGTTTCGGAGCATGGCACCATGTGCCGCAGACCTAGCCATGGCTGCTCCTTCTACTCGTGTTTATTAGTCTCTGCTGCGGTAGTTCATAACCGCGATACTGCAAAGTGCAATTCTTGAAAAGGATAGTAGAAATATGAGCATGGTTGACGTAAGCGAAAAGCCAGACGTTTTTCGTGAGGCTGTTGCAAGAGGCACAATAAAGCTGAAGGACAAAACTGTGCGACTAGTCAGAAGAGGAAAAGTCGAGAAAGGTGATGTTTTTGCCTTGGCAAAGGTTGCAGGTGTTCTGGCAGCTAAGAGAACCAGCGAGTTGATCCCGCTGTGCCATCCTTTGGCATTGTCAAACGTGGACGTAAAGGTTGAAGTCGTTGACGAGTCGCGGGTTGCTGCTGAAGCGACAGTTAGAGCTTTCGCAAAGACCGGCGTGGAGATGGAAGCATTGACGGCTGTTTCTGCTGCGCTTCTAACAGTCTGGGACATGACTAAGCAGTATGAAAAAGACAGGAAGGGCCAATATCCCACCACGATCATTAAGGACATTAAAGTTCTGCGGAAGGTGAAAGGCAGTGAGCGAATCTTCACGCAAGCATAAGGCTGAAGCTTTGAAGAAGCTTGATTTCTCGCTCGTTATCTGCAGCACATCTCGCTTTGCTCGGTTGAAGCTAGGTAACCACGTGGATGACGCTTCAGGGGACCTGATTGCGGAGAAGCTCAGAGAGGCTGGTCACACGCTTGTTTCTCGCACGTTAGTGCCAGATGACAAACAAATGATTAGAGAAGCTGTGAAGAAGGCTTTGCGAAACGATAATGTAGCAGCCGTTATCGTCTGTGGCGGTACAGGTATCGCACCACAGGACATGACAATTGAGACCCTTATCCCTATGTTTAGGAAGATTTTACCTGGTTTCGGTGAACTCTTTCGCAAACTTAGCTATGACCTTATGGGTTCCGCGGCTATTATGAGCCGTGCTATCGCTGGAACTGTGGATGGGAAGGTTGTTTTCTGCATTCCTGGAAGTATAGATGCTGTAAGGCTCTGCCTCGACAAGCTTATATTGCCCGAAACGGCTCACATCGTGAAGCACGCTCGGGAAAAATCATGATTGAAGACAACTTCGGCCGCCCAGTTCTGAACTTGCGAATTTCGCTTACACAGCGTTGCAACTTGCACTGTCCTTACTGTCACCGCGAAGGCCAAGAGAAGAGGCCTGACGCCAATGTTGTAGAAATGACTGCCGCAGAAATTGTCCGTGTGGTGAAGATAGCTATTCGTTTGGGGATGCAAAGGATTAAGTTGACAGGCGGTGAACCACTGCTACGAAGAGACATCTTAGAAATTGTTGAAGGCATAGCAGGATTAGACGGCTTGCAGGATCTGTCAATGACCACAAATGGAACTCTCCTCGCATCTCTGGCGAAGGACTTGAAGGCCCGGGGCTTAATGAGAATCAACGTGAGTCTGCCCTCTCTGAACGAGGATGTTTATCGCAAATTGATGGGTGGCAACCTGAGAAATGTGTTGAAGGGCATCAGTGCCGCAGTTGACGTAGATCTGTATCCAGTAAAAGTGAACATGCTGGTTCTAGCAGGTGTGAATGAAAAGGAAATTCCGACAATGATTCAGTTTGCCAGGAGGAGCGGTACTCTGCTGCAGCTAATAGAACTGGAACCCGTAAACCTCACCGAGACTTACTATGAGCGCTACCATTTCACGTTGGATCCTGTGGAAGCTGACTTGAAGAAACATGCTATACATGTAGAAGTGAGACCGTACATGCAGAATAGACGCATATACCACCTGCCCGATGGAAGAGTTGAGGTAATACGCCCCATAGAGAACACTGAATTCTGCGCTCACTGCACCAGGCTGCGGATAACTAGTGATGGCAAGCTTAAGCCCTGCTTGATGGTGAACACGAACTTGGTTGACGTTCTAACTCCTTTAAGGAGCGGAGCTACCGACAGAGAATTGGCAGAGCTTTTTGAAGCGACTTGTCAAGGCAGAGAGCCCTACTACAAGGCTCCGGCCTATCAAACAATGCATTAGTACATTCGACTTTCATGAAGGTTTTTGCTCTTTGTTACGATTTTTACAATAACTATTGTTCAATACGCTTGTTTCAATACGTTAAAGCTTTTATATAACATGCTAAGACATAGCGAAGGAGGTTTAAAAAAATGAGGAGAGCAATTCTATCAGCGGTTCTTGCATTTGCGCTTATGATAACATTGGGCACAACAGCGATACACCCTGCGAAAGCTTACATATCCACTTATGACTGGAAGGGGCAATACCACATCTACGACCCCTATTGGAGTTGGTCAGGCGTTGAAGTATTTGAGGAAGGAACAAATGCTACACTTGTAATCCAATTGTATAACGATGGATGGTACGATAATTATGATGATTACTACAATGGCCCGCATAACATTTCAGCTGTCAAGGTATATATGGACTGGGGTGTGAATTATTCCTCTACTCAGGTAAGTGAGACTAACCCATTTTCACTAGGCATGTACGAATTTCGCACATTTTCTATAACCTTTACCATGCCTCCTGTTTCTGTTGCATCGAATCTATATTTGCATGGATGGACCATTTACGTCGAGCATGTGAACGCCACAGGGGATAAGCTTGGCCTCTGGTACTCAATGTCGGGCAGTAATCTCATTGTTTACTCATCGACTCAAAAACAGGCAATGATGCTGTATGACGAAATATACACTTGGTTCAATATGATGTCTTGGTCTTGGGACTCCGTGGAAGCTAGAAACTTGTATTATGAAGCGTACGCGGAGTGGCAGTTAGCAATAACCCGTCATAGATCAGGCCTTTTTGACGATGCTTTGACTTCTTATACGACTATTCTGAGTATGCTCGATCAAGCGCTTTCAACTGAACAGGCATACGACTTAGACTGGCAAGATCATCAGGATAATCACAGCCAACAAATGGATGATCTAAACATAGCGATGTCAGAAGCTATGATTGCAGGTTACGAAGCTGACGCAGAGGCGCGTTTGATAGAGGCAAACGCTTCTATGAAGACAGCAGAAGCAGAGATGATAAAGGCTGATGCGCAGCTCGCAATAGCTCAGGCAGCCATGACCCAAGCCTACGCATGGATTGTGTTCGGAATCGGATTCATCGTGTTCGGCATTGCTGCAGTTGTATGGGCGTCTAAAAGACCTAGCTCCCCCCCATAACCTCCTTTTTTATGCAGTTGGCAAAAGCTGAGGCTCGTCAACGCTTTCTTTTGCGATACTAAGAAGCATTTGGCTGTTTGGCTTTTAATATCGCTTTCGCTTGTCTTTTGCCTCCAGCAATGTAGCTGACTTCATCTTCTTCAAAGTTGAACCAGTCAGCCAAGCCAGCTGCCATATGCGGGTTGTTCTCAAAGATTGTCCTCAAATACGGCAAAACGTCTCTCTGTGCTACAGCCACTGATATGTGCATTCGCCGTTTTATCTTCTTCCCTATTCCCCTTTTCTTTGCTCTTTCACTGCGGCTCGTTGACAGTGTTCTTATTCTCTGTGGAAACCTAAACGGTATCCACCCGGAAGGCTTCGACTTGTTCCTTGCCATGGCTACGCCTGCCGTCATGAAGTCAATCATGTACCGCATTAATTTCCAATTCCGTGTACGTCTAATCCGCCCTTTGTACAGATCAGCTAGTGCCAACGCTTCCATGGCCTCTGCCAGCTCGGAGGGTATATTGAAGTGGTGAGGAGCATTTTCGTATATCCATTCAAAAAGCATGTCCAAGTCAACGTCAGCCATATCGATAGCTTGCTTAGCAGTGGCACATGTCTTTCCGTACAGTACTAGTTTTAGAACGCTGAAAATCACGTCTTTGCGGTCTCGATAGGCAAGCCAAGAGACATCATCATAGGTCAACCTCGTCTTCCCTTGGGCCAGCGCCTGCAAATCATTTACAGCTGATCTTATGTCTCCTTCACTGCGTTGCGCGATGAACTTTAAAGCTTCATCCTCAGCAGTTATACCTTCTTCAATGCATATCCTCTTCAAGTGCTTTAAGACATGGTTTGCTTGCGGCTTCTTAAATTTGATAACCAGATATTTCTTCTTGTTCCGAAATGCCACAAACTTTTTGTCCCAGAAGTCGTTGGCGATTAGAACGATTGGGCAGCGGGTATCATTGATTATCTTTGTTATAGCTGGTATGGCTCCTCGGTCAACGGTTCCATACACACCGTCCATCTCGTCGAGGAGAATTATCCGTTTTTTCCCTGAGAAGCTGCGGTATTGTGAGGCTAGACCAGCGAATTGGCGGATTTTTTGTTCGGTGCGGTGGTCGCTTGCATTCTTTTCTATGAGCTCCATGCTGAGGTCGTGTGCTAGAGCTTCTACGGACACCGTTTTTCCGATTCCAGGTGGACCGTGGAGGAATGCAGCCCTCTGTTTGGGAATCTCGTTGTCCCAAGATTTCAGCCATCTTTGAAGCTTGCTGATCGCCGTTTGGTTTCCCACAACTTCTGACAAGGATTTGGGCTTGTGCTTCACAGTCCACGCGACGTGCACTAAAGGTTAGCCACCTTTCAACTCGTATCCAGCTTCGACAAGCCTAGCTAGTAAGGCGCTCAACTGTACTTCTTCACTTGCTCCTTCGACTAGGCGGAAGTCCACTTCGCCGACTATTTCTGCCAGTTTTACCTTCCAGTTTTCAGGGATGTCGAGGCGGAAGAGCTCCAAGTGGATCTGCTTAATTATGTCAGTTCCAGCTACACCGTATCTTATGATCATTTCGCGAAGTCTCTTTCTCGATTCAACAAAGTTACCGTCTATCGCGATCTTTATCATAGCGTGAATGTCTGCTGGATTAGCCCGCCCAACCACCGAATAGACTGTTTCAGAAGCTACGGATTTTCCAAGGGATGCAGCTGCCTGTAGAGAGTTGATTGCTTTGCGCAGATCGCCTCCGCAGACATCGTAGATTGCATCCAAACCGTCCGCCAAGTCTACGTTTTCGTTTTTGGCTATTTGTCTTAAGTATTCGTCTTGTTCCTCTCGAGGTAAATAGCTAAAACGGAACGGGGCGCAGCGGCTTTGAATTGGTTCAATGATCTTTCCACTGTAGTTGGCTATTAGGATGAATCTACAGGTTTCCGTGTATCTTTCCATGGTTCGCCGTAAAGCCTGCTGAGCGTCGCTTGTCATGTTGTCTGCCTCGTCTAAGACGAGAATTTTAAAGGGAATCTCTCCTAAGGTTCGTACACGAGCAAAAGTCTTCACGGTTTCACGAACAACGTTTATACCTCGCTCATCGCTTGCATTCAGCTCCATCAAACTCTCCCTGTAAGCATCACCATACAAGTCGTGAGCTAAACATAAAGCTGCAGTTGTTTTTCCAGTTCCCGGCGGACCAGCAAAAATGCAGTGAGGCACATTGCGAGACCTCACGAAACTTTTGAGGCGTTCGACAATGTCCCTTTGGTCTACCATCTGGCTTAAGGATTTCGGGCGGTATTTTTCCGCCCACATCTCGAAACTCAACCTGTGTAACTCCTTTCTAGACGCTATAGAACTGTATCAACATAAATATCTAATGCTTCATTAAGAGTCTTTGGCGTGACTATGTTTTCGCAGATTTTGACGTTCAAATTTCAGTAGATAGTTTTCGGATTAAATACGAATGTGTTAAGATTCGTATTTTCAATTCATACCTCTTAAGTAGCGTGAACTCTGATTCTGGTTCCGAACTCGAGGACGGTCAGATGAGTTTTTCATTGTTGCCCGAGTTCTTCGCCTTCCTAGGGGTAGATGTTTTTGTAGCCATGAGTCTATTGACTTGTCTCTTGGATGATTATTTTCCGAAAACATTACCCTATGTCTTTCAGGCTGGCGCAATTGGTGGCTATGTACACATTTTGATCAGCAAAGAGTTTCTCGCATTATTCGGAGATTATATGAGGTTTTGGTATTGCTTTCTCTACTTAGCAGTTGCCTTGGCCAATGTTATTGCACTCAATGTATATCTTGCGGTCATCAAGAAAGAGTGGGGTCTTGCTAAGATTTTCTCAGGCACGGTCGTCTTTCCAGCAGTATTTGTCTCAGTTTTCTTCATCTCCAACTACACAAGCCAGTTTGCCGAGTTCTATCTTCTCCAGATGGCTATGCTTTTCAGCGCTTTGGTTCTTGGGCTATCGATTTCCGTGCTTCTGAGTCCGAAAATAATCAGAAAGTATTGGAAGAGGAGGTGAGATCGAATGAGTCGAGTGTTCAGCAAATCCGTCAAGATGTTGATTCTGACGCTGATCTCTATCATCGTTGTTTCTGTTAGTGCGGCAACATACTACAGTGTAGTGATGGAGCCAACCGTAACGATCAGCCAAGCCACAGTAATATTTGAACAGGGCGACGACTGGCCAACCGGTTCTTCAATGGGTACAAACTCCACTTATGTGAGTTTAGCCATA
The DNA here is from genome assembly GCA_964348215.1 of uncultured Candidatus Bathyarchaeia archaeon. Lineage (GTDB taxonomy): Archaea > Thermoproteota > Bathyarchaeia > Bathyarchaeales > SOJC01 > CAYGBS01. The sequence goes on from CAYGBS010000010.1 coordinate 19,124, forward strand.
AAGGCGTATCCCAATGCAACATTGACCTACGATGAGCCTCTGAACATAAGTAACACCGATGGCTCCGCGCACAATGTTCGATTAAGACACGTTTCAATAACACCTACTTCGGGAGCAGCCAGTGTAAGCAACTTTACCTTCATCAACTTTACGCTGATCCAGCCAGACGGAAATCCTGTGACTGGCAGTGATTTTGACTACACTACATCAGGGGACACTTGGAGTACTCCGTCGGACATGACCTATCAGTCAATAGGTGCGACTAGCGAGTGGGCTGTGAAGATTGAGACTAAAGCAGCTGCTGGGGCTACTGATGCGTTGACGTGTACGATAGTGATTGCGGTGGATGTGCAAGAATAATCCACTTTCTCCCTTTTTTAGCTACTTCGCAGGTGAGACCATCTATGAATAGGATAAAGATAAGTTTAGATCATAAAAGTATTAGACGATTTGTTTGGCTAGTGTTAACGGCCTTCTTTTTGTTGGGTTACTCGCTGCAGAGCGCCGCAGGAACCGCCTATCATTCTATCTTGATGCAGGCTTATGGGACAATAACTTCCCCGCCTATTATTCTTGAAGAAGGTACCGCTGGCTCAAGCGCGATCTACACGAACAGTACAAGTGCAAAAGTGAGCGTTACGGTGCCGAAAGCGAATAACACTGAGAACTATGTTGACATAGACACATCTAACGTGGACAATTCAGCTGACAAAGGAACACATGGCAATTTTTCAGCTCAACAATATGGTCCTGACTCGATTCTTGACAGCCTAACTGAGCAAGGTCTGCCGAGCCCTGATTCAGGATCAAAATACGCTGTGACAGGGAGCGCCTCCGAAATAACTGGGGCACCGGACCAGACCTTTGCGGCTTTAACAAAAAATCAATACTGCGAAGTCACTGATTATGAAGGGGGAACTGGAGTTATCACGCAAGTTTATTTCAACATCACGTATTATGGTACTGTAAGCGGAACCTTGGCTTGGGCCTATCAGTTGGATGGAGGTGGCTGGAACAGCATAGAGGACCTGCCCGAAGGAGGAAATGCAACATCTCCTCTAACAAGAACATACAATGCTACAAATCTGAGAACATCTTGGACTTGGAGTAATCTCAATACTACGGATCTTCAATTTCAAAACAATGACGATGCTGGTCCTGAGGATGCTTTTGTCGATGCGATATATGTCACAATTGTGGCCGTCATATACGAGATAGATTTAGAGGTACAATGGACAACGAGCGACTATGATGAAACATGCGAAGAGGTGGCTATCAACATTGAGAGGGAAAACTCACACTCCTTGGATGCCACTGGCGGATACATGATTGTCGGTGATGGAAATGTAGACTGGGGTTCCACTACAGGCACTATTTCCTTCTGGGTGAAAATGGATAGCACGGTTCAAGGGAGATTTTGGGGGCAGAATGGCGATATGGAAACTAGTTGGTCAGGTACAAACCTTTTGTTGGACTGGGGCGGAACGGGTTCAATGACTAGTGCCTACTCATTCTCCGCTGACACTTGGTGTTTTGTCGCTATTGTGTGGGATGAAACCAATGATGATCTTCTCCTCTATATTGGGGATGAGAACAACCCCCCTTCACTCGATGCGAACAGTCTCAGTGGTACTTGGACTAGCACCACTCCATCCCCTACCGAGAATCGTTTTCTGAATGGTTTAGACGGTGACGAACCAGTAGATGGGCATGGAGATGAATTAAGATATTGGAATGTCGCCAGGAATTTGACGCAACTTCAGAGTGACTACGACGTTGAGCTTACCGGATCGGAATCAAACCTCAGATCCTATTTCAAACTAAATGGCAATTTCGATGATGTAGGACCTGATAACAATGATGGCTCCGGTACTGTAAGCTACTCGTTCTCTTCAGATACTCCATTTGATCAAGAAGATATTCAAGTGGACGTGTGGAATGGGTCAACGTGGCAAAACCTTTTCACAAATCTCACAAATGGATGGAACAACGCTTCAGTTTCCTCATACTTGGCCTCCTCAAATTTAACGATCAGATTTAAAGGTGGAAACGAGACCAGTGATAAAGTTCAAGACACGTGGTACGTAGATACAAATATCCTGCACACATGGACTCCAGTTGAGACAACCTACGATTATGTTCTGAGAGTTAACAACACTGTTCCAGATCTTTGGAAGATCAGGTTAAAAGCGTATGATGATTCCGACGTTAATCGATTGGAGAACTGCACCATTTACTTCCACAATTCCACAGACGGAACCTCAAGTCAAATCGTTATCGAGACAGGAGCTTTCGTTAACGAAACTGGGGCATGGTACGATCTAGGCAGTTTGGAAACAATCTACATAGCCGTGACTGTAGAAGCAAACAGCACAGGAACATCCTACGTTAACGTCTATCTTGAGATTCTAACCCTAAACACTACGACTTATGCCCAATACATCATAACCTTCGAGATAACCTAAGCATTTCCCAAAAATACAGATTCACCCTACGAATTTCAACATCACTAAGCCTATAACTAGGCAAACAGCAGAGAGGAAAGTGACAAAGATGCTTCCATTCGATTCACTCTTCTACACAGCCTTCATAGTACTTACACTAACTGTAACACTCTACTTCACACTCCTCATAAAGCTCAAACCATCCACAGGACCCAAACTATCTAGATATGTAGAGAAACCCCCTCTAGAAAAATCACACAAGAAAAATCCGAAAGCCTCAAAACCCATGAAATCCACCGAACCCCGAAAGGAAAATGAATCCGAAGAAAAAGAATGCCCCCACTACGTAGGCTACTTAACTTCGTTGCCGAAGGGCAGTCCGTTTCCTGACGAATGTTTCGGATGCCGCAAAGTCATAAAATGCCTCAAATTAGAGCCAACAGGAGTCATTGAAAGCTTCTATCTGACTCCAGAGGCTAAATAGCCTAATCTGCTCAGCACAACGCGGTGAACATGAACGGGCTGAAACTTAAGGCCAAAGTCCCAGCGTTTTTATGGCTTCGGCGACTCTTCCCACGCCTAATAGCAAGGCTGCGGTTCTCATGCTGGTCTCCTCTTCATTCATAGTCTTGTACACATCGTTGAAGGCTTTTATCAGTATGCTTTCCAGCTTCTGATTTACTTCCCCTAAGGTCCAGTGCTCCCTAGTCAGGTTTTGAACCCATTCAAAGTAACTTGCCGTGACACCACCTGCGTTAGCTAGAATGTCCGGAATTAGGAACACTTTCTTCTCGCGAAGTATTTCGTCTGCTCTTGGTGTTGTGGGACCGTTTGCCGCTTCGCCGACTATTTTTGCTTTTATTGCTCCAGCGTTCGTTTGGGTAATTTGGTTTTCTAATGCTGCAGGGATGAGTATGTCGCATTTTTGCTCCAGGAGTTCAGCGTTTGTGACTTCTTTTTTGGCTTTTTCGTAGCCTAGGACTGAGCCTTTCTTTTCTTTGTGTTCGAGTACTTTGTAGGGGTCTAGGCCTTGCTGGTTGTAGATTCCGCCTTTAGAGTCGCTGACTGCGACGATTTTGGCACCCAAATCGTGAGCTATTTTGGCGGCATTCCATCCTACATTGCCGTATCCTTGCACTGCAACGGTTGCGCCCTTCATTTTGATGCCTAGACGTTTGGCGGCTTCTCTTATTGAGATTATGACTCCTCGTGAGGTTGCTTCGGTTCGTCCTTCGGAGCCTCCTAGGATTATGGGCTTTCCAGTGACGCATTCAGGTATGCTGTAGCCTTTGAATCGGCTGTAGGTGTCCATTATCCAAGCCATTGTCTGGGCGTTTGTGTAAACGTCTGGGGCTGGTACATCTCTGCGGGGGCCGATGAAGTCAAGAAGCATGTTTGTGTAACGTCTGGTTAGGTGTTCAAGTTCGGCTTTGGACATTTCCTTTGGGTTGCAGCAGACGCCGCCTTTTGCTCCGCCGTAGGGGATGTTGACAACTGCGCATTTCCACGTCATCCACATTGCGAGGGCTGTCACCTCAGCTAGGTCAACGCATGGGTGATAGCGGATTCCGCCCTTGAAGGGTCCCAGAGCATCGATATGTTGGACTCTGCAGCCCCAGTAGATGCAGGTGTTGCCATTATCCATTTTGATTGGAATCGAGACTGAAAGTGTTCTTTTGGGACGGCTTAGGAAGACGTGAATTCCTGGGTCTAGGTCTAATATTTCTGCTGCGATTTTTAGTTGCTCTAAGGCAACGTCTAATGGCCCTATTTCTTGGCTCACTAGTAAATCTCCTTTGCCATTTTTTGGCTGGAGGATTCGCGTAGAGGTCGTATGCTTTTGAATTCTTCAGAGAGTTCCTCTGACACTATGAACGGTATTATGCCCTCCTCCACGGCCCGCTCCAAATTCTCCTCGCCTGTTGCTCTCCTCACGAGATGCTTCTTTTCTCTCAAGTGGAGGACGTCTAACATCGCGTCAAGCATGCCCTTGGGAAAGTTATATACAAAGAGGTGGCCTTCAAATACTGAAAACTTTGGGTGAAACTCTATTGCAAAACCATCAGCGATTTTCTTTGTGGTCAACATGTTCGTTTCTAGAAGCTTCTCAGCAAGTCTTGTTCTTGCATCTTCTGATGCTTCAAACACTCGGTTGGCCTCTTCAAACAGTTTCGGCATGGAATAGGTCATCAACGTCCTTGACACGTCAAGCCTGAACCACCATAAATCGTAGGAAAAAAGAGATTTTCGCTTGGCAACTTTGTCCATCCTACCCACAAACATATTGCGAATGTAGAGAAGATTTGGATAATCATATACTGCAGAAGCCTTTTTGTGGGGGCAATCGAGAGAGCTTGAGTGTACTTCAGCAATCTTCCTGCTGGCCAGATCTTTGTTATGGAAGGACACCATACTGTTCAGGGTTTCTTCTTCGATGTCAAATCCAGAAAGCAGCACTCTAGTGCCATTAACTCTCGTGTTGGATTTGCCGAGAACAACAAATATTCTTGAATTTTCTGAGTTTTTCTGGACTGCAAACTTGAAGACGTTGTCCTTGGTGAAGATGAGTACAGGAATGTCTTCTGAGGTGAAGTATGCGGCGGCTAGTTTCAAGCCTTCGCCGTAATACCCTCGCATCCAGCACTCCTTGTTCGTGCTGCCTATTGACAGTGCATCTACTGTTAGTCCTCTTCCCTCGTCAATTATCCACGTCCCAAAGCTGTCCTTCTTGATGCTAACGTCGGGTTTTCCAGTCACCAGCTCACTTTCGTCCAACGTGTTCTGAATTATCTCTCGTAAAGATTTGAACGCGTCAAATCCACGCTTTTCAACGTACTCTTTTGTCATGCCAATTGGAACTGCTGCATCGTATCTCTGTATCAGCTTTCTTAGCTCTGTTGAATCCTCTGTCAGTTCCTTCATAACTTCTTCTTCAAGGTCGTCTACTGGAATTACAGAGGGCTTCATGGCAGCAGGAATCTCGTAGCTTAGGTAAACATCATCTTTCTGCATGAACACAGATATTCTAATCAGCTTTAATATGTTTTTCAGCTGGTGGCGCATGTGGCAACAGATCAGAGCATTCTCATCCATAACGGATAAATGTCTGCTTGACCATCATAGCAAATGGAAAGCGACGAGCATGGGATTGTCGATCAAAACTTTATTGATTCTAGGAGTCATCCTGACAACTTTTCTTGTATTCAGACCTGGGACGAAACTAACGGTGCAGGGAAATCCCGTTCAATCCAACTTGCCAGTGGTTGATGTAGATCCGTCTGAAATCACAGCCCCTGAGCTGACTCCATCAGAAAACGTCACTATTAGCGTCAGAATTTCGAATGTTACTGATCTCAAAGGATTTGACATACGATTAGGTTGGAACTCTTCCATATTGAACTACACCAGTCATCTCGTGAAGATTCCTGTGGAAACGTATCCTGACGGAGTTTTACATGAACCAGAACTGCAGATCAAGAATGAAGTAAACGCAACAGCTGGAACCTACTTGATCGCCTTCGTCACTCTAGGTCCCTCGTTTAACGGCAGCGGAATTGTCTTTGAAATGACCTTTACCGTTGCGAGCTTCGGGAAGTGTGCCCTCGACATATATAATAGCACCCTTTCTGACTCAGGAGCACAGCCAATAGACCATTCAGTTAGAGATGGATATTTCAGCAATGCATTCTACGATGTAGCTATTCTCAGCCTTGTTCCTTCCTCCACCTCGATTTTCATCGGAGAGACAGCGAACATCACTGTGGTTGTGCTGAATAACGGAACAACGAGGAACGAGAACTTCAATGTTACCACGTATCATGACGGTGTTGTAGTCGACACCGAAACTGTTTTCGCGCTGCCTCCCCATACAGAAGAGACTTTGATATTTCATTGGAACACAAGCGGTTTACCTCCCGGTGACTACACGATTTCAGCTAATGCAACAATCGTGGAAGATGAGACTAGGGTAGAAAACAACGGGTTTGAAGACGGAACGGTTACGCTGATCAGCGAAGTGATCCACGATGTAGCAGTTACAGCATTAGTTCCTTTCAAAACACTTGTGTTCAGAGGATTCTGCTTCCAGGTGAACGTAACTGTGGAAAACCAAGGCAATTCACCGGAGGCTTTCAACGTAACTCTTTATGCGAATAGCAATGCCATCAACACGACGGAGATTTACTTAGATGGAAATGAAAGTGTCACAGTGATCTTCGCTTGGGAAACTACAGATGCAGTGGAATACGAGAGTTACGTGTTGAACGCCACGGCAGATGTGGTCCATGGTGAGAATGACACTGCTGACAACAGCATAACTTTTGGAGATGTGGAAGTCGCGCACGCTGGAGATTTCGACGCGGACATGGATGTAGACATATTCGACATCGTGTTTATAGCCCAAGCGTATGGCTCTGGAGAAGGAGATTCGAGATACGACCCAATTTTCGACGTGGACTGCGACGGCGATGTTGACATCTTTGATATAGTTATGATAACTCCTTATTACGGCTATGAAAGACCGTGAAAAGACAGATTGAGGAAGCAAGCACTTGAAAAAAAGAAAGTCTGATCGCAGAAGGACTTTGAGATATGTAATACTCGTTTTGGCTCTCGCTGCTATTCTCGCTGTAGCTGCGATCTACATTAACTTTAACAGTACTCTGGTTGCTGCTCTGGGGAACTCCTTAAACACGTTCAGACTTACTGAGGTTACATATCCCACTGTTGAACCTGATTCGATAGATCTGAACATAAGCTTCATCTTGAGAAACCCTTCAGATTTTGCTGTCACTGTTGAGTCTATCATCATCTATTTCTCTGTTGATGACAGAGATATTGGTGGAGTAAGCATTTCTCCGGGGCAAGATATCCCTGCTGGAGAGAGCAGTTTTTTCTATTTTATTCGACACGTGACAGACGACCCCGTCTTGAATAGTGTCCGAAATCAGACATATAGGCTGGGCGTGGAAGGAAGGATCGACGTATCTGCTCGATTCTTCTTTGTTCAAAGCGTTCGGGATAGAAGGCTTGTCTTCTCTGAGAGAGTCACTGGAACTTCTTTCTAAGCCAAGTCTTAAATAACATCGCTCCTATGTGTCAACCTTGGTGCTGAAGGAAGGCACATTAAGTATTACCCGAAAGAAGGAGGAGATAAAAAACGTTTGACTTGTGGAAAATGAAAAGTGTAGCTGTGCTGGGTCTTTTCATCATTGCAATGGTTGGTTCCAGTGCATATACTTCATATCGAAGCGCTCTTGCAGATACAGCTGATCAAGTTGAACCCGCTCCTACATGTACAGTGTACTTCAGTCCAGAAGCTGCGGATACAGAAGTCGGCGAAACCTTCACTGTCACCGTTTTGGTGGATGACGTGAAAGATCTCTGGGGTTTCGAGATCGGCTTAAAATTTGACCGCTCAGTGGTAGAATATGTTGGCGCTAAACAGCCACATTGGAAGTTTATCGGGGGCCAAATCGAATACCTCTTCTGGGCTGCTGCAATAATCCCACAGCAGGGCGAAGTAGAACTGATGGAATTCACTTTCAAGGGCAAAGCTGAGGGAAGCTCTCCGCTAAGTCTCTACGTCCATAAACTCGCCACTCTCAAGTATTGGGAAGTTCCTAAGGACTTTGTGGGCTGGCCGATACCTCATGATTCTCTTGAAGGCCTAGTGACAGTCTCATAGCATGCTGAAGACAACAATATCCAAAGAGACCCACACACCATTTCTCTTTTTTTCCAGATTAATAGGAGTAGATTCTCTAGTAAGATCACTGATCAGTTAAGACTGAAAACCCTTTGTCAAGCTAAAAAAGGAAAAGGGGGAGGGGGTTACTCTAGGATTCTTTCGATAGCTCCTTGTTCTGCTTCTTCTGGAAGGGGTATTCCTGTGACTTTGGCCGCCCTTTCAGATAAGGCCATAAGATCATCCCTGTTGATTAACGGAAGCTTCCACTTCCTTGCTCCTGCCAGCAACTGCATGAGTCCTACGCCGATACGATCAGAAAGATAGGTGTGCAATGCTACTGCTTCCCATGGAATTTCCTTGAATCTTTCACCGTGCTCCTCTTTCAACTCTGGTGCAGCTATGTAAAACTTGTCCGGGGTGTCCCCATATCTGTTTGCGAATGTACGGGGTAATTTTCCTTCCTCGGAAAGCTGTTTGAAGTAGTTTGCTTTCATCACTGCAGTCAGCGGTGAACGTGCCATCAAAACTCCTTTCACCAAGGGTCCGTTGCCGAAGTTGCTCATGGCTATCGCTTTGAAGATTTGCTGCTCGCTTATGAACCCTCCGGCTATGAGAAGGTCTGGTATGTGTTTGCCTTTCTTTTCAAGTATTCTTGCACATTTTAGCACCAGTGCTTCCAAGTATACTGTTGGCATGCTCATTTCATCCATCATTGGAACTGGGCTCATGCCTGTTCCGCCTCCTGCACCGTCGAAGGTTGCTGCTTCGATTTTTGCTTCGGATGCTAGTTTCATGGTGAAAGCCACTGCTGATGGCCTGTATGCGCCTGTTTTGAGAATTACGTGTTTGGCGCCTTGCTCCCTCAGCCAGTCAATATCTTCTACAAAGCTTCTCTGCTTCGGTATGCCTACTCGGCTGTGTCTTTCGAAGGAT
>CAYGBS010000011.1:0-19572 GCA_964348215.1 uncultured Candidatus Bathyarchaeia archaeon
ATCCTGATAAGAAACAGAAGAGAAGACGCAGAGACTTGATTATTTATGGAAGTCTTCTCATGCTTTTTATATGTGTCGCTGAAATAGACTGGCTTGTCTGTCGGCTTGAATTGGTTGGGTCGAATCTGTTTGCGATGTGCACCTGAGGTTTTATGTTTAGCTAGTCTCTTCTAGAGAAAAGAGTGTAATAGCGAGATAGCCAATAGAACTAGGGCAATTCCACCTAAGATAGAGACGAAGGGTTTCTCAAACCTTGACATCTCCCGTCTACGCATCTCTCGGTCACTCTTCACAGCATACTGAATGCTCTTCTCCAGCTCACCCAAAAGCCCGTCTGGGTTACGATTGCGGAATTCTAAACTCAAGTTATATACTTTAATTATGTCCAGCGCACGCTGATACGGAAGAAAAAAGGATAATGGTTCTGTTGCAATGGCGATATCGGACTCAATCTGGCTGAAAGCTTCTTCAAATGTGAACCTCTCCTCCTTTGCCTCCAACAATAACCCTGCGAATTTACACGCTATTGCAATACCCTCCTTCAGAACCTTATCTTTGACATTTAGGGCATCAGCAGCTGCGTGACCCAATTCATGCCACAGAGCGCCATAAAGCCTAACTGGATAGCTCAAATACCTTCCGGGTAGAAAAACTGTGAATTTCGACGGGTCAACTCCTTCTAGTTCATCCTCTTTCAACCCACGGAGTCTGAGTTCAGAGTTTCTAGCCCTGAAGAAACGCTTCTTAGTTTCAGGATGTATTCCAAAAGGAAGTTCTGTGTCAGCAACTGCGAAAGCATAACTAGTGTTCTCAGAATATCTGACTTCAACTCCGGGCAGTCTTACTCCATACTGCTTTTCCAGCCATCTTTTTATTCTTTGGACCTCGACTTCCAGTTCAGCTTCTCCTTGAAAAACCAACGACCCGCTCAAGAACTACCCCAAAGAATTCTGCAAAACCTAGCTTTTTAACATTAAGGTCTAATATATAATAGGTAATAGTAGTTTTGAGTTGCCACGAGCATTTTAAATCCAGTTTTCCCTTTAGATGATCCTATGCACAAGGGTTCCTATTACAGAGAGAAGCTCTCAGCTTACAGGCTTCTCAAATGTTATGAACTGGCCCCTCCAAGGATCAGACAGTATCTAGACGCTGAAATTAGATTCGTCATTTCTAACATTCATCATAAAGGCCTGATTCTTGAACTTGGATGTGGTTACGGCAGAGTTATGAAAAACGTATCTAAGTTTGTTTCATGGGTTATCGGAAATGACATTTCAAAGGAAAGTCTAGAACTTACGAAGCAGTACATGGAAGGTTGTCAAAACTATGCTGCTTTCCTGATGGATGCATCTCAGATGGCATTTCGTTCCGGTGTCTTTGACGCAGTGTTCTGCATTCAGAACGGCATTTCTGCATTTGGAGTAAACAAGAAACGTCTCATCTCTGAAACCGTAAGAGTGACAAAAGACAAGGGGACTATTCTTTTTTCGACCTATTCCCCCAAGATATGGCAAGATCGTCTAGAATGGTTTCGAAAACAAGCAGAGCTAGACCTTATAGGAGAGATAGATGAAGAGAAAACCCGTGATGGAACAATTGTGTGCAAGGATGGTTTCAGAGCCACCACCATCAGCGCAGCTCAGTTCGTGGAGTTGTTCAACGAATTCGGATTGAAGACTTCCATAGTTGAGGTGGACGAATCCAGCATTTTCTGCAAAGTGATCAAATGAAGATACAATTCACCAGCGTACGTAGTATGCAGGATTATACAGGATATTTTTTCGTTGAAGGAACACCTGAACGCATCGTCTAACTACAAAACATATGACCCCAGCATGCATCCTCTTCCAGTACATCTCCAGTTTTCCCTTGATTATTGCTTGGACCGAGACCATGTTATTCTGTTTGAGTTGACACCTTAAGTCGCACAGGCTTCAGCTTTTTCGCCTTGAATCCTTCCGCTATTCTCCTCTTTACCTCTGTGTAAGCATCCCAGTACTTGTCGCTTGGAAGCCAGATGAGCATTAAGATCTTCATATACCTTTCTTGGAAATCGTCAACTCTTATCGTTGGAGCCGGATCTTTTAGAACCTCTGTTGTCTCTTCAACGGCTTCTTTACAGGCTCTCAAAGCTTTTACAAAATCGGATTCGTAGTCAATGAATATGCTTATGTCACACCGGCGTCTGTCAACTGAGAAGTTCTTGACAATCGAAGTTCTCACCACAGAATTCGGCACTACTACGACTTCTCCGCTCCAAGCTTTAAGAGTAACACCTCTTATGCTTATGTCTTCAACTCGGCCTCCAACATCTCCTATCACTACGCCGTCGCCGATTTCAAAAGGTCTATAGATGTAGAGCAAAGTTCCCACTAATAAATCGCTTAAAACATCTCTTGCCGCCAACCCGATAACTATCCCCGCAAAACCTGTAGCGGTCAGAACTCCCAGAAACGCTTCCCTAATCTGGAAAACCCATAAGATCAAGATACCTGCGATGACGAATATTATGAGTGAACCGAAGTTCCTGATAGGCTTAACATACTTGTCCTCAAGACCCGTTCGTTTGGCAAACCGTTTCACCGTCCTCTTGAAAAAGAATCTGTTGAACAGATAAGCCCCGATGACTATGACGACACTCGTAATAAGCTGTATCACAAGAACGTTCCCGAGAAGATTCGCAAGTTCTTCGAACATATCGCTCACCGCTCATAGGGCGGCGACTACGATATAATAGTCTTATCTTGCCAAGGAAGATTATTGCTTTCTGCTTTCGCACAATCATCCAAAAATCAGAAGTCCCAAACCAAATGGATGATAGAATAACTGAAGCTTCCACCGAAATCTTGCTTAAGCCTGCCAAGCGAAAAGCCTGTTAACAGCGGGAAACCAACGATTTCGACAAGTAAAAAACTTTAACTCTTCATCTCCAAACGTACTGAACCATGAAACACCTTCTGACTATCCTCATCAACCTAGCCACAGTAATGCTAGCATTCATAGTTGTCTGGGCATACGCAAGAGAATCATTTGAATTTGTAGCCATCTTTCTAACAATCTATCTTATATGGGTAATATTGAGACTGACAATGCGAAAAGAGAAGCCTAAAGAGGAGACCACGAAGTCTGGATGAACTTGTCGAGAATGAGTGGGGTAAACGCTTCATGAACTCAAGAAGAAGTCTGATTACTGTCTCTGTTTACCTCACTGTCTCAGCTTTAATCTTCGCCAGTGATTCAATCCAGCTTGGAGACGTATATGACGTTAGCGTTTCACCTGCAGCGTTCTCTCTCCTGCTGCTTATTCCCCTTCTATTGTGGCATAACCGTTATAAGAAGCAAGAATTGCCTCCTCATGAAGGCAAAGCAGACGGAAGCCCTTTCTTGATTGAGGCTTTCACCTTATTCCTGTTAGCCATGATTGTTCGCATTCCCATTGTGCTGCTTTTGGGAATGGCCTATGAGAAGACAGCAGTCGTTTATCTCCTTGTCTTAACCGTTGTGTACATTAAGAGACGCAGCTTAGGCGATTTCGGCTTCAAATCTGAACATCTCCTCCGAGCACTTCTCGTCGGCTTGGCCTACTACTTGGTCTTCGCTGTCTCTATGTTTACAGCGTTTTTCGGCCTAGTTTACCTGTTTGCTGGGCACTGGGTCATCGTGAGTTATGATCCGTTTCCAGCTTTGTTTGTCTTTCCCTTCATGACTCTCTGTGTCGGTGTCAGTGAAGAGGGCTTATTCCGCGGTTTCATACAGACACGCTTAGCTGAGGCTTACACGGAAAAGACGGCTTTACTGGTTCAAGCCTTACTCTTCGGGGTCTGGCACTTCGTCTGGCACGTTTCGCCTTTCAACCCTCTCGGAATGATAGCTCACGTTTCTACCACCTTCATTTTCGGCTTGGCCTTCGGCCAATTCTACAGAAAGGCAGGAAACTTAGTTCCACTGATACTTGCACACGGCCTCGTAGACACAGTTGGCTACGGCGCCGTTATTCATCCAGAACTGGAAACAATGGAGCTTCTCACCCAAAGCTTTCAACTACTTTCCTTCTTAGCAGGGATAATCATTTTGGGGTTGTGCACTGATTTGCTGGCGAGGAAGATTCATACCTCTCATGAATAACCACAGACGAATCGCAGGGGGGAACAAGACCAAGTCATCGGGCTCCTGGGCCACTCTCACGCTTCTTTAGACTTGCCAAACAGACCTTCAACGCTACAGTGTTGAGAAAAAAAGAAATAGCCTTGTATGTAATAGAAGACTGTCGGGTGAGAGGAGGTGAGTGTACCGGATGAGTGAAACTAGTAGCTCAGCTGTGAAGTCTCAAAGAGAGGAATATTCGGGTTCTCCAACGCCTTTCTTGTTCTTCATCATAATATTCCTCGTGTTTCTAGCGTTAACCATCTTTGCCTTTCCAAATCCTGTATCTGCCCTGTCTGGCATTGTTGCTTTCGTCTCCTTGGCATTCTTGCCCGGTTGTATGGCGATTAACAAAGAGTGGGAGGAGGCGATTGTCCTTCGGTTAGGAAAGTTTCAAAGGTTGGTGGGTCCAGGCTTCTTCTTCAAATGGCCCTTAGCAGAGAGTTTTCTGAAGCAGGATAAACGCATTATCACTCTAGATGTCGCGCGGCAGGACGTAATGACCAAAGACAACATTAGTGTAAGTGTTGACGCCGTGGTTTTCATGAAAGTGGTGAGCACAAAAGACAGCCTCGTGAACATTCAAAATGTGTGGAACAGTGTAATGAAGTATGCGCAGACTACATTGCGAGATGTGGTTGGGGATGTTGAACTGGATGAACTACTGGCACGGCGTGATGAGATTGCGAACAGGATTGCCAAAATCGTTGAAAGAGAGACACAGGATTGGGGTGTAGACATCACTTCAGTGAACCTGCAGAACGTGGAGCTACCTGAAGACATGAAGCGGGTCATTGCCCGGCAGGCAGAGGCGGAACGGGAGAAGCGCGCCGTGATAATCAAGAGTGAAGGCGAGCTGACAGCTGCCGAGAACTTGGAGAAGGCAGTTATGCAGATGAGTAATCGGGCGTTGTATCTGCGTACCTTGTCAAGTCTGGAAGACATCAGCTACGATCAAAGCAATACAATCGTGTTTGCGATTCCCATGGATATGGTGAAGGGAGAAATTCTCGGGCTGTCAGGGTTTGCTGGGGCGAACACGGCGGCGAAGGCGGCCCAACAGGGAAAGGCAGAGGAGAAAAGATAGCTTGCGTTTAGACGAGAACGGTTGGCATAGGTAGCTTAACAGGAATCATATTGCCGAACCATAGATAGGAATGGGTTCAGGCAACGACTTCGCTTTGGCTTCATGACTATCGGATCTTCCACATCAGGACACGAACGTATTCCCAGTTCTCGTCATTTCCATGTCTATGTACAGTAATGCTGCCAGCGGTCAGCTTATGCCAGTAAGCTCCTCGGTAATCATTGACTAGAACACCTACAGTGTTCACAAACCCTCCGTATTCCATCTGATGAGGGGCTCCTTCCGAAGTCTTCTTTCCCACCATGTACACGATAACATCTGTCGTTTTCAACGGATGAGCAATTTCCTTGTCACCAGGAGACAGCGACAACCAACCACTATCAAAATCAGGTTTTCCAATCAACGATATCCCTCTCTCTATGTCTCCATTCTCGATTTTTATGACTTGTGCAAGAAACTTCAGGTTTTCTTTGACAGGTCAATATAGAAATGTAGTTGCTTTGAGCCTAGGCTGAAATCATGCTCCACATAGCCACATGGTTCAAAACCACAGGCAAGGTAGAACTTGATGGCATAGTCCATGAAGGTTCCTGTATCAGTTCGAAGAACATGAAAACCTTGTGATTTTGCATATTCTATAGCTCTTTCTACGAGCTTGCTACCCACGCCTTTTCTTTGATAGCCTCTACCAACAATAATGGAATCTATCATTAAAGCAAAGATTCTTCTACCTAATGAAATGTAACCAACCACTTGACCCCCTATAGTTGCAACAAAGATTTTGCCTAAACCCGATGTAGTGTTCTTCTTGATATTCAGAATTTCAGTGTCTAAGAAAGGCTCACCAAAATTCTCAGCATCCAATATTAGCTTCTTGACCTGAGGAAAGTCAGAAGAAACATACTCTCTGATCAGAACCGTCATCAGCCTCTCCCACATTCTATGGCAATTCTTTCAGCTTAAGGCTTGTGGAAGAACGTCGGTCAAGAGCGCAAGAGATATTAACTGTATCATTACGATAGATAGTTAACATGACTTCTCTTAGAGGAAGAGTTCTAGGAACAGTTATTGTGGTCTGGTGCTGGTTAATATTCACCCTTGGATTCCTTGCCTTCTACCCCACAGGCTTTGACATATGGCAGAACATTGCATTCTTCATCATCTCTGCGCTCATCGCATGCGGCTTGATAGTCATAATTTGGGTAGAGATGCTACCTATCTAGCGACCAGATAGGCGTGGAAAAAAACACTCTAGAATCACAGAAGCCAGATAAACATCGTCCTGCCATTGATGTCTCTGAAGTATATGAGTGACCCTGGACGTCCGAACCATTTTGGAGCTTGACCATTGATGTATCTTCAGTGGTTCTTGAGAGAATGCATATTAAAACGACACACGAAGCAGGATAGACTTAACGTTCATTCTTTCGTTCGGCTGAGAATCTGGCATCCGTCAAGATCTGTCAAAGCTGTGGCATAATCATTTAAGCAGAAGAGGTCTTATACCATCTTTCTCTAGTGTGACACTGAAACATGAATGAAGACACTAAAAAGCATCAGCCAAAGCCAATTAGTGTTGAAGAGTTAAGCAAAAAGCTAGACTTGATAATAAAGCGCTTGGACACCCTTGAAACATTGATTCTTGAAAAGCCCGAATATGAAGGGCTAGCAGCGTCGCTGAGACTTACAAAAGTGGGTCTAGGATTATACGAAGAACCCTTAAAAATTGCAGCCCGACTGAAGACTGCAGAGCGTATCATCAAAAAGCCTGAAGTTGCAAGAGACGAAATGAGTCGATGTATAATACAAGCTCTAGCGGTAAAAGGCCCTCTGAACATTTCTGCCATAACTCGTCAAGTTCAAGCCATGCGAGGCACTGCTTCGAGGCGAATAATCAGGCAACGTCTAGGAAAACTCGAGGAAGAAGGCGTGGTTCGCCGAGTCGTTGGCTTCGGCAAAAAATACGAGCTAGTTGAACAGTGACCACGTGATTGATCACTTCTTCCCACGATGTTAAACTATGATGCCCATGCCTTCTATTATAGTGAGGTGGCGAAATATGAAAAGGAATTTAAAGACAGACAGACCGTCTAAGGCGAGAAAGACAGCAAACAAGCTTTTCAGAATAAGGACAACACCACATGAAATCCAGCTATCTGAAAACGTTAACGCTAAAATTGCCAAGGTTGATTACTACTCTAAGAAGAAAGCTGTGTTAGAAGCGGAACGCAAAAAAGCTGAAGCTATTACAATACTGAGGCGACACGCTTTCATCCGTTAAACCAAAAAAGGAGGAACCAATAAAATGCTAGAAAAGAAAGATAAAAACCGGGAGAAAAGCGCAATGGAAGATGTGGAAGAACTCAAGCTGGTGCTTAACACTGTCTCCACTGAGATACCCGCCTTAATCAAGAATATACTCTCAAGTGTTTTCAGCGAAGAAGCAGGACGCAACATGGGCAAAGCCGCAGCAGCCTTTTACAAAGAACTCAAAGACAGTGGAATGCCCAACGATGTAGCCTTGAAAATGACAGAAGACTACATGAGCACCTTCACAAGTCTGGGAAACATACTCCAGCGAATGGGCAAAGGAAAAACATTCACTCCCGAGAAGAAAAGAGAGCTTGAAAAGGAGATACGTAAGCGCATAGAAGAAAAGATGAAAGAAAAAGGCCTAAGGGAAGATGAATAAGACTGGGCTTCTACCTTTTCCTTTATATGAGGCTATCGGATTGCGGTTACGCACGCTTCTGGGCATGATTCCACAGGTCTTTCGGCTGTTCACTCATCTCTTCTGGATGTGGATGACATTAGGATGGAAAGTGAGAAAGGCAAGAAATGCATTTGAAAAGGTGCTTATCCGTCAAGGAATACGTAAAGAGGACGCCAAACGACTTAGCAAGCAAATCAAGATCGCCAAAGATCAAATCATGGATTCGATTTGGAAATCGGCCTTCAAATAGGCTTTTCATTTTGATCCACTTTCCTGTGCTTTAATCTTCCCTGTTTTCAGATCCTCAAAAATTTGGGAGCAGCAAAAAGAGGAAAACGAGATCTCGTAGCCCATAGATTCAGCGAGTTTCACCGCGGACTCTGCGGGGAAGGCTATGGCGTTTACTCCGGCCTTGACAGCTAAGATGTCAGTTTCGGATCTATGGTGTCCTTTAGGTCTCATACACCCTAACACTAAGGGCGTTGACGGCATTATCATCCGAGCGGCCGCAAGCACCTTACCTACAGCCGAGGAGGCTGGCGGCCTGACCTTTTCCATTGCAGTACCATGTATTGGCATGAAGGCGATTATGATGACAGCTGAGGGCTTATAATCCGCGATTATCTTCAATGCGTGTAGTTCTCCTTTCAACTTGCCGTAATGAAGACCTACTAGAACATGCGGCACTGTAGGGATATTGGCATCACCTAATGCGTGCAGCGTCCTTTCATAATCTTCTACACTGACATCTAGGTTGTAGATTTCTCCGATCGTTTCATTGGAGCCAACTATATCAATCAATGCAGCGTCTATGTTTGCCTCTTTCAACTGCTTTGCCACGCTTTTCCGAACAACACCTGTATGAACTACTACTGTTAACCCTAGCTCTTGCTTGATCTCAGCAATCGCATCCGTGAATTTTTCAATTGGCACTGAACCGTCTGGCATACATCCCCCGCTAATTAGGCATCCTTTCGCGCCTTTGCTCTTCAAATGCCTGCAAAGCCTTACGAGCCTTTCTGGTGACGTCGCTGGGTACATTGTGTTCAGGACAATGCCGGAACAGTGTTTACACATCAGAGAGCACGTGGAGCCTGTTACGGAGATTGAGGGGAAAGTCGTCGGAGAGGAACGGTAATAATCCGTTTTGTAATGGATAAAACTGGGGGCATAGAAGCGAATTTTCTTGCCGAAGTGTCGTTGGCTCAGCGTTTGAGCTTCTTCTAAGGCCTTTTGAAGTTTTTTTCCATCTGTTTTTAACAGTTCTTCCCAGTTCAAGGCTATCATGTCCAGCTGCAATCACTAGCCTCACACTATGACTTATAAGATTCGCATCTCACACGTATCCCCGCTGATTCCTCCCGTTTGGCATGAATCATTTTTGCTGCTTGCAGTTCATTAACGTTTTTAAAGGATTGCTGCAAATAGTGTCTTCCTATGAAAAAGGAAAAATTTCTAAGATTACTTAGAGAAATGTTGAAGAATTCTAAGAGAAGCGATAGACAAATAGCTAAAGGTCTGGGAGTTTCGCAACCAACAGTTACGAGGACGAGAGCCCGCCTGGAAAAGGAGTACATAAAGACTTACACAGTCGTACCAGATTTTGCCAAGCTCGGCTACCAAATCCTAGCGTTCACCTTCTTTAAACTGAAATCTTACCCCTCGGCTGAAGAGGCTGACAATATAGTAAAACGCGCGAAGGAGTGGACCAGTAAGCATCCGAACATCATCTTCGCTGCTGACGGTGAAGGGTTCAGAAAAGACATTGTGATGATGTCATTTCATAAAGATTATTCGCGGTATAGCGACTTCATGCGTACTTTCGCTATGGATTGGGGAAAAACAATAAGTGAATTTGATTCATTTCTCGTGAGCATCGGTTCAGGGTTCAAGATAAAGCCTCTTGACCTGAAATATCTGGCAGAGGATCTGTGAGAAGACAGAGATTAGACGACAGATTTTAGCCGATGACAACTTTCTTGCTGACTAGCTTCTTCCACTATGTTTTTTCTCTTTAATTTTCTTCAAAATCGGAAGCATTGGTTTGCTCCTTGCCCACAATTCCTCGAAATGCGTACTCAGAATTTTCGCCAACGAAGGAATTCTTAGCCATAGGGCTTCGATTGTTTGCGGTGCCGCTGTTTTCGGTCTTGGGGGAAAGACAAGAATTACATCTTTCCTGTCAAATACCGAAAATCTAAGAGGAATCTCTGCGATTTCTAGATATCTCACTTGGCTGCCTGCTCCAATTACCTGTTCATACCTCTCCAAATCTTCCAGTGTCCACGAATCTGTTATTTCCCTTACAACTCTCACGGATCTACCATTCCTGAGAGCGAACTCAACGGCTTCAAGTATCTCCCTCTCAGGTACATTTGGATCCCTCGAGGCTACAAGAAGCTCCTTCCTATAACTTCTTATGGCTTCACAGTAGATTGCTATGAAAGCTGCGTCCCTTCTGGTAAACCACACTTTGCTCTTTTCAACCTTGAGGCTCTTGCTCTTCTCGTACATTTGCGAGAGCGTTTCGGTTAATTTCTCCGTGGCTTGTCTCTTACTTTCCAACTGCCTCAAAGTTTCCATCTCAATTCTAACTAGAATGTTCTTCAGTCCCTGAGCTGGCTCAACTGCTGCATAAACTGAAGGCCTTCCAGACTGCTCCATCAGCAAACCTCTCTCCATAAGACTTCGAAGGACGTCATACGTTCTTGGTCTCGGTATTCCTGATTTTCGAGCTAGTTCACTGGGAGACATGGGACCATGCGTCAACAGAGAAACATAAGCACGTGATTCATAGGGAGTTAAGCCTAGCTGTTCATTCAAAATTCCAGCTACCCTCATTCGTTCCTCCATGAATTCTCCTCAATCAGTATAAATGGGCTGTCCAATATAAATTTTGTTACACTATAGACGTGTAACAAAGGACAAAGCTTAAATGCTTGAACGAGAGTAATAATAATGTTACACTGAGAGTGTGTAACAAAATTGGGGATAGAAAAATGAAAAAACCAGATTCAAAGAAAGTAAATGCTCCAAAAGGTTTTCTCCACAATCCGTTGGTCAAACCAATCCAGAAGCTATTCAAGGTTATTGGACACGAAATCAGACCAACCTCAAGCTTAGAGCTTCCCGTGGAAAATGAGTCAGACACCTTATTGACATATGATAGGCTTCAGAGGATGAACTTACGGTTGTTGAAGTTGGAGATGTTGAGAGCGCAAGCTATAAGAATAATGCGTGAACGTACACGGTTCCTCTAAATCGATATGTTCCTTGTCTTGCTGACGGTTCTTCGAATTTTCCCCTTTTTCTGTGGGTTCTTTAAGGGTAAACTCAGAATTTTCTTACTTACTTGCCATGGCTGTAAACACATCTGCGTCTATTCACTGCTGACGAGCTTGAAGAAGTCGCGTTCAGTGAGTATTCCGATTACTTGGTCGTTTTCAACAACTGGCAACGCCCCGATGTTTCTTTCTGTCATGACTTTAGCTGCATCACCTAGGTCTACGCTGGAAGCGGTGGTTATGACATTTTTGACGCCTATTTCCAAGGCAGGCGTCTGGAGAACTTGAAGAATGGTTCCGGAACGCAGATGCTCGAACACTTTCCCTGATCCGAAGAATCTAACAATGTCCATAGCCGTCACGATCCCGACGATCCTATCCTCAGCGATTATCGGTAAACGGCGAAAGCCTTCTTCTATCATTATCCTCTCAGCTTCGAGAATTGTTGTTTCAGGAGGTGCCGTTACCACATTCTTTGTCATTAGATCTGCAACTTTGGCCCCGCTGATTTTCTCCTTGAAAAGACCCAATAGGTCCCTTTCGGTGACAATGGCCCACACTCGTTCTGCGTTATCCACTATGGGCAAGCCGCCAACCTCGTTCTGCTTCATAAGTCTAATCGCATCACCTATTGTCGCGGAGCTTTTGAGTGATGGTGGGTTTGGCTGAATTATGGATTTAACTGGCTCGTTTATTGCTTTGAAAAAGGATCCTTTGAATTTCTGTTGGATTATCCGGAATTTTTCGCCCCCGCCTAGGTAGTTGACCATGTCGGTGCTTGTCACTATTCCTTGCAGTCTCTTTGTCCCTGGATCCACGATGGGTATGCGGCGAAAGCCTTCTTTTGCCATTACGTGAACAACGTCATAGACAGAGGTTGTGAGTGACGCTGTGATTACCGGGCGCTTGGCTATTGTCATGATTTCTCCTTCATGGTGCTCAGAGGGGTGGCCTTTCATCTTTACCGGACCGCTCTCTCGCAGTGTTCGTCTGAAGCTTTCACTCCTTCTTCTACTGCTCATCTAAGATCGAACCTCAAACAAGAGCTTTTACAACATCTTCTCGATCAACGACGCCTACGAGTTCACCTTTCTCGTCAACAACCGGTAGCCGTCCAATATTCTTTTGAAGCAAGATTTCCGCAGCCTCCTTCACAGTGGACATGGGCTTAAGAGAAACTACTGACGTTTTCATTACAGCGGAGATGCGTGAAGTTTTCTTGAACCGGCCTTTCTTCGCCTCGAAAGCTGGAAAGAAGGAACCGCTATCAAGCATGTCGGCTTGGGTGACGATGCCCATTAATCTCTTTTTCTTCACAACTGGACATGCGGCGAATTTTCGTTTCTGGATTTTGCGCCATACATTGTCAATTTCATCATCTGGAGAGCATGTGGTGAGGTCTTTCGTCATAATTTCGGAGACAGGTCTCGAAAGTCTCGGTGAATCCTTTTTCAAAAAAGCGGCGATGAAGTTCTCTAGTCCTAGCATTCCCATATAGGTTCTATCCTGCGGGGATTTTACCACTGCCACATACCATTTGTCAAAGCGATGCATTTCTTTTAAGGCTTGCAGCGCAGGCATATCCATAGTGGCAATAAAAGGCGGCGTGGATATTATTCCTTTGACACGTAAGGGCGAAATGGAGGAGCTTATTGTCATGATGTTGCGACGTGAAACAATGCCTTCGACACGTTTTCTCCCGTCAACTATTGGAAGAACCCTAAGGTTTCGGTTACGGAGAACTGCTCTGGCTTTGGTTGCGAGTTCATCCACGTAGAGTGAGGGGTAGCTATGTGTCATTATATCTTTTACGAGCAAGCAACCAGTCCTTCTAATACTCGCCTCCGCTCTCGGTGCGGCAGTCTTCGCAGATGAATTCGCCCTCTATTTCCCTCAATCGGCCAGACCATTGCCCACAGCGGTCGCAGTAGCCAGCCATTGGAGAAGTTTCCATTGTTTCTTCCATATTTCCACTCTCAATGCGAATCTTCTCTTGAATGGTTTCCAAAAGCTCCGGTGTAACTGCTAAGACATCTTTACTTGAAATAATGCCTACGAGGTCACCCTTGTAGACTACACCAAGTCTTCTCACATTGAGCCTACTCATCTGTCTAGCTGCATTGCTGAGTGTTTCATCAGGAGTTATGGTGATCAAAGGCGCTGTCATGACATCCTTTGCCTTAAGCTTGCTGGGCAGCCTATTCTTGGCTAAAACTCGCGTCACAAGATCTCTTTCAGTAATTATTCCTAGAGGTCTCCCATCCTCGTCTGTTACGATTATGCAACCTAATCGCTGCACTTCCATTAGCTGGGCCATCGTATCCACAGTCTCGGTTTCGCTAACCGTGATGACTGGACTAGACATGACGTCTTTGACGAGCATCCGTGTTCTTAACCCGATTTCAGACATCGCTATTCCCCACTCATACGAGAATAAATGGAAGGTTTATTAAAATCCTTTCCTCGTTCAAGAGAAGTTCAGTATCCAGAGGCATAGAACAACTGAGAAGTTAAGAACAACCGCTGCTCCTATCTGAGTTTTCAACCGCCTTTGTCTTCAGTACGCTTTGCATTTCGCCAGCATTTGAAACATTTCATTCGGTCTATGCGTGGCAAATCTTATAAAGATAGAAAACAGTCTAGAAAAAAGGTAGAAACAGTACAGTAAAATAGGGTGAAACCTTTGATTCAAGTTCTAATCATAGAAACGTTGACGCAAATGGTTGAAGACGTCATTGCCTTTATACCATCACTGATTGCAGCTATCATCATAATATTCATCGGATACCTGGTTGGCGCGGTAGCCGGCAGAGCTGTGAATAAGCTCATTGAGAAGATGGGAATCGAAAAGACCTTTGAACAAAGCAACACGGGTAGAGCCTTTAGATCAGCGGGCTTCGACCTGTCATCTTTTGTTGGAGGCATTACGAAAGCTTTCGTCATCATTCTGTCCATCATCCTAGCGATACAAATCCTTGACATCGGAGGAACCTTGGGCCAGTATCTAATAGATGTGGCGGCCTACCTGCCCAGACTGCTCGGAGGAATAGTGATCATAGTCTTAGGTACAGTGCTAGTTGATTTCTTAGCGTCCCTCATTGGAAGAACATTGAAGCTCACCTTTCCGGAACCTAAGATCGAAATAGTGGATATGCTGAGAAATCTGCTTCAGATTGGTTTAGTGGCGGTGGTGCTCTTAATAGCGTTGGATCTTATGCTTCTTGCTGGCGATTTGGTCTATCCCCTGATCTTGGGATTTGTCATAATAGCTGCTGGAATAGCATTAACTGATGGTCTCATCAAATCGATCACCACCGAACATCAAGAGTTCACGCCAGTAGCTGGATATGCAAAATTCGTGTTATACAGCATCTTCCTCATCATTGGCGCTGGAGCGATATTCGCAACATTTCAAGGAGTGACAAATGTGGTAGCCAATATTTCTTGGGCCTTCGCGATTGCATTAGCCATAATGCTAATCCCAGTTATGTATAATCTAGCCAAGAAGATGTCTAAAGAGTCTTCCTGACACGCTTCTGATTCCCCCTACCAAATTCTCCCTTTTTTTACCTCTAGCCAGTTCCGATGCTTTGGTGTTGGTCTGTTATCTTTCCTCTGCCAGAGGGGATGAAGGCTTGGATTTCTTCGATTGGAATCTTGGAGACACTATCTCGTTTGCCTTTGGGAACCTTCTGTCTTAGCATCTGGCGTATTTTTTTCGCTAGTTTACTGCTTGGAAGATCTCCAGGAGCGATCTCCACATAGATGTCAGTCTTATCTTTCACTGCGTCTTTAGGCCCGCCTACTACAGCTGGAAGATCTGCTTTAATATCAACTCCTACAGCAAGTCGTAGCGGGGCTCTTCTAACATAGTTCTTTTTGCCTCGAATCATAAAGGCTCCTTTCCGCAGGTACTCTCCTGAAGGAGGAGTCTTGCTTACCTGTTGTGGACGCACCCAGTAAACGTCAATTGCGCTGAATTTGGCTTTCCAAGCGCGTGAATGGGACGCTGCTAGCTGGGCTGCCTCATTTATTGACTGTTGAGACGGTGTTTTTCGCCCAGTTTTTATCAGCACGAATGGGGCACCTGCAATGTCGGCGTGAAAAACCAGGTCGTGAGGTTCCATATGTTTTTTTATTAGAATCTCGTTTGTGACGGCGTCTTTTCCGCCGACTACTAGCAGATTTTCAGAGGTGTGAAACCATCTGAACTTCTCATACCATGCTTTCTTTCTTGTCTTCCTAATCGGCTTTTCAGTCTCTTCAATTGCGATTTCTTTCCGTAGTGTCAGCTTTTTGATGCGATTTTTTGTTTTCTCAATTGCCTTTTGGGCACCCTCTACTTTCTTCTCGGCCTTCTTCGCTCGATCATAGTAGGTTGATGCGTTTTCTTGAACTGAGTGGCGAAGTCTTAACTAGAAGGAAAGATCTTCAATTGACAAGTCGATAAGTAGCTTTTTTGTATCAAGAGACTTAAAATGAACTGATGGTGCCTTTTTCTCTCTTTTCTCAGCTTCAATTTCAGAAATGATTGTCTGCCATGTCTTTCCCCTCTTCTTCTCCTCCATAATTCTTTGCAGAAACATCTGCAACTGATGAAAGTGGGCATAGATTTTGTCTCCGATCTTCCTCATGCGTTCCGCCTTTTGCTTCGTCTTCTCGACAGACTGCTGCTGTTCATGAAGAATCCTTTTCTGTCTAGCAATCTCTCGTTCAACCTCCTCTGCCGCGGCTGTAACTTCCTGTCCAACAAAGATTTTTGCGAAGTACTCATCTGACGCTTCGTTGAAGTTTTCAAATTTCTTATGCTTTAGCCCGCTGTATTTCATCAACGGGACGGGGACAACGTCAATCCATGTTCCTTTCTCGTCCATTATTATGCATGGTTTAGGCTTTCCGGCTTCAAGATAAGCGAGAATCTCTTTGAGAGCCGCAAAAACTTTCTCTAAGTCCCTGCTTTCCAGCAACTCGCATCTCTTGTTCTTATCCACTTGAGCGCGGAGAAGAATCTCTTCAGCATAGACACCGCCTATGCTTAGAAATCTTGTAAGCGCCTTGACCACCTCTAACCTTTTGAACTTCCTCAGTTCAGCCAGGTCAGATGACTCCAAACATAGAGGGTTTTCTCCGCTTGGAGGAGGGTAATGAAAAGTTTTCCCTCTCAAAACATCTCTATCACGCATCCTTTTAGACATAAAGGCCTGTTGAATGATGCCTTGCTGATCGACAAGTATTATGTTGCCCTCGCCGAACAGCTCGAAAACAAGCTTGAATTCACCCTTTCGCCGACCAGCCTTAACTACTGCAATTCGTTCAAACTTGTGCTGGCTGATTTCACAGATCGTGCCGTTTCTGAGGTGTTTGCGGAGAGCCATACAGAAGGCAGGGGGCTTTTGAGGCTTTTCGAGAGTATAGGAGGTCAGATGCAATCGCTTGCCTGATTCGACTAGGAGGTTTAGAGGGGGCTGGTTGGGTTGATGGAGTTTTAGAAGCAGGGTTTTCCCTTTGATTTGATAGATGTTTTGTATTCGAGCGCCTTCGAGCCGCTTCTTGAGTTCTAAGACTATTGCAGCTATGTCGAAGCTTGTCACCGTTCTTTTCACGATTTTTCCCTTTTGAGCAAGATATTAGTTAGAGCGCTTTAAAGGGTTTACAACAATGAGGTTGATGGAAGGAGGGATGGCTCACATTCAATTCTCATTCCATCATAGGTAACTTGATGCTGCTTGCCCTCAGATTTCCTGTGATCCTAGAGGATTTTCCCCTTAGTTCCTCCAAGTGCGTCAACATAGCGGATAAAAACCTTAAATTGGAAGGCATGGAATCTATAAGAAAAGCAGAATTCCTTTGAGCAGAAGTCTCATGAAGCCACTGACTGTAATTTACTGGAGCCGCGCCGTTTTGGGAGTGGTTATCGGAGTCTTATGCGCCTTCTACGTATATTTCACAGTTACTAGTGAACTTGGAAGTTTCTATACTCTGTTAACCGGGTTATCCTTTGCATTGCTCTTCTACATCGTCGTCTACTACGTTGTGAAGTTCAAGTATTTTGCGAGAGTTGAGAAGCAATCGAAACTGATGACGCAGGGAATTGGGATTTACTTTTTTGCGTGGATTGTTTCGTGGACATTAATTGTTACTTTGCTGATGCCGTCGGTTTCAGTTAGCGTTTATGTTGATGGAGGATTGACTGCGGAGCAGGATCTTTGGGTGGCTGCGTGGGGCAATGGTGGGACGGTGACGCAGAACGTGACAATCACCTCTGGTACTGCTAGGATGGCTTTGATACAGCCTGGAACTTACATGTTTCAGTTGGGAGGAGGGCTTGCCGGATATGAAGTGGTGAATCAGAATCAGACTATGACGGTGGGTTGGGTGGAGGCTGCTAGTGTGAGTTTCAACGTTTCTGTAGCTTCTGAATAGTTTGCCCGTATTGAGCTATGCTTGTTTGACCTTTTTGGTTTAGGTCTCTAGGTTTTGTATCGTTCTTCAGGGTTTTGAGAAAAAGCCTAGTATAGTCATGCCATGCTGAGAAGAAGCCGCGGTCAAAGTCTTCGTGGAAGCGGCTTTGAACGTGTCTCTGGAATTCTCTTTTATGTTGTTGCAGTGATGCGCGATCTTGAGGGTTAAGGTTTTGGAGGAAGGTGTATTGGTTATTGTTGGTCTTTTGAGCTAGGAGCATGCCTTGAAGGGCTTTGTAGTAGCCATGATTCCATGCGTTTTTCTGTATTTTCTGTTTTATGCGTTTGAGTTGACGTTGAGCAGCCGTGAATTGGCGGTTGTTGAGGAGTTGGAAGTAGCGGGTTGTTTGAGCTTGCGGAAAGGAGGTGGTGGTGGCCGTGGGCTTTGACATGTCGTTTTACCTTCTCCTTCTCCTGCCTTCTCCTTCCTCTGCTTCTTCTATTCCGTTTTGCGTGATTTTGAAAATGCCTTCTCCGTCAGGGAGGTAGGGGCTGCTGACGAGGCGAGCAATGCGAATGGGTCCGCGGCTGGCTTTGCGGAGGTAAATGCGGGTGTGGCTCGTGTGGGCTACGATGTGGCCGCCGATGGGGTGGACAGCATCGCCGAAGAATACGTCAGGTTTTGCCATGACTTGGTTGGTGACGACGGTGACAGCGTTGAAGGCTCTTGCGAGGCGGATGAGCTTGTGCATGTGTTTGTTCAGTTTTTGTTGGCGGAGGGCAAGAGTTTCTCTGCCGACATATTCACTGCGGAAGTGGCTGGTAAGGGAGTCGATGATAATCAGGCGGATGTTGTTTTGTTTTATCACTTTGTCGGCGTTTTCAAGGAGGAAGATTTGATGGTCGCTGGTGTAAGCGTCGGCGACTACGACGTTTTTAGCTACTTCTGGCGGGTCTAAGTCAAGGTGTTGTGCCATTTGGACTAGACGTTCAGTACGAAACGTGTTTTCTGTGTCAAGGTAGAGGGCTGCAGCACTTAGCCCACCCTGCTGAGCGGGGAGCTGCACATTGACGCAGAGTTGATGGCAGAGCTGGCTTTTGCCGCTGCCATATTCGCCGTAGAATTCGGTGATAGTTTGAGTTTCCAAACCTCCACCGAGGAGATTATCAAGGACTTCGCTCCCAGTGGAGAGGCGGTCAATGTTCTCACGTTGCTTAAGCAGTTCATCAGCGCGGATGAACGCGAGGTCAATGCTACCGCGGGCGAGACGGATGACGTCGAGGGCTTTCTTTTCGCTGATACCTGCGGGTTCAAGTTCGCGGGCCGTGGCTGTGGCGAGAGATTCAATGGTGTGGAAACCCATTTCTTTCAGTTTCTGGCTAGTGGCAGGACCCACACCTGGAAGATCTTCTAGAACTTCATATTTTGGCTTGGGGGTTGTGGAATCAGTCTGAGGTTGAGGTTCATCTTCAGTAACTGTCATTTTTAGGTGACTATCCAAATGTGCACAGGGGACAGCAAACAATTTGAGGTTTAACATATTTAAAGTGCACGAAGAATTTGTTTGAGTTTTCTGGGAGACCCTACTGAAACTGTTCTAGACAATTATGTTCCATGGACTTTGTATATGGGAGAATTTGACTGATTTTCTCTTTACTCCCAACCGAGGATAGCCCCGATTTGCCACTAAACTGGCGAGCGATGTTGCACGACTATTACAACGCCATCAGGAAGGGAAATGTATGTCTCTTATCTTCACAAGTAGTTGACTCAATAGGTGATCCAGGACTCAGCGTTCAAAACTTGACAATTTGGAATATTAACAGCGAGCATAATTAGCCTCTCTTATTAGAGGCTTTCACTGTAAACAGGATTCTTGAGTACATCCTAATCTTGAGAAAGGGGGGATGGTGTGAACCACCAGCTAATCTGCTTTTTGG
>CAYGBS010000011.1:19582-20414 GCA_964348215.1 uncultured Candidatus Bathyarchaeia archaeon
TCAGGAAGGGAAATGTGTGTGTCTTATCTTCACAAGTAGTTGACCTTAATAAGTGATCTAGAACCCAGTTATCAAAACTTGGCAATTGGAGTATTGACAGGGTACATAAAGCCTTCTTCTTATTAGAGGCTTCCTGCAAGTCTTATCGTAAACAGGATTCTGAGCACATTCTGATTTTGAGAAGGCTAAGAATGGTGTGAACCACTAGCTAATCTGCTTTTTGGAATTTCGTTTTCGGTGCTCCGCATATCGGGCAGTTTTCCGGGAGTTTCCCATCAGCCACATATCCACATACTGTGCAAACGTAATACTCTGTCTTGCGCTGGGCTATCAAGTGGTCCAATGCCTTCTTATACAGATTAGCATGCCCCTCCTCAACATCCCTTGCCTGCGAAAACACCAAAGCTACCTCCTGTTCCCCATCCTCCTCTGCCTCTAGCAACATCTTCCCGTACTTCAGCCCTGCCACCCCAAATTCTCTTTGAAACGCTAATCCCAAGTTACTCTGCGTATCCCGAACACTACCTTCCAACTGCCTAAAATGACGACGGGCATGAACACTCTCAGCAGCCGCTACTGCCCTAAACAGATGAGCAATCTGCGGCAAATCCTCCTCCTCCGCCTTCTCAGCGAAAAGCAGCAACCGCTCAACCGCCTTCGCCTCAGCAACATAAGCGGTATGCACATTGCTAGCAGTTCTTTCCTTCAAAATCCTCACTGCCTAGTCTTTTATCCACCAAGCAACAATCTGACTAACAGTGATCACCAACGCCCCGAAAACCAACAAACCCAAACTGTACTCCCGATAAGGATGCCCAACCACAGGAAGCAT
>CAYGBS010000011.1:20424-20897 GCA_964348215.1 uncultured Candidatus Bathyarchaeia archaeon
CCAAAGGAAAGCGCCGCGATCGTGTTTTCAGCGAGGATCTGAGCTGGGCTTACGCCGGGAAAGAACTTGAGGATGCCAAACCACAGGAAGCATCCCCATACTAGACTCCTCAAAAAAGTACGCAAACACCCCTAGAAACATAAGAAACACGCCGAAGAAACTAAACGCAAACCCCATAAGCCTCAACTGCCTAGCCTCCATTAACAACCACCACCACCACACAGAAAAGTAGCTATCAGCTTATAAGACTACACCACGGCCAAGCAAAGAACGGTCTAACCAGCAAGGCCAAATATACGTAAACCAAAACCCATAAATCACAAAAACCAATTTCCTATCCTACACGGGCGGTAGCTCAGCTTGGTAGAGCTTCCGGCTGTAGACGCCTGCCAGCAAGGTGGGCATCATCCAGCCTACCAAGCACACAGCCAATTAATGCAGAAACCGGAGTGTCGCAGGTTCAAATCCCGCCC
>CAYGBS010000011.1:21041-27718 GCA_964348215.1 uncultured Candidatus Bathyarchaeia archaeon
TTTAGCTTCTCAAGAGTCTCCGACCTTGGCACTCCGTTTTCGTCCCAGCCAGCTTCCTCATAATACTTTTGTACATTCTGTTTGACGCTGGTTTTGTCAGCGGCTTTCCCTTTGTAGGGTCCCGAAGGCAACGGCTCATAGAACCTGCTAGGGTTATCATCATGAGTCTTCGGGTTCCACTTTAGATCTGGTCCTCCCAGAAGCAGCAATGCACGTTGTATCTGCAATGCCTTGAATCCTCCGCCTCTTCCCCAATCTTCACGCATCAACTCTAAGCCTGTGACTGCATTGTGAAAGTCAAACTTGAAATTCCTTGGCAAGCCGAAACCGGCGCTGAAGTTGCAGCAGACGGCTGAATCATTAAATATAGCCCATACTTCACTGACAAAGCCGTCTCTAGAAAAGTCGGTCAATGATGTGTGATCACCGCATTGAACTGAGCACGCATATCCTATCTCAGCTGCAAAGTCTTCCCCGCTGCGAATTCCATGCGCACCGATTCCGATGCCTTTGCTCTGGACAGCATATTGCAGCAGGTCTTTACCTTTCATCCTTCCTATCTTTACCGCTGCACGGTATGTACCCTCGGCTAACAAGTCGCCTATGCCTTCCCTCGAAGCGATCTTCTTTGCCAAATCCGCAAAGGCTTCGGCGTCCCCCCATTTCAGTTCTATGCCGCCCAGATCATCCTTAGACAATATGCCTCTCTGATATAACTCAGCAGCAAAACCCATCACGTTACCTGTCTGTATTCCGCACAACCCCAAGTCATCAATCAGCGAAGCCATAAACACGTTTTCTTCAGGCGTAAAAATGCCTAAGTTAGGGCCAAGATACGCCTGCAGTTCATAATCAGGGTTATCTGTTATCGCGCCTTTGAACTTACCAGACTTCACGCAGGCGATTTTCAGACAATTTGTGGGACAGCCGAAGTCACTCCAAGACTGCTTCACCCATACTCGACTCTCAAACTGGTCAACACCATAACTTTTCTCATCATGCCATTCTTCCTGCCAGTTCCTGATAGGCTCCGAACTTGTCTTTGCGGCAAAGTAGTAGCCGCCGCCTCCAGTTCCCCAGCGTCTCCACAGCACACTGTCGTAGGAATTCCTGTTTGCTTGGTCAATCATCTGTCTGACCTTCCTAAGGTTTGCAACCTCTGGCAGCGCCCCAGTGCCCTTAACGGTGATCGCCTTAAGCTTCTTCGAACCCATAACAGCCCCATAACCTCCATAGCCTGCTGCATGAGTCCACTTAGCCATAACCACTGCAGTTCGAACTTTGTTCTCGCCTGCTGGACCAATGTACAGTTTTGCGGGTTCTTTCCACTCACCGTAACTCGCATAGCGTTCACTCAACAGCCGCCTACATTCCTTGTTAAGCAGCGTGTTCGTTTCCTTGCCGTCCTTCCCCCAAATGCTGCTTGCATCTCTGATCTCGACATCCGAGTCTTTGATGAAAACGTAGACAGGCTTCTCAGCTTGGCCTGTCACGATTATGCCGTCATAGCCGGCACAGCGTAATTCAACTCCGAACTCGCCGCCTACGGTTGAGCCTACAACACCATTACTTTGCGGAGACTTGCCTGAGACACAAACTCTGCCGCCTGGGAAAAACCCTGTAAGCGGTCCAGGTAGAAAAAGCAGCATATTGTCAGGATGAAGAGGATCCAGTTCCTCCCATTTGCTGATCAATCTGTCGCAAAGGATTTTTGCTGCAAGTCCCCTGCCACCCACGTAATCCTTCAGCCACTCTTCGCTTAGCCTGACGTCTTTGAAAGTGCCGACTGAAAGATCAATCTCCAAGAATTTCCCAGCATAACCGAATATCAGATGAACTCCTCCGCCTTCTCTCCATACAATTTGATCGCAAGATTCCTTGTCTGCTCCTCAGGCGTACGAGCATAAAGCCCATATGGATGTTCTCTCCTCGTTACGGCTTTCAAGACGTTCCATCCCCCTTCTTGGCATACCTTCACGCACTGCGGATTGCCATTGCATAAATCACAGACTAGAATTACCTTACGTGCTGGATGCAGGTGTGGGATTCTTCCAGGGCAGGCTTCTATACATTCTCCGCATCCAGTGCACTTGTCATCGTTCACTAGGACAGCGCTTGTTTTCCTGCTTACGGTCAAGGCCTCAAATGGACAGGCTTCAACACATGGATAGTCTTCACACTGAGTACACAGATGTGGAAAATCTGCGCCTGGAACCAGCATGAAGACCCGCACTCTTGATGCCTCCGGCCAGATCTTGTTCTCATGATGAAGCGAACATGCAATCTCACATTTGCGGCACCCACTGCACTTTGAAAGGTCTCTAGCTATCCAGATAGGTTCGTTCTTTGATGCCAAACTGACTATCCTCTCCAAAAGTCTTGAGAGTTGTCTTGGAGTTTGCATTGATTTAAACGTAACCATTTTCCATGTTTAAAGCCAGCCTACTTGACTGCCTACAAGCACGCAAACAACAACCCTACAGCATTTCCTAAAAAACCATATTATGCCAGAGGAATAGACTATAAAACTCAATTCTCCATTGTCATAAATATACAGAGAGGAGACCCACAGCACAAGATGGAAATCTCTACAACACCAAGAAAGACTATCCACATAGTGATGATCATAGTTCTCATCCTGATTACATCGGCACTAAAGACAAAAATCCAAACAGGCAAAGCACAACCCAACTTCATAACTGTCCCAGACGATTATACAAAGATACAGTGGGCCATAGAAAATGCTACTGCAGGAGATACCGTTTACGTACGAAGCGGAATATACTTTGAACACCTGAAGGTACAAGCCGCTAACCCTCATCGGAGAGAGCAAAGAGAGCACCGTAATCGATGGAAATAGAGAGAACAAAACAATAATTGAAGTGACTGCCAGCAACGTCGTCATCAGCGAATTCACTGTGCAAAACACTTCTCGCAGAGCAGGTACCTCATACGCCGGAATCAAAGTTTCAAGCCGCGCTTGCAACATAACTGATAACTTCGTAACCAAAACCAAGGTGGGCATCTTTGTGACTTCGCAGAGAAGCAGGATAACAGAGAACATCCTAAGAGGTAACGGTCACGGCATAGCACTCCACTCTTCCTCTGAAGTAACAGTGGAAGCAAACAATGTCTCTGGGAACACCGTGGGCATTTCACTGGCCCTTTCCTTCAACAACATGATTGTCGGTAACAGTGCTGTGAACAGCTCAACTGGGGGCCATGGAATAACCCTCTCATCAGATTCCTTCAACAACACAATACGCGTTAACAGGCTTTTGAATAATTACCACGGCATGTGGCTGTCAAGTTCACATAACAACTCCATTTTAGAAAACATCATAGCAAACAACAAGCTATTGGGTATTGAACTAGCAGGTTCTTCGGACAACAGCTTTTATCACAACAACTTCGTCAACAACGGAGTTCCACCCCTTGCACCGAGCATAAAACACATTGTCATCGATGGGGCGTCAATATGTCTCTGGGATGGAGGTTACCCTTCTGGGGGCAACTACTGGCACGATTACACTGCTGTTGATGAGAAAAGCGGGCCAAATCAAGATCAACTTGGCAGCGACGAAATATGGGACATCCCATACACAATAAACAGTGACAATCGGGACAATTACCCGTCTGTAACACCTTATAGTGATATTTCAGGCGTAATACCTGATGAAGAACCATCGTCTGACTTAACTGCAGAGGCTGGGCAAGATCAAACTGTAAAGGTTGGCTGGTCTGTCGATTTTGATGCAACGGGTTCCACCGGAAATATCGCGAGCTATGAATGGGATTTCGGAGATGGAACAAAAGGAACAGGTGCCACATATAGCCATATGTACAATGCAACTGGAACGTATGATGTTGTCTTAACTGTTAGGGATGGGGCAGGAAATTCTGATACAGACAAACTAACTGTGACCGTAATGGCCGACACTTCTTCTTTCCGATGGGTCGGCGTATTTGCTGGAGTTACGGTGATAGTCCTTGTAACTGCGCTGTTTTGGAAACGCAGATCAAAGAGCAAAAAGAGGCTTCGAAAAGCGCGATCAAGCAAACGTCGTTAATCTCCCCGCACAGCTTAGCCGATTCCGGAACACTACGTCCCTCTGAATTCTTTCAGCCTTTGGCACCAATCTCACATGATACGCATGCAACCGTTTCGTCTTTGCCCCGTCAACTGTATAGGGTGAAACGAGGGTGTCGGAAGACATGACATTTCCTAAACTGTAATATTTGTTTGGCTGAAGCACCCCTTAAACCGTTTCCTACCTCTAGAAACAGTAGGTTGACATGGCAATCAGTGAACATTAACATGGACATGTATATAGAGAATAATTCCATAACCCTTTTTACTTCGTGTAAGAAGAGTCTCTTAGTATTTAGTGGAGAAAGGAGTTCATCTGAATGAAAGGAGTAGCGGGGACTGTCGTAGATGAAATCTTGTCTCTGTTTTTCCTGTATTGTGTGATCTCGCCTCTTTTCTCCATTTACTCCTTTCGAGAGGCAGAAAGGAGGCATAAGCATCTTGCCTAAGAGAAAGGACGCCCTATTTTTCCTAATGGCGTTATCTCTCTTATTGTTAATGTCAGTTTTTTCTTCTGCTTTTGGCTTTCCAGACTCCTCAGAATATGATTATGTCGATAACAACACTAGCAATTTGGACGGTGTTGCAGATGTCGGTACACACTCCAACTTTACTGCCCAGCAATTTGGACCTGACGGTACGTTTGATCTCTTAACTGAAGGAAACACTGGAGTTTCCGGAGCAAGTTATTATGATCCTGATGGAGATATCACGTTAACTTGGGAGTCGACAGCAGCAACCCACTTTTCTGAAATCGATGACGGGATCAGGGAACCCAGCACTCCCGATATGAACGATTACATTTTTACAGCTGGAAATGGATATCCAGAAGAGATCAGCCTCCCCACCCCAATTGAGAGTACTGTAACTTCGATTACCTTATGGGTTTACGGCTCAACTGGAAGTAACTGGCAATTCGACGCATATCTGCAAAACAACGGAACAACCATGGCAACCATAACGTTTGGTCCAAGTCTTTCTAATCAATGGAGATCAGCAACTTGGAGCAGTCCCTCTGGCATTGGAACATTGACCCTTGAACTTCTAGACTCTCGTTTCTCAGGTGGAAAGCCCTCCAATGTCTCCGTCTATGCAGCCTACCTTGAAGTTTCATATTTTGAAATCAACTATGAGCTTGATCTCGAAGTTCAGTGGACCGATGCTAGATATAATCAGACCTATGAAGAACTTAGCATATTCGGAGCGGCAATGGCCTCCGAGGATATTCGGGTGGATGTGTGGAACGGTTCCACATGGAACAATCTTTTCACTGACTTGTCAACTGGCTGGAATAACATTTCAGTAAGCAGCTATCTAGTCAGCTCTACATTTACCATAAGGTTTACGGGAGGAACAGAAACAGGAGATGCTTCTCAGAGTGCTTGGGAAATAGACTCTACGTTGCTGCACACGTGGGGGATTCCACCTGTAGCTAACTTCGTATACACTCCCCAGAATCCATATACTGCCGAAACGGTGACTTTCAACGCTTCGGGGAGTTATGACTTTGACGGGTCTCTTGTTAGCTATTTCTGGGACTTCGGCGACGGAACTAATGCCACAGGTGAAATTACAAGCCATACATATGCAGATAATGGAACCTACCTAGTAATGCTCACCGTGACCGATAACGATGGTCTCTCAAATGCAACTTCCAGCGATATCACAGTGCTGAATAGAGCGCCAGTAGCTTCTTTTACCGAATCCTCTGAGACCGTGCTTACTGATGAGACTATTTACTTTAACGCTTCGGGGAGTTATGACTTTGACGGGTCTCTTGTTAGCTATTTCTGGGATTTTGGTGATGGTGCCAATGCTACAGGTGTCTTGGCGAATTATTCTTACGTTGACAACGGTGTCTACACAGTGACCTTGACAGTCACCGACGATGATGGAGCAACAGGCATAACCACATCGAGCAAGACCGTGTCAAACAGGCCTCCAGTCGCATCTTTTATTGAGTCAGCAGAAACAGTGTACACCGCAGAAGCTATCACATTCAACGCTTCTGCAAGCTACGATCCTGACGGTACCATTATCAGCTATTTCTGGGACTTCGGGGACGGAGTAAACTCAACTGGCGTCGTTGCAAATCACTCTTTTACAGATAATGGCTTCTACACAGTCACGTTGACTGTAACCGATAATGATGGCGCCTCAGCGTCCGCAAATGCCACCAAGACAGTTTTGAATAGACCTCCCACAGCTGCATTCACAGAATCCGCTGAAACCGTTTACACTGATGAAGTTCTTTACTTCAACGCCTCAGACAGCTATGACTCTGACGGCGTTATTGTTAGTTATTCTTGGGATTTTGGTGACGGTTCAAACTCCACCGGTGTCTCCGCAAATCACTCCTATGCTGATGATGGCGTCTACACCGTAACCTTAACTTTGACCGATGACGATGGTGCCACCAGCACTGCTACTGCAAGCAAAACCATATTGAACAGGTCTCCAACAGCATCTTTCACCGAGTCCGCCACCACAGTTTACACTGATGAGATGATCTACTTTAACGCAACAGCGAGTTATGATCCTGACGGGTCTATTGTCAGTTATTTCTGGGATTTTGGTGATGGTGCCA
>CAYGBS010000012.1:0-14740 GCA_964348215.1 uncultured Candidatus Bathyarchaeia archaeon
ATTACAAGCAGAAGCTGTTATTCAGAATATAAGAGGGATTGATTTGAAACTAAGCGCAAGGAACAAGCTTGAAGGCACTGTCAAAAGTGTGGAAAAGGGCATCGTGACATCGAAAATCAAGATAGAGACTGCAGATCCAGTCACTATAACTGCGGTAATCACCAAAGAGGCAACTGAAGAACTGAACATAAAAGCTGGAGACATCGTAGAAGCAGTAGTCAAGGCAACAGAAGTAATGGTTGCCAAAGAAGAGTAGCCGGTCCAGATTAACAGAAATGGTAATATTACGAAAACACCATTAGATGTTCAGTGGTTCCGATGAATAACCCTGTTATCAAAGCTATCCAGGAGAGAAGAAGCGTCCGATATTTCTTGCCATCTGAGTTGGATGAAGAGACTTTGGAGCAGATCTTAGATGCTGGTAGATGGGCCCCATCTTGGATTAACAGCCAACCTTGGACGTTCATCGTTGTTATGGACAAACAGTCTAAGCGCAAGATAGGCAGAATAGGTAACCGCAAAACTTCTTTTTCGAAGGCCGATTGGATGGATGACGCTGCAGCAGTAATAGTGGTCACTGTAGACCCCAGTCAAGACCCTAAACATTATGTGGAAGATGGCGCCATCGCGGCTCAGAACATGGCTCTAGCCGCCCACAGTCTCGGATATGAAACATATTACTTGGGAATCTACGAAAGTAAAGAAGGAAGTAGATCTGCTGAGAAAGAGGTGAAAAAACTCCTGCAAGTCCCCGAAGAGATGAGGGTGATAGCTGTGTTGCCAATTGGAATCCCGGAGAGAGAGCTGCAGTCATCGAGAAAGGACCTCAACACGATCGTTTTTTACGACAAATATGGCAAACGTGACCAGTGAAATAACCAAACTGGCTTCCTCCCGGTTTCTTGACCCCTTTATAATTAGCACAATGAGGATTGATGCTTAATGACTACGCTAGAGGCATTTAAGGAAGACAACAGACAAAGCGTATCGATTTCCTCAGATCTGATATCATCAGATATAACTTCGCTTTTTATGATATTCAACATGAGCCGGAACACACAACCCTGTATATAGCCTCCGAAGATAGCTCTTTGGAAGACTATCTGCAGCAGCTCATTTGTCGTTGAGTGTACATATGTAGTCTTTGACCATGTTCACATGTTCGAACGCAAGTTCTTCTGGGAGATTTCTGAGGTGAAAAAGCCTGATTTCCACGATTTCTTTTTCCTGTCTCTTAATCTCTCCTGATGCTGGCTTCGCTTGAAAGCAAGTTGCGTAGTAATTGTACTTTATTCCATCTTGAACCCCGGTTTCATGGTATTCACCTATCTTCCTCAAAGACTTTATGCAAAGCCCTGTTTCTTCTCTGACCTCCCGCACAATAGCTTGTTCGGCAGTTTCTCCAGTGTCAATTTTCCCGCCTGGCAAAGCCCAATAACCCTTGAAGACCACGGTGCCTCTTTTGACCAATAGGATCTTGTTGTTTGGGAACTCTATTATTGCAGTTACCGTTCTACCGCTAAATCTCATGCCTTGACACACGATGTATATGCGCCGCTGAGATGAATACGTGGTTGGTTTTTATCTCGCTCTTGCCTTAACTCTAGGTTCGAGCAATGTCCAGAGCCATTCAACAAATTCTCTCAGGTTTTTAGTCTGGATATATACGTCGCCTGGGCCCCGAATCTCGGTAACTAAACCTTCTCCGCCTAGCAGAGTCTCCTTTAATCCCCCGAATTTCCTGACTTTGTAGTCACAAGTTCCGCTGAAAGCAACCAGATGAAAGTTATCCACAATCAATGTTTGGTCTGGTGTCAGGGCATGCTTGTCTATGGCGCCGAAAGTGTTTATGAACAAGGTTCCGTCACCTGTGACTTTTATCATGAACAATCCTTGTCCGAAGAGCCCTTTTGTGAATCCTTGCCATTTAACATCTAACTCTACGCTTTGTGTGGAAGCAATGTAAGCAGCTTTTTGAACGACATAGCCATGTTCAGGCTTAACTTCCAAGGTTTCAATGTCGCCTACTGGGGCAGAAACGAAGGCTACTTCTCCTTCATTTCGCTCTGCCTTGTAATCGTTGACCCAGAAGGATTGGCGTCCAAGCAGCTTTAAACCGATGCTTCCAAGAATGCTTTTTTCACGTCTCCGCGTTTGAACATCTATGTTCGGACCCATGTAGGTCATTGCTCCAGATTCTGCAGTAATCGTTTCGCCGGGCTTCAGTCTGACAACAAGCATCGAGTAGGATGGCTTGTACTTGATTTCATATTCCATCTTTTTCCCACTTCCAATCTTTGTAAGCAAACTTGTTAATAAGATTGCACAGCTCACAACCCAAGTTACCCTTCTAAGAATCACTATTCTGAGCAGTGAAACGCTGGAGTTAAACAAAGCATAAAGTCTGTTCAGAAGCTCTTTTGAGCAAATCTTTAAATCCATTGAAATCAAATCCTGCTTCGTCGCCGTGTCGAAAAAGATGTCGTGTGCACAATGGAAAAGGAGAAAATACTAAAAATCGTAGAACGTGATAAAATCGACTTCATAGATTTAATGTTCTGTGACCTTTACGGCAACCTAAAAAGCGTTACGATTTCGCCCAGAGAATTGGAAGACAGT
The DNA here is from genome assembly GCA_964348215.1 of uncultured Candidatus Bathyarchaeia archaeon. Taxonomy (GTDB): domain Archaea; phylum Thermoproteota; class Bathyarchaeia; order Bathyarchaeales; family SOJC01; genus CAYGBS01. The sequence goes on from CAYGBS010000012.1 coordinate 2,620, forward strand.
CTTGATGATGGAAAATGGTTTGACGGCTCTTCTATCGAAGGATTCACGAGGATACATGAAAGTGACATGCTGCTGGTTCCAGACGTGTCTACTTATCTTCTTCTTCCATGGCCACGTGATGACAAGAAAGTTGCAAGGATAATTTGTGATGTTCATGAACCAAACAAAAATCCCTTTGCGGGAGATCCTCGGTACATTCTGAAACGAGTTCTAGAAAAAGCCAGAAGCAAAGGCTATTCATACCATGTTGGTCCAGAGATGGAGTTCTTCTTGTTCAGATCTAAAGAAACTAGGACTTACCATGACACAGCTGGATATTTTGACTTTTCCCCAAGGGACTTTGCCACCGACATACGCGCTCTAATGGTATCCACTCTAGAGAAGTTAGGTATAAAAGTTGAAATGACTCACCATGAATGTGCGCCGAGCCAGCATGAAATAGATATACAATACTCGGACGCCTTAAAGACTGCTGACAACGTGATGATTCTCAAACAAGCTATTAAAACTGTGGCAAGTGACAAGGGTCTACATGCAACTTTCATGCCAAAGCCCATACATGGGGTCAACGGAAGCGGGATGCACACACATCAATCAATCTTCAACAGTGAAGGGCAAAATCTCTTTTATGACAGAGAAGACAAGTACAACCTCTCCTCCCTCGCCTATCATTTCATGGGAGGTCAACTTAACCACATCAGAGAAATCGCAGCGCTCCTTTGTCCCACTGTAAACAGCTACAAACGTCTTGTTCGAGGGTATGAAGCGCCAGTATACATCTGCTGGGGCCAGAGAAATCGCTCAGCCTTGATAAGGGTTCCCAAGTACAGTGAGGGCAGAGAGAAGTCAACAAGACTTGAATTGAGGTGCCCAGACCCAAGCTGCAACCCATACTTGGCTTTTGCAGCTATGCTCGCCGCTGGCTTAAAGGGCATTGAAGAAAAGGTTGAACCACCCGCTGCTGTAGAAGAAGACGTTTACGGATTCGATGATCGAAAGCTCGTGAAGTTCTACATCAAAACCTTACCTGTAAGCCTCAGAGAGGCTATTGAAGAATTCGAGAAGAGTAAGTTGGTGGAGGAAACATTAGGTGAGCACACTTTTAGAAAATACATGGAAGTCAAGGCAAGAGAGTGGAGTGAATTCCAGAGAAGCGTCACAGATTGGGAGCTCGACAAGTATAAAAACCTATGATCGGCGTGACCATTCTAAGCTTTTGCGGCTAATGTTCTGCTCTCTTCGCTTATACCTTTCAGTCACGTCTTCAAGCTTCCCATTTTCAAAAGCGTATACTTCTGTCAAGTTTTTGTTCCAATCTCGTTCATACATTTCTGGATCATTTATCCTTTTTTCCGAAGGGTCAACGTGAACCCACCTATTCTGCTCTGCATTCCAAATCTCTGTCCATACGTGGTCTGACATGTCAAGCACTAGCCTAGCACGGTAGCTATTCGCCAAGCAAAGAGCTGTGAACAAGACACTGAACTCTCTGCATTTGCCCTGACCATATGCAAGTATCTCAAAAGGATCATTATGTCGAAGAATATCACCTTTGTTGAACTGGACTCGGTCGTGAACCCACTCAAGCAGCTGGGATAGTGTTGGTCTGGACTTGAAGAATTCCTTAAGTCGACCCAGCATAGAAACATCTGTAAGCCTTTCGCTGATTCTTCGATACATTTCAATAGCTTCTTGACTGCATGATGAAGCTGTCATAAAGGTCCACTTTATTCAGGAAGTTTGCAAACAAACTTCAATAACAGAATCCAAAAGCAGCTGGAAATGCCTTGTGAACTGGAAATATGCATTGAGAATCAACATTGTAAACCATTCAGTTGCCTGAAAAATCAGCCAACTGCTTCTGGCCCTTCTCTTCAAAAAAATCGGACATTCTTATGCCAACTCTTCTCACGGAGCGGTCTGTTTCTCGCTTCAACAAGAGTTCCAAGAGTTCTTTTGCTGTCCTTTGTACTTTTTCCAAGCTTTCCGTCGGATTTTGGAAGGTTTTTGAGCGACTAAGCGTTGTGAGGTCATCCATCACGGCCACAATCGAAACTGATTTGAAGCTGAGCCCCTGTTCCAAAATGCTCGAGTGAACATCTTCTGCCAAGTTCTTGATTTCCTTAAGCATCACGGCAGGATCACGCGTGTTTTGTTTCAATGTTACAATCCGGCTGATAGACTTCGCTCGACCTCTCTGTTCAACTGGTGTCTCGTCTATACCCAAAGACGCGTTGTGAAAGTAGTTGCCTAGAGTGTTTCCGAAAACGCCGACCAGTCTGCCTATATTGCAAGCGGCTAGTTGTCCGATGGTTTTGATGCCCAGCTCTCGTAGCTTCTTTTCGGTTTTTCTTCCAACACCCATGAGTTCACGAACCGGCAAGTCGGAGACAAACTGCTGAACTTCTTCAGGCCTAACAACCGTTAATCCGTTCGGTTTCTTTCTTCCTGCAGCAATCTTCGCGACAAGCTTGTTAGGACCGATGCCGATCGAGCATGTGATCTTTTCCTTGGCGAAAATTTCCTTCTTTATCTCGGTCGCCAGATGTCTGGCTTTCTCGTAGCTGCCATCTACTCGCTTTGAAACGTCCAAATACGCTTCGTCAACACCAACCTGCTCAAATGCATATGCATAGGTGCGGATCATGTTCATCATTTCCTGTGAAACCATGTCATAGCGGGCATGGTTGACGGGCAGAAAAACAGCTTCAACATTCTTCAGCTTCTTTTTCGCGAATACAATGGGCATACCAGACTTCACACCGTATTTTCGAGCTATGTAGTTTGCTGTGCTCACAGCGCCGCTGTCCTCTCCTCGACCAGAGTAAACGCAAACGACAACAGCCTTGTCCTTTATTGCAGGTCTTTCCCTTTCTTCGACCTGAGCAAAGAAGTAGTCGAAGTCAATATGTATTACGACTCGGTGGGCCTGCAACTTTGTTACCATTGTAACTTGTACGAGTCAGACACTTAAGGCGATAGGCGACAATTCGCGTGTTCTGTTTCTAGTACACAGTGTTCTAAAGCGTGGTATTAAGTGTCCAGACCCTGCTAACTAGTATGTGAGTATGACATCCAAAACGGTTGAGGTGTTCTAAAAATGAGTTTATCCGACTTAATGCGCCTGCTGCAAGACTTCGGAACTTTTGTCATAATCGTTCTTCTAGCATACGTAGTCTACAAAATAGCTATATTGATAGAGTCGATGAGCGATAAGATCACGGGGCGGAAGTAGTTGCTGTCACTTCTGGATGTGAAGATATGAGGAGAATCGCCATCCTAATCACACTGTTAATAGCGATGTTCGGCGCGATGGCGCCTTTCTATGTGGGAAGATCGGATATTTTGGGTCGCACCCGTTACTATTCACCGCTACGGTTGAGGAGGTTTTCCTCTTATTGGGAGCTGAAGAGTTTCATCGAGGCAGAACGGCAGATTAGTCCGTACTTTAGAGTTTGGCTAAGACGCTCATTGGGGGCTACTTCAAGCACCAAGTCAACCTATACAGGGGGATCTCTTGTTGAAACCTATGAGACCGTGTTCACTCAAGAGTATTCAAGGACAAATGTTCAGGTAGAAGGCGTTGACGAAGCAGACATTGTTAAAACAGATGGGGAGTTCATCTACGTTGTTTCAGGAAACAGCGTTACCATAGTAAAGGTATATCCGGCAGAGGAAGCTGAAGTTTCATCGGAAATACGACTAGAGGGAGCTTTAGGAGGTTCCTTCGTAAGTAGAGACAGATTGGTGATCATTGAAGAGCATTCATTCAGAACTTACATCAAAGTGTATGACATCTCAGATAAGGATAGACCTTCGACGGTAAGAAACGTCTCCTTAGAGGGGCACTACTTTAACTCTAGGATGATAGGTGACTACGTCTATGCAGTAATAAACAAGCCAGTTGGCTGGCTTAACGGCGAAGAGTCGCTTCCCAAAATATATTCCTCCAACCAAGTTGATGAAACAGCTGCCTCCGAAATTTACTTCACCGATGTCCCAGATCATTCCTATGAGTTTACAACAATAGTTGCCATAAACACGCAGAATGACGAAAGCCCTTCACACAAGACCCTCTTAGTCGGAGCGACACATGAAATGTATGTCTCCTTAAACAATGTCTACATAGCGCTCCGCGAGGTTGAAAGAACGCTCATATACAGAGTCCACATAGAAGGAAGTGCGATACGCTGCGCAGCCAGCGGTGAAATCCCTGGTTACGTCTTAAACCAGTTTTCTATGGATGAACATGGAGGCTATTTCAGAATAGCTACGACAACTGGCAATGTTAGGAGAAATCTGGAGGAGGCAACATCTCGAAATCATGTGTACATTCTTGACATGGACCTAAATGTCATTGGAAAATTGGAGAACCTTGCGCACGGAGAAAAAATATACTCAGCGAGATTCATCGGCGATAGATGCTATCTAGTGACTTTCAGGAAGGTTGACCCTCTGTTTGTGATAGATTTGAAGCGCCCAAGAAGCCCTGTTGTTCTTGGCCAATTGAAGATAACAGGCTATTCAGACTACCTGCATCCATATGACGAGGGTCACATCATAGGAATAGGCAAGGAGACTGTGGCAGCAGATGAGGAAGATTTCGCATGGTACCAAGGAGTGAAAATATCGCTTTTTGACGTCTCTGATGTTGAGAAGCCCCGAGAGATAGCGAAATATGAAATAGGAGACAGGGGAACTGATTCGCCAGTTCTGAAGGATCACAAAGCGCTTCTCTTCGAAAGATCGAAAAATCTCCTTGTAATGCCAGTGTCAGTGGCTGAAATAGACGAGGCAAAGTATCCGGACGAGGTTCCTCCTAACGCGCGCGGAGAATGCATCTGGCAAGGCGCCTACGTGTTTGACGTATCTCTAGATTGGGGAATCATTTTCAAAGGCAGAATTTCCCATCCTAGAAGCGAGGACAACGTCTGGAAAGACGGCTTTTCTTCTTTCTACGATGTAAAACGAGTTCTTTACATCAACGATGTACTTTACACAATATCAGATAACAAAATTAAGATGAACAGTTTGAGAGACCTAGAAGAAATCAACGAAGTGGATCTTTCTGCGTGAATCTCAAACTACTCTTAGGAAATCGATAAAAGAAAAAGAATCTTTAAGAAACCAGGCATCGGCAACGTTTACATACAGGACAGACTTTTCAACCCAAAGTTGCACTCCCAAAAGAAGGATTTCATTCCTAAGCGATGTTGAAATCGAAGTTCTCTACAAATCTCCCAAATTGGGGCTTCAAGAAAGCATAAAATAGGAGGGCTGGCCAATGAAAAAAGCTTCTACGACAACAAGGTGGCTATGGCAAGGCCAGTTTAAAGCTGCCTACAAGTACCGCAAACCTTGTCCTACTTCCTAGGCGACCACACAAAAAAAATCAAAGCGGGTTCTACTAGTAGCTATATTCGTCCAAAGTGTCAACTCCTGACAAATAGCTTGCTCACAGCTGATAGAGCCACACCTCTTTTTAAGAACTATATAATACACTGATGCGTGAGCCATGAGCCTACAAAGCAGAGAATATATCTACTTCTAGATGGCTAAGAAACGAAAAGCTAAAAAGTGTGATGAACCTTTATTCTTACTGGGTCATAGATGATGTTCCAATTCAACCCTATAAACATGGCTTCTTTTAAGTACAGGGACAGAGCTACGATTTTTAGAGATGTACTAAAAACGATTAAACGATGTGATGAAGGTGGAAGAAAATACACCATTATGAAGCATGCCAGTCTAAGTTATGATCAACTAAACAAATACCTGCTCTTCTTAACTAATATGGGCTACGTCAAAGAGATAGATGAGCCTGATGGGAATAAGTACAAGGTCACTGAGAAAGGCTCAGTTTTTCTGAAAAGCCTTGACGACCTGCGTCTACATCTGCAAAGATAGGTACGACGTGTAAATCTAAAAAGGTTTCATCTTTTCCACTTCGACCTCTGTCTCAGAAGTGGAGGGCTTGAGGTTCAGTACAGTCATAGGACCAGGAAGGCTTTAAGAACGTTCTTTTCTCGTAATGTAGACAAGTATACTCATTATGGTTATCAAGATCAAGCTGATGATGAGTATGGCTATGAACTCGTATGGAAAATCATCGGAGGGGGGCGGCGGCTTGGTGCCAGGTTGCACTTCAATCGGCACCTCTTTTAAGTAAGAAAGTGTGGCGTTTCGGTTTGGACGGTATGTTATCCCCCAATTATCCGTAACTACTAGTATTGTACGCCATGTTCCCTTCTCAGTAAATCTGTGAGTCACATTTATGCCTTCATACTCGTATACGGGAATAATTGCTCTAGGCTCATATAGTATCCACCTGTAATTTATGATTTGGCTGTTTGAATTCTGATTGAAACTTCCCACTGCGCTCAGGGTCGCTGTGTCGTTTTCATATATAGTGTTTGGAAAACTGATGCTGAGTATGGGAGCGTTGATGATGGAGAAATTTCCATTGAACGTATCAACGACTGTGGTCTTATTGTACCTGATAGTGGCCATAGCTGTAAGCGTGTATATGCCAATTCCCAGCTCTTTGGTGTTCAAAGTGTGGTTATACGTCTTCTTTTCATCTTGGGCTAAGCTTTCTCCCTTCCAAGTTTTCAAGGGTGTAGATTGCTTATAAAGGGTCAAGTTATATGGGTTTGTAGCTATTCCATTGTTTCCGACATGAATGTATACAGTTGCGTTTTCGCCTAGGATTGATGGGTCATAAAGATGTGATCCAATATCGACGCCAATATCGATACTGGTGATGCGAGTCATCTCTACAGGCGTAAACACACCATCCACAGACTTGTGAGGTATGACATTGCTAACTCCTTCTACTACAAGAACTGGGTCAGGTGTAAGTTCAACGTTCTCCAAACTTAGTAGGGACGATCTTTCCTCTTCCACAGTGAAGGTTATGGTAAACACCGTCGCGCTGTTGTTAGGACAATTGAAAGGCGGCAGGAAAGGCCTTGAATTCTGGGCAATTGAATATGTGCCTTCAGTCGAGTTTATGTCCTCTTTGACGTTCCATATCGGTCCATTGAGAACACCATCCGGATAGTCCTGTACTGGGGTGTGGACAGTGTGATCAACATATTTCAAAGCGTCAGGATTCCAGCTAAAGCTGATGTTGAATCCATAAAGGTTTCCTAAGGAATAATTGAACCTAGAACCTGGAGGCGGCAAGGCGTTGCCCGACTTCCATTCATAATCGGTTCCATAGAAGGTTCTTGTGAGATTGAAGATCTTTACACTTACATTAAAAGTTGTTCCTACGGCTGCAAAAGCGCTCTGAGGCTCTACATAGACTCCGGGCATTTTCGTTGATAACTCAACTGCGGAGACTCTAAATGTCAATGTTGATGAAACTGCAATCAACAGTATGAAAAAAACTACTTGTGTCACTTTCTTCATTACACTTCGCCTCTTTCTCAGTTAGCTGTTAAACTGAGTGTCCACTTTCAGCAAGATTCATCTTTGACTTCTTCAACCAGTTATATGAATTCTCAAACCTTTAAATGTGATTGAAACCTTGTATTTCTTGTGAATGGGATGCCACCTGCCAAGGCCGATAAAACGTACGAAGAGCTCATTGGAATATACAGAGAGAGGGGATATAAGAACCCTGAGTTATCATTGAATTACAATATAGACAAGCTGAGAAATGAAGGAAAAAGCAGAGAAAAGGCGATTCTCACTCTTTACAGGAAGGAGCTAAAGCAAATCCGCCTTCGCAAAGAAACAGAAGTTTTTGCTGAAAAACGTATTAAGGAGCTTGAGAAGGAGTTGGGTGACCTGAGAATCTCCATGCGTAGTCGCGCGGAGGAGGCTGAAAGCATCAAAAAGTATTTGGCTTATACTCATCGTTTAACAACCAGTCAATTGATTGCGCGAGTCTTCTTTTACATCATGGGAACAGCTTTGGTCATCTTATCTTTTTTCCAATATCATGCGCTCACTGTCTACATCCGTGCGGCAAGCGGCTTCGAATGGGTTTTCATTCTGGATTGTGTTGTCACGTTTAGCCTAGGCACATCGACGATAGCTTTAGGCTGGATTCTTGAAAGCATGGCACGTGCACGACCGGTTTTCTAGCAGTGTATGCGCTTTCGTCCATACTTCTCCATATTCATCAATGTCAATTAGCAGGCTTAAGAGAAAGAGATTCTTTTTGGATGGGTTTTGTAGAGAATCTTGATGGAGAACAAAATCGCAATTACATTCTTAGGAGTAGCCTTGGAAAGGCAGCTTGAAACATCAAAGCCCGGGTTTCGCTAAACAGTTTCAACCTTCGTTATTTCTGGCACTTTTTGCTTAAGAAAGTTTTCAACACCCATTTTTATAGTCATCGTTGACATTGGACAGCCTACGCATGCTCCCTTTAGCCTCACTTTAGCGATTCCGTCGTTCACGTCGACAAGCTCAAGGTCTCCGCCATCAGCCTGCAAATTCGGTCTTATCTCTTCAATTGCCCTTTCGACTTTTTTTCTTGTTTTTTCTGTCATGCTAGCTCACTGAGAAAGATTAATAACGTGTACTATAAAAACCTCTCTTAAGAACGGTACTTTCTCATGGCATCAAAATCTGACGAAGGTCAAACTGAAAAGCGACCAAGTAGTCTTATCTTCTACGTTAGTCCGGTTATCGAAAGAGGGAAAACGTGAAGGTTTTGTCTAAAGTTTATGATAATGTTTGGAGTCGTTTAGTGAGTTCTTGTTTCATCTGTTCGTTAGCTTGAATTTGTTTTCGTGCTTTTCTCCAATTTGGGGAGCACCGACCATAACTTGCTTGCTCTCCGATGTATTGATGGATGACTCCGTCCACTCTCTTTCTATTTTCTTCAGTCACTTCGATTCCTGCTTCCTCTAGGACGCTGTTAAACCATTTCCAACAGCCCATTCTCGTATTCACCGTGCAGTATTTTCGTGATAGTTGCTTTTATATTTGCAGGAAGGACCAGTCTAGTCTCAATGTGTACAGTGTGCACATAAAGATGCCGATTTTTTAAGATCCTTCCAGGTTTTTATTGCTGTTGTCACAGAACAGTAGATGAAGATTGCTATGCCAAGTCACGTTGAAATCGTGGAAGCCTTGTGTTTGATGTTGAAACCTGTATCAGAAGTTCGTAACGCGGATGCTGCAGTGGCCCTTCTGCTCAAACTCGTGAACCGTGAGTTCAAAGTCTTGTTAGTTGAGAGAACTGAGAGTTCTCTTGATCCATGGTCGGGGCAGATGGCTTTCCCTGGTGGAAAGCGTGATTCAAAGGATGCTGATATTGTTGACACTGTTTTTCGAGAAACCTTCGAGGAGACTGGCATTGACCTCGGTCAGGATTGTCGTCTTTTAGGGGTTTTGGAAAATGTAAGGTCAACTGTGAGGCCGAAGTTACTGGTGGCTCCTTTTGTGTTTCTTCTAGAACATGAACCTACGGTAGTATTAAACGAAGAGCTAGAAAGATTTCTGTGGATTGCATTAACGCGTTTGCGAGAACGCGTGGGAACTGCTAAATTCCCTTTCGGTGAAGTTTCAGCTTATTTAGTTGAGAGAAGTGTGATCTGGGGACTAACTTACAGAATTCTTGAAAAGTTCACTCGAATCTTGGAGCAGGCAATACGCGGAATCTAATCGTTTTTGTGGCAATTCTTATATACCATAGAAGCTAAATTTGGTGTTTGACTTGTAGGGGAGGAAAATGAAAAGAAACAAAGGCGTATCACAGACTGTTTGGGCGGCAATAGTCGCCGTGTTAATCATCCTATTGGTGGCTTCAAACGCTTACTGGTATATCACTATACCCGCACCAGAGGAAGAACCGGAACTGACCGTCTTCAGTTTATGGAGCGATTCTGAAGAAGCCAACTTCAAGGAGGCTCTCGAGGAATTCGAAAACACCACAGGAATTTCTGTTAGGCATGTAGGTTATTCCACCGAAGAACTCTTGATAACAGTGCCAACGCAGCTACGCGCTGGAGTTGCCATCGCAGACGTCGTAATAGCTCCATGGCCTTCTTGGATCCTGAATCTAGCAGGAGAAGGATACCTCAGTAATGTAACCGATCTGATTAATGAAACAAAATTCCCAGAAACCTATCTTGATGTAGTAACAGCTGATAACGAGATTTGGGCTGCTCCTTTCAAAGTCTCTGGCAAACCAGGCTTTTGGTATCGCGAATCCTTCTTCACGGACAATGATCTGACTGTTCCCTCAACCTATGATGAGTTCAAAGAGCTGCTTGCCAACATTTCAGCAATAGAAGGCGTTGAGGCTGCGATAGCTAGTGGAGACGGCGTTGGATGGCCTCTTTCCGATACAACGGAAGCTTTCATAATAGGCTTAGGCGGTTATCAACTGCAACTAGACTTGATATTCGGCGACCAACAGTTTAACAGTACTGCAGTTAAAGATGTTTTCGTGGAGTTGGCAGATCTGCTGCAGACTGGCTACTTTAGCGTTCCGGATGATTTCGATGCTCAAGTAGCTAAGGTCTGGGATGGAACATACGGCGTTTACTTCCAAGGCAGCTTCATAACAGCTTTCGAACCCTTCGCATCTAACCTAAATGATGTAGGCTTTTTCCCCTTCCCAGAAACAGATGGCGCAACTGGTGCTGTTGACTACGCGTTCGTCCCAGCACTCACAGAGCACCCAGACGAAGCAAAGCAACTCTTGGAATTCTTGGCGAGTGCAGAGGCCCAAGAGATCATGGTTGGTCTCGGTGGTTTTCTGGCACCTCACATTGACGTCCCTGACTCAGCCTACAGCTCAATAGATCTGGAAGTGCTACAGTTCATGAGAACTGTCACAGTTGTTCCGGACCTCGATGACGCCATAGGCGGAGGCTTTCAAACAACTTTCTGGGATCAACTAAAGGCACTTTGGGTTAGCCCGACCATGGACTTGGACACGTTGCTTCAGGCTCTTCAGGATGATTGGTCAGCTCCTCCCTTCTAGAAAAAAGGGAAGACCATAATGAGCCGCCGACGAACCATAATCCCCTCTCTTTTTCTTGTCCCTGCTCTCATTCTTTTGGTGAGTTTTGTTCTCTTTCCTGTCGTAAACACTATTTACATAAGCCTCTTAAATGAAGAAGGCGAATTTGTTGGACTCGACAATTACTATGAGGTTTTTAGCAGGAGAGATTTTTGGAACCCTCAGAATCTTGTTACAGGAAAGCCTCCGCCTTATGGGGCGTTGATCCATAATGGCATATGGATATTGATTCATCTTCCATTATCTGTCTTTTTTGGTCTCCTCCTAGCCGTGCTTCTCCGAGGAGTTAAGGGAGGGTCAATAGTTAAATCAGCAGTCTTTTTAGGTATGGTTATCCCGATGATAATAGGTGGAGTGCTGCTCAGATTCGTATATGACGACAGCGCAGGAATAACCAATGGTCTCCTAAGACTTATTGGGCTGGGACATCTGGCCAGAAAATGGACGGCTTTTCCCGACACTGTGCTTCTTTCGTTGATACTGGGAAGCGTTTGGGTTTGGACTGGCTTCTCCATGATAGTCTATTCTGCAGGTTTGGAGGGTGTCTCTGAAGAACTCTTTGAAGCTGCTAAGATTGATGGGGCATCTCGTTGGCGAATCTTTTGGCGCATTACTGTTCCTATGCTTAGACCAGCAACAATTGTGGTAGTTACAATGACGCTGCTGTGGGAGCTCAAAATCTTTGACATAGTCTGGGTTATACAACGAGGGGGTCCTGGTGGAGCTAGCAATGTCATGGCTTTAGACATGTTCTTGGATGCCTTCTTTGAACTCCCTCCGAAATTTGGCACAGCTTCAGCAATAGCTACGTTGTTAACCATAATGACGTTCGGGTTTGCGGCTTACATGGTGAATAAGATGGTGAAAACTTGAAAAGAATAGATTTTGCTGGAAGGCTGAGAAAAGCCGTCGAAATGTTGAGAGAAAGCTTTGCAAAGCTTAGGAAAGTAAGGAAGTTCACGATCTTAACCCATATTATTGCGTGGTCTATTTCCCTTGTCTGGATCATACCATTTATTGGAGTCGCCATGGCTTCGATAAGACCTTTGAACGAGATTCTGGATGGCTGGTGGAACTTTGAGGCCTTCAACCCAACGCTTAGGGGTTATTTCGAAACTTGGACTCATC
>CAYGBS010000012.1:14750-26282 GCA_964348215.1 uncultured Candidatus Bathyarchaeia archaeon
ACTTTTGAACTCGCTAATAGTGACCATACCTTCCACTTTCATTCCTATCTTTATTGCAGCGTTAGGAGCATATTCCTTTGCAAGATTCGACTTTCCTACGAGAGACCTACTCTTTCTTACAATTGTTCTTCTCCAAACCATTCCTCAGCAAATGGTAATCATTCCCATTTTCAACACAATGATAAGTATAGGTCTTTGGAATAACTACATAGGTTTAATACTTGTACATTCAGCCTTTGCTCTTCCATGGCAAATCCTTTTCCTTAGAAACTTCTTCTCGATTCTTCCTGTCGAGGTGGAAGAAGCCGCTAGAATCGACGGTGCCTCATACTTCAAGATTTTCTATAAGATAGTCTTACCTTTGACTATGCCAGCACTGGCTTCTTTAACTGCGCTCCAGTTTGTTTGGGTGTGGAACGACTTCTTCTTCGCTGCTGTCCTCATAAGCTCTCCAGATTTGAAGCTTGCTACTCAAGCCATACCCGCTCAATTAGGTAGACGACAACCTGATTGGACCGTTGTCTCCGCAGGTTCAATATTGGTCATGGTCATCCCAATCGCAATATATTTCGCTCTTCAACGGTACTACGTCAGAGGTCTTGTCGCAGGGGCGGTGAAAGGCTAGCCAGCGAGTGCACCATCGGAATTTCACGTGAGGGTTTTTCCCGTCTTTTTGTCGAAAATGTGTACCTTGTCTGGGGGGAACTTCATCCAAAGCTCATCTCCCAACTCGGACTCAAAGTCTGGACTCACTACAGCTTTGACCAGATAATCTCCAACCTTGAGGTCAAGTATTTTTATGTCTCCAAGGGGCTCTATCACATCCAGCGCACCCTTGATCAACCCTTTCCTTTTCTTTTTGTCTTTATGAACGAAGATGTCTTGAGGCCTTACACCTAATATGCACATGCTAGAAGTACACCTCTCAGTTGCTTTCGCCACCGAGTCGGGTAAAGGATACTGGAATTCTCCAGCATCGAGAATGAATGGAGCTCCTTCTACCAAGTTGCAGTCGAAGAAGTTGGTAGGAGGGCTACCTATAAAGCCAGCTACGAACACGTTAGACGGATGAGAGTAAATCTTATCAGGCGTGCCAGTCTGCTGGAGAACTCCTTCATTTAAAATGGCAATCTTGTCACCCATGGTCATGGCTTCAACCTGATCATGAGTAACATAAATCGTTGTAACCCCAAGTTCTCTCTGGAGCTTCTTAAGCTCCGCTCTCATGTAAATTCTCAGCTTAGCGTCTAAATTGCTGAGGGGCTCGTCCATGAGAAAGACATGTGGCTCCCGAACCATCGCTCTGCCCAACGCAACGCGTTGTCTCTGCCCCCCACTCAATTGCTTCGGCTTCCTATCAAGGAGCATTTCTATCTTCAAAAGCTCTGCAACCTCTTGAACCTTATTCTTGACCTCCACTTTTGGCATTTTGGCATTCTCTAAGGGGAACGATAAGTTTTTGAACACGGTCATATGAGGATACAGAGCGTAGCTTTGAAATACCATCGCAATGTCTCTTTCTTTCGGGTCTAAGTCATTCACCAGTCTCTCGCCGATGTAAATTGCCCCTTCCTGTGGGCTTTCGAGCCCTGCAATACACCGAAGAGCAGTGGTTTTCCCACATCCAGATGGTCCCAAGAGAACCATGAATTCTTTATCTTTAACCTCCAGACTCAAACGGTTGACTGCGATAACCTCTCCAAAACTCTTAGTTACGTTGTCGAGTAGAACTCTTGCCAAATGTATCGACCCAAGTTAGGTAGTGAGAAGCTTAGATTTAAGGAAACTTGTTAACTCTCCGCGTTTCTAGAGATTTTGCTGAAGAGCTGAAGGTAATCTGTTAGGTGTCGTGTTATTAGGAAATTCTTCAACACATGTTTCTTCCCATTTTTTCCCATTTCTCGGGCTTTGCTGCGATTCTTTAGAAGGTGAAGTGTTCTCTCAGTGGCCTCTTCTACGCTGCTGACTAGATACCCTGATACTCCATCTTCTACCTGTAATGGAATTCCACCAACCTTCCCACCGACCACAGGGACTTCCTTCCATAAGGCCTCTGTAACCGTTAACCCAAAACCCTCTCGCGTTGATTTCGCTAGGATCACATTGGAGGCTCGTTGGAAAGCGTTTACTTCCAAATCATGCACTCCTATGAGATCTGTCAAGATGTGGATGTTATAGTCTTCACCAGCGTGGCGTGCAGTCTTTTCGTAAAAAACCCATCCTTCAGGGTCATCCCGAGCCATACTTCCAATCAGTAAGAGCTGTAATTTAGGGATTTTTCTTCGTATCTGCCGGTAGACATCGATCACTCCTAAAGGGTCTTTCCATGGATCAAAACGGCCGACCTGTGTTATCATAGGTCTCTCACAATCTACGTCATATCTCTCTAGCACAGATTGAATTTCCGTTTGTGTTAAAGGCTTGTTTTTGTTGCTGAGAGGATCAATGGACGGGGGTATGATCGCGACTTCCTTCATTCGAAGCCCCTTCTTCGCATACTCCTTCATGCTAAAGATGCAAGCGTCATAGAGTTCAATGAAAGGTGAGATGAAGTCCAGAAACTGTTGGTCTGGCTGCGAGAGATCGATGTGACATCGCCAGATCCATCTTCCACAACGTTGGCGGCGATAATTTATCATTGCTAAGGTTTGAGGGTCGTGAGTAATGGTGAAATCTCGGCTTAACTCTAACAGTTCAGAGTTTTTCCCGGCGTTTTCCAGATATGTTCTTTTCATCTCGTCAGTTAGTCGCATTTTTTGCCCTTGTAGGGCGTTGTGGATATTCTTAGTCGTTTTGAAGAACTCTGGCGATCCTTCTATTACCTTCCAAGAGGCTTCTAGTCCAACGTTCTGCATGAGGGGAACTAGCTTCTGTAAGATTTCCGCAACTCCTCCTCCATAAGCAGTGGAGTTAACGTGAACGACAGATTTGCCTTCAAGTTTCTCCGCAAGCCTCTTCGCTTCTTCAACTGCTTCTTCTCCAACTATAGGAATATAATCAGTCAGGGCTTGGCTGGATGAAGACGTTACACTCATTCTATTTCAAGTATCTTTTGATGTTCAAGTAAATAAGCTCATTCTATGAAACAAGTCGAGTATGGGAATAACCGCTTTATAGCCGTAAAAGTTTTCATAAATAGGTGGACAGAGAAAGGAGAAAACGTTCTTTGAGCCACGGCAAGTTTGTTGCTAATTTGAATGTTATAATATGTTTGCTTGATGATCCGAGCTGGCGTGAGAAGGCTAAGAAAGTGAAAACTTTGAAAGAGATGCGGCAGGTCCTTCTTGACTTCTGCAGAGTCAAAGGAAAGTTGACAAAAATAGACACAGACACATTTTACGCGTATATCTAATGAGGCGTACTTGGTTTAACATAAGCTAAATTGCGGTCCACAAATTCAGATTTTCCTTTCATAGATCTTTTCATGCCGAAGCCGAAAAGTTTCTTCTAGGGACTTCGATGCTCAAACAGACAACTGGCAAACTTGTTACAGTCATTGCTATAGGCTTCCTCTTCGTTCTCATGCTCTCTAGGACGGGATCTGCACAAAACTATGAGCAACAATACTTCCTAGTCAAGGGACAAACTACTTATCAACTTACACTTTCAGCAACGCCGTCACTTTATGACTATTATCAACAGAAAAATCATCAGCTTATTAAAGGAGATTTTGCAAGTTTCGTAACTCCTTACTCACTGGCATTGATAGCCGCAGACATCAGGGCCGTCTTTTCAGAGGAAGAAGAATTCGTAAACGCGATTCTCATGCTGGTTCACCAGATCCCCTACGAAGCCGTCGAAGAGGCCAGATACCCTGTAGAAACTATCGTCGAAAACAATGGAGATTGTGACCTGCTATCCTATGTGGCAGCCTCTCTGATAATATCTCAAAACCTGGACGCTGTCTTATTCTACTATGAACAAGAAAGTCACATGAACATCGGTGTAAACCTTCCTAATCCACCAAGAGATTCACGGACAACAATCTCATACGTCGACTTTGAATCAACCCGATACTACGTGGCAGAATGCACTGGCGAGGATTGGCAACAAGGTTGGAGGGTCGGTGAATCTCCCCCTGAACTTGAAGGAGCTCAGGTAACAGTTGTCACACTTGAAAACAGCGAGCAGGTTGCCCCAGGTCAAGTTTCATCTAGCTTCGGAACGTTGAGTTCCTCTTCAGTGTCCTTGATGGTCTCACCAAGCCTTGTAATGGAAGGAAACACCGTGACGATGACTGGTCAAGTCTCTGCTTCAAACATCACAGGGACGATTACGCTGTATGCGGCAACAAAGGATGACTGGTCTACTATTGGGACCACAAGGTTGGCAAATGGCAGTTACGTTTTTTCGTGGCGCCCGGTGCCTTGGGGACAATATTTTGTGAAAGCAAGCTGGGCAGGGGACGAGGAATTTGCAGGGACAGACAGCATAATCGTTTCCATATACGTCCTTCCCAGATTTCTGATGTTCATCGGTGGAGGGATGATAATTGCGACTGTGGTTGTTATTGTTGTGCTTTTGATGTATAAAACAACGCATTCAAGAGAGATGGAACCATTAGAAACAGCCCTCCGATGGGACACACAACCCAGTAGTTAATTGCATAATTATGAAGGGCAAAGCCACTTTCGACTCGCCGAATTTCCTCCACAAATCAAAGTCAATTAGGGCGGTTATAGCACCTTATGGAGACGTCTAATGTACTCCCTTTAGGACAACTATGCAGGGAAATGTTTCCTACTGAAATATTTCGGTTTTGGAAACATAGTTTCTGAGGGAACAATCATCCTATATAGCAATATACAAGACGTAGATTAGAGGACCAAAAATGACGCAGCAAAAGAAAGAAAAATCCGCGTTCTCAATTGAACAGAAACTAGCCGCTATTGAATGGAACTTAGAGCTATTGAAAGCATCCGCTGTTATCACACATACACCTCTACGAACTCTAAAGAGCATGGTTCAAATTTCTGTGGTGAAGCCAACCCACAACAGACTGAGAGAAATCATCAATTCTCCACTCCCGCAGCGAAAAGCTCGCTAGGACATGGTAAGCGGTATTCTGCAGTCACCAAATCACCAAAAAACGACACATGGCCCTGATGTATATAGATGTAGATTCAGGCTTCGAACGGTTGAATGCCCTGCTGGTGAGAGAAAACACAGACCGTTAGAAAAGCAGCGAGAACCCTCGTTCAACAGTCTCTTGGCAGAAAAGGCAGGTGAGACTGATAGGAACTAGAGCATCGAACCTAGTTTCTTACAAAGTACAGAGATCCTTTGTTTGCTAGTCCTTCGAACAGCACTCTAGAAACAATATGGCATAGCAGAGATATGAAAACTTATGTGCACCTTACAATAGAATTCGCACGCGCGCGTGTTCAAAATGAGTTGGCCTACAGAAGAAGACTTGAAAATGCTGAGCGACATGCCCAAAAACAAGCTGCTGGAACTTTTTTTTCTACATATCAAGAACCTTTGGCGAGTTGATGGATTGTACTTTCTTGGAATAGAGGGGAAATTCGGCACTGAAGCAGCTACTAAAATCGATGCGAACTGCTGGAAAGTCATGGGTAAGATTGAATCCAGAGAGTTAAAAGAGAAGTTAGGAATCGAGAATAACACTGTTGCAGCTCTCATACGAGCTTTAAGAAATACAAGTTGGGCTCTCTATCAGACTGAAAAGGAATTTGAAGCGTCAGCTACGAAAGGAGTCCTCAGGGTGACTCGATGTCGAACTCAAGAAAGGAGAGTAAGCAGAGGTTTAGGGGAGTTTCCATGTAAAGAAGTGCGTTTTGGCTATCTTCAAGGCTTCACAAGAGAATTTAACCCAAACATGAAAGTACTATGCAGAACATGCCCTCCTGGCTCGCATCCAGAAAATCTTTGGTGTGAATGGATGTTTACCCTACGGAAATAGGGGTTTACTCCACCTATTTCCTCTTGCGGAACAGCATGATTTCGTCTTTCTGGCAAACGTATTCGAAGCGACATTAGTATTCTTTGAATGTGTTTTATTTTGCACGTGCGAAATCTTAATAGTGATGTAACTCAATGTTATGAGTGGAGAAAAAGGGATCCAAACTTGGAGTTGCCCGACTTACTGAAGAAAAGAAGCAAGGATGTAGGGCCTATTCTCCGCAGGTTTTTCACAAATACCCTTTTTGACTCAACCTTTACGTTGCTTGGGATCATAATTGGATCCGCCTTTTCTTCGAATCCTGATTTGCGTCTAGTTTTAGGCACTATGGTGGCTACTAGTATTGCTTTGGGAATTTCAACAGGCGTTAGTGTTTACGAATCTGAAACTTTGGAGCGGGAGAGAAGGGTTTTGGAGCTTGAAAAGGCGCTCTTTAGAGAACTGGAAAACACGACCATTACAGAGAATCATAAAATGTCTGCACTGATCATCTCAGTGGTCAACTTTTTTACACCTCTTCTGTGCTGTGCTATTGTAATTTTCCCTTTGGTTCTTACAGCATTCAGAATTATTGACATAGCCACTGCTTCATGGATCTCTGTAGGGTTAACTTTAGCAATCCTCTTCGTGGCTGGGACCTACTTTGGAAGACTTGGCAAAAGAAACCCAACTATAAAGGGGATAAGAATGGTGGTATTCGGTGTTGCCGCCTTCCTTATCGGATTCTTGATTCAAACCCTAATCTAGAAACCATTTCCAGAGAAAAATTATTGAGTTAACGCGGTCCCAGTTTTGGCTACGCTTATCTCATCTACGCCTCTTATCGAAACACCATGCTTCTCCATAGTCTTTGCAACCGAATTATACTCTATCTGCGGACCCTTAACCGTTAACTTGATTGTTTCCGTTTTGGAGTCGACTTCACTTACAACGATATATACCTCCTCTACACCGCCTGCAGAACCCAAGGCCTTTGCAAGTTCAATAATCGAGGTCTCGCGGGGCTTTAGTGCATCCAGCAAGAGTCGTCTAATAGAAACACTCATTGAGCATCGTTTATAGTTTGCACGACCACGTTTTAAGCTTTTTACCTCTTCAAGAAGAACTCTTCGCGCGCATTTTGGAGTAGAGTAGTCTTCCGAAGTCTTTTAACAGAAGAATTCGTGTCCGTTTTTTATGTGGGTGACGTTTAACTTGTGGCATGAATGGGCAGTCTATTGTTAAGCCTGGAGAAACGCTGTTGTGTTACTATACTACGTAGTAATCAACGACTTTCTGCATGCGTTTTGGCGCCATTTTCTCACTTAGCTTCTTAAGGATACGAATCATCTGCGGTTGGAAGCGGGCAAGGTCCGTAAGCGTCACTAATCCCATCAATCGTCCGGCTTCAACTACTGGAAGCTTTTTTATTTTCAATTTGAACATCAGCTTAGCTGCTTCTTCCAAGTCCATGTCTGGCTCCACGACAATCAGAGGTTTCGACATCACATCCTCCACTCTTGCCTTCTTTGGATTCTTTGCTCGGCTCACCACCCTCTTCAATAAGTCTCGCTCTGTTAGGATGCCGACTGCCTTGCCATTTTTGGTAACGATGAGGCAGCCTATTTCAAACCGGTTCATTATGTCTGCTGCTTCTTTCACCGTTGACTTCTCATCCACGGTGATAACTTCTTTCACCATCACGTCTTCAACATTTAAGGACATTGATTCACTACCGTTTTTGATGTTCCAAGTTTTAACATATGAACTATTCAAATAGGGCAAGAGCTCTTTTTAGGTTTTGTCTCTATGAAGAAAGACAGACATAAAATAACAGCTGACATGGTTTAAAAAAGGATAGACTCCGCAGAACTTATCTTTGACATTCATGAGAGAACTGGTCCATTGCTGGAAAATCAAAGTTGGGATTTCACGATTAGATGCATAGTTTATTTAGGGGAACTTGACATTGTTGCACACTGTTGGTAATAAATAATGGCTTTCAAAACCGTTGAAATCGGGCCAAACGTCTTCTGGGTTGGCATTGAAGATTGGAACCGCAGAGTTTTTGACGCTTTCATCCCCCTCCCATATGGCACATCATACAACTCCTACCTTGTTGTAGGCAAAAGGAAGACCGCTCTTATCGACACTGTCAACCCAGGTTTCAAACAAGCTCTACTCAAAAAGATTAAACAAATATCACTTCCTGAAAAAATTGACTACGTTATAATGAACCATGCAGAGCCTGACCACGCAGGCAACATTTCCTCCGTCACTGAAGTTGCCGAGAACGCAAAAGTCGTTGCAACCAAGCTTGGCAGCGATATGGCAGGAGTGTTTTTTGATGTGCCTCCTGAGAGAAGAGTTGCTGTAAGAGAAGGCGATACATTGGATCTGGGTGATAAAACTCTGAAGTTCATCGAAGCACCTTGGCTGCACTGGCCTGAGACGATGTTCACCTTCGACGTAGAAGACAAAATATTGTTTTCATGCGATTTTTTCGGAGCCCATTTAACTTCTGACAAGCTTTACGCGGATGAAGTAGGTGCACTGCTGCCTCCTGAAGCAAAACGATACTACGCAGAGATTATGATGCCTTTTGCAGCTTCAGCACAAGAAGCGCTGAAGAAGGTGAAGTCCCTGAACCCCAAAGTGATTGCTCCAAGCCATGGTCCTGTATACAGAAAGCCTCAACCGATTATTGAGGCTTACGAGAAATGGACTCATGGTCCTCTTGAAAAGAAGGTTGTAGTTGTTTACGTCTCTATGTGGGGAAGTACACAAGCATTAGAGAGAATAATTACTGAGACTATTGCGACTGAGGGTGTAGAAGCAGTTCCTTATGATCTGACCGTGGCTGACATCTCCCACGTGCTCAGGGATCTGGTAGACGCAAGCGCTGTCATTATCGGAACGCCGACACTTCTAGGCGGAGCACACCCCTTGGCAGCATACGCTGTAGAGCTTATCGGCTCTTTCGGCGTCAGAGGAAAGGTTGCCGCTGTCTTTGGCTCTTTCGGTTGGGGTGGCGGAGCAGGGAGGAGGATTAAGACCCGTCTTGAAAAGAGTGGCTTCGAGATTGTAGATACGCTACAGATTCGTGGGCCACCGAAACCTGAGGATGTGGAAAAAGCTGTTGCTTTGGGCAAGGCTGTTGCGAAAAGAGTAAGGGAAATGAGCAGCTTATAAAAAGAACCTAAGACATGCTGCGTAATCCATCTATTGCTTTCTTAACGTGTTTCTTAATTGGTATCTTCGCCAACTCAAACTTTCCACGTTCCCTGTCAAATGGACGAGTTGCATCTATGCCCATCTTAGTGGTTTTTCCGGATTCTTGGTCTGCAGACGGGTCTAATGAGGAGCCTCGAGCGTTTGGAATGATGATTAAGTCTTTATCAGCCTGAAAACGTGTGGCAACCGCCCACTCCACTTCAACAGGATTATAAATATCGATGTCCGCATCAACTACTATTGCATGTTTGAGGCTTGGATGAGCCCCAAAAGTAGCCATCAAAGCGTTTTTGCCGTCCCCATCTTTCAGTTTCTCTATCGAGACTATTGCATGAAGCCAACCACACCCGCCGTAGCTAAGGTTAACCGCTTTAACCTTTGGCACTGTATTTGCAACGGCTTCCCAGATCTTAACTTCTCGCGGCAACCCCATCAAAAGCTTGTGCTCGCTTCCGGAGGGAAGAAGCGCCTGATAAATAGGGTCTTTGCGCCGCATGATACCAACTAGTTCGACCACCGGTTGTCTTCTCTGAGCATCATAAGTGCCCGTTATGTCAACAAGTGGTCCTTCCACAACATCTTTCTCAGTTGATATCACTCCTTCCAGAACATATTCCGCTTCTGCAGGTGCATAGACATCTACATGCTCACATTTCACCAGCTTCAAATTACCTTCAAGCAATGTGTTGGCGATTTCATATTCACTGACGCCGAAAGGCACCGTGGAAGTGGACGCTATCGAAATGGCTGGATGCAAGCCTATAGAGACAGCTACTTCCAAGCCTTGCTTTACCTCCTTTGCCATGCACCATAGCTTGTAAAGCTGTCTCGGCACGATTCTGATGGCTAAATGCTTATCGTCAAGTACTTGAAGTCTGTGAATTGAAACGTTCTCAACGTTTCCATCGGGGCTGCGCGCCGAGACTATAGCTGATGTTATGTAGGGGCCAGCATCCTTCTCAAAGTGGGTCAAAATCGGAATCTTGGATAAAAACGGTTCTTCGATGACCTCTTTAACTGGCCCTTCATCGACTACTTCAGGCTTGGTTGGTGTTCTCCAGGCCTTAATCAGGCAGTTATATATGTGTTCTTTTTCAACATCTAAGGCCTTGCTGAGTCTCCCTCGTGTTCCACAAACATTGGCCACGACTTTGGTCTCGTGCTTTTCAACATTGTCGAAAAAAAGCACTGGACCCCCTTGGTCGAAGGCTTTAATGACATAGGAGATTTCAAATCGTGGAGACACTCTCTCTCCTACATGCACCAAACCCTGTCTTTCTTCTGCTTCTTTCAGAAAACTTCGCAGACTCATACGCTAACGCTCTCTCCTTCTCGCCTTCCTCCTTCTTTTCCTGCGGTGATTTTTTTGAAAAGCTTCATAAGCACAGGAGTTGCTTCGGTTTCGCTTACAGTTCTGAGGTGAATGGAAACTAGACCTATTTTCCCAGTTTCGGCGGCAAGACGCTCTGCTAGCATGCGTGCCGTTGTGGTGTTTCTGTTACCTAGAAGCACCGAGGAAAAAAATGGATGAATCCGAAGTTCGGTAGTGGGAGGCACAGAAGCCGCTAAGGTGCCTAACCGGTCTTCGCCTTCGCTAAGCAGGACCAAAACTGAATTTCGAGTCTCCATGTAAATAGCCAAGAACCGGAAGTTCTTCTCTAAGATTTCATCTTTTACTATTGTTGCACGGGACACTCAAGTCCACCTTGCAATAATAGCTCTAGCCAGCCAGTATTTAGTGTTTTGTGACGGTTGTGGGGCACAGATTTCTAGGCTATTCAAACCTTTTAATTACGTGGTATCCATACTTCGTTCTTACGATGGGGGAGATCTGCCCCCTCTGAAGGGCAAAGGCGGCTTTCTCGAATTCTCTCACCATTTTTCCTCTACCGAAGGCTCCAAGATCTCCTCCGCGTTTTCCTGAAGGACATAGTGAAACCTCCTTCGCGATATTCGCGAATTTCTCCCCGTTCTTCAAACGCTCCAAAACTGTCTTTGCCTCTTTCTCCGTCTTCACAAGTATGTGGGCGCAATGAACTGAGTTTGGCATGAAGGGTAAATTACGTGAAACTCTTTATAAGTTCTCCTAGCTACAGCATTTGAGGTTTGAAGCAACTTCTATAAATACTGTCTCTCTATGTGTTCTCCTCAGATGCTGACCCACAAAATGACGAAGAATAGAGCAAACGAAATCTTTAAGTTGCTTCGAAAGGAGTTTAGGCTGCCAAACTGGAGAGATAGAGGGAGAAACCCCTTCGAAACACTTGTTTTCACAGTGATCTCCCAGAACACAAATGGAAGAAATACTGCCAGAGCCTTCGAAAACCTTTCGAAAAAGTTTCGAATCGAGCCCGAAGTTCTTTCGAATGCAGATCTGACAGAAATTGAAGAAGCTC
>CAYGBS010000013.1:0-24817 GCA_964348215.1 uncultured Candidatus Bathyarchaeia archaeon
TCATCTTTCCTAGGGAGAGGACTTCGAAGCCTGTGGGTGTGACGTTGCGGTAGATGGCTGGCGTCATCAGCACTCCCTCGGGCATTCCTTCCATAGCCCAAAGGGTGGGGATGAGAGTGTTGAAAGCGTCTTCCACGCTAGTTCTCAGTTTCTCTGCTGAGGTGTTGATGCCTGATTCTGCTCCGCTTCTCATGGTTTCTAAGCCTCGGTTTGTGGAGTTCCCTAGGATGGCTAGGGATTCGTTGGCTCCCCTGGCCTTCAGCACCGCACCCCTCGACCATGGATAGTTCTAGTTCGCCTATGGACCCCTCGAACAGCACGTGGTCGTGGGACTCGTTTGACACTGATATCTGCTCACATGCTTCTTGGACTTCATCTCCATGGAGAATGTGTGTTCCATTTTTCCATCGTCCCATTAGTAGCTAGTTAAGAGTCAGTTTCTCTTTCAAACAGCAAGTAATGAGAGGGATTAGATGATGTTCCTATCGCTTGATAAGTGTGGAGAGACCAGCCATTCTTTTGCCATTCAGCCACGGTTTTACCAATTTCTTCGTGTTTCTTCACTTTCACGCACACGTATTCTTTCAATCAACTTCATCTCCTCAACTAGGGTAAGTCCTCAAAGACTTGTTTCATACTCCTTCTATACTCTTGGAAAGCGGCTCGTCCCTTATCAGTCAGGCGAAGTACAGTGTGTGGCTTCTTGTCCAAGAACTCCTTCTCTATCGCAACATAGCCTGCATTCTCCAACTTGCTCAGATGTGAGGATAGATTGCCCCATGTCAGCCCGGTTTGGCGTTGCAGGAAGAGGAAGTCAGCACTTTCAACGACAAAGAGATGCGCCATTATCATAAGCCTTGCCGGTTCGTGTATTGTTTTGTCGATCTTTGAGATTGAAGGGCGCTCGTCATCTATGGCTTCATTGCCTTTCATTGCCACTATCACCCAATGACCCGATAGCTGAGAGAGGATATCTACGTATAAAACGGATCAACAGAGCTAATCCGAAGAGGAGAATCACCGTACCTAACAGGGTCATGTAATAGTAGAGTGGGAAGGAAAGGAAATGCCCCGTAACAAACATGATCAGAGTCAACAAAGCATATGCATACATTCGTTCTATCCTGAAAGCGTAGCCTACTACACACAATGAAGCAGCTGCCGACACTCCAATGACGAGCATGTAATTCTCAATTGCGAACAACAACCAAAGCGGGGTGCTTCCGCCTTCGACCTGCAAGAAGGCAACAACACCCAAAAACGCGAACAACGAAAACACTATGAGTGCTACAGTCTGCAGAGCTTTGACTTTATGCGGAGCAAATTTGACGAAACCAATCCTTGGAATCGTAAAAACTCTCTTTGCGGCAGCATAAGCTGAAACGGCAACGACCCAAAGCATCCAGCCCATCCACGCCATATCTAAGATTAGCCCTAGACCGAAGCCTAATATAATGAACCCAGAGAAAACGTCTATTAGTCCATCCTTGTGATAGGATGTGTAGGCCTTTCTCTCGATTTCTTTCAAGTTGATTTTTTCTGCCATCTCACATCACCTAAGCACTACAATATACTTTGCGCCATATAAAGCTTTGCATTACAGAGTATTTTGCTGCATGTTGTCAACCTCGAAATACACCTTGAAATGAAGAAAAAATGCTAGGGCATCAGATGACTAGTCTGTCAAGAAAGAAACTTGCACGCCCCGAAAGGTTTAAGTAGTTCCGTTACGAATTACACAATACGCGTTACGAGTTACACAATACACACTATAGCATTACCTGAGGTGGAGAAAATGGAAGAAGACAAAACCGAGAAAGTTGAAAAGAGGGAGAAAGTCGTGATGGCGATGTGTTGCCCGGAGGGCGAGGAAGCAGAAAAGATCAAAGAGAAGGTTCTGCTAAAGTTGGGAGAGAGGCTAGAGGACAGAAGCAACGTAGTGATGACTAGGTTGAACGACAACGATCTGAAGCAAATTGACGCCCTTGTTGAGGTAGAGATATTCAAAAGCAGGTCTGAAGCCGCGGCGTTCTTCATCAAAGAGGGAATACAAGCGCGAAAAGACCTCTTTCAGAGAGTCATGTCAACAGTAGACAAGATTAGAGAACTAAAGGAACAAGCCAAGAAGTCACTCAGTCAAGGAAAAACTCAATTAGCAAGAGATTGAGGTGCTGGTATGGAAGAAGAAAAGATAAGGAAAGAGGTTAGGGAAGGATACGCCAGGATCGCTAAAGAGGGACTTTGTTGCGGTTCTGCAGCTTCAAGCTGTGACGGTTCTTCGACTTGTGAAGAACTAAGTAAGAAGATGGATTATACCCCAGAGGAGCTTCAATCTGTTCCAGAAGGTGCCAATCTCAGCCTTGGATGCGGAAATCCTGTCGCCCTTGCGTTAATAAAAGAAGGCGAAACTGTCATCGATCTGGGTTCAGGCGCTGGCATTGACTGCTTCCTTGCTGCAAAGAAAGTCGGGGAAAAAGGAAAGGTTATTGGAGTAGACATGACGCATGAAATGATTGACAAAGCAAGAGAGAACGCCAAAAAAGGCAACTATCCAAACGTGGAGTTTAGACTTGGAGAGATCGAGAACCTGCCCGTTGCTGACAACACTGCTGATGTAATCATTTCAAACTGCGTGATCAATCTTTCGCCCAACAAGAAGCGAGTCTTTGAAGAAGCTTTCAGAGCATTGAAGCCTAGTGGAAGGCTAATGGTCTCAGACATGGTGTTGTTGAAAGAACTTCCAGAGGCTGTAAGGAATGGAGCCCATCCAGCAAGTTGCGTCCGCGGAGCAATGTTGAAAAACAAATACCTAGAGACAATAGAACAAGCAGGCTTTCGCGATATAGAAATGCTAGATGAGAAGCAGCATTCTTTTGAAGACGTTGCTAATGATCCTAACGCAAGAGTGGTTATTGCTAATCCTGACAGAGACACTCAAGAATCTAAGCACGTATCCGAACTGGAAAAGAGCGAAAGAGAAATCGTTAAAGAGATACTGACTTCAACTGTAAGCATTAGCGTTTTGGCAAGAAAACCATAAAGAGGTGCAGAGCTTGACAAAATTTTACATAGCCAACCCTGAAAGACCAATAATCACTGTCAAGGGCACAATCAATGGGAAGGGTCCTTTCAACTTCATATTTGACACAGGAGCTTCCATGACAGTCATTGAGAAACAAACAGCAGAGAAACTTGGCCTTTCTAGGAAAGCACTGGCTACGCGAAACGCTTTAGGTGCTGGAGGTGCTCTTGTCGCAACAACACTCGCTGTTGAATCGATAAAGGTTGGCGACGTTGAGGCAAAAGACATACAAGTAGGTGTTTTGGATTTGTCAAATGTGTCGAAATGTGGTTGCATTGGAGATTTTGGAGGCATCATAGGATACAACTTCGTCAAAGACTACAAAGTACTCATCGACTACCCAAAACAGGAGATATTCTTCAAGAAGGATTAACACCTGAGTCGGGACCCAGAGGATGAGATGTCTCTTTTAGTCAGAAAAACGGGGATTGCAAACGCATATGTTAATATAGCCCCAAGACAGCCCCAAGACGCCAAGTATCGTCATTAAGGCTTAAAGTCTCTGTCTCCATGCTAAGATTAACAAGGTTTCGAGCGGTGCTGCCTAATCTCCTTGGCGACCGTCTAGGTGCTTTAAAAGTCCAGAACGGGCCTTATCATCATGGACCCCGTTCGGCATGGTTTTCGTGTTTGAGTTTTTGCCTTTCAGTTTCTCTCATTAAGCAAACCCCATTACTGTTCCATGCTAGTCTTTCGCTGACGGTCCAGTTTCTGATTTATACAGCCTCTTTTCGTAAGCTGATTTGGGCTTCAATCTACCTCTATACAGCTTTGCCTGGTTCCTCCGCTCTATATTTCTCGCTCTAGCCACGGCCTTGGCGATCTTTGTCTTGGAAGGTCTTCGAAGTCTCCGTGGTTTCACTGGTACTGGTGTGAAAGGCTTCTTTGTTTTCTTTGCCCTTCGCCGTTTTCTCCTGTTCGATGGTGCCTGCCCTTCTTTAAACTCTCTTTTGAAGCTGACTGTTCGGTCTTTCAGGTTTACGCTTTGAACTTTCCAGCCAGCACTCCTCCATGCGTAGCCCTGAGAAGTTGTAGCATTGTTATTCCACCACTCTTCGCTCCGCAAGGCACTGAAGGGCAGATTATCGTTGATTATCCCTTCAATTCTTGAGAAGGTCAATGTGATTAGGCTTGTGAATTGTCCTCGACGCCATAAATAGCTTCTAAGGGGACTATATTTAGAACCGGCACGCCGAGGCGCAACGATTCTTCTTGCACAATTCAAGCATACAAGGTCTCTTTGCTCGCTCCACAAATTTACGGTCATGCAACTTCGACAGTAAAGTCTCTTACATTTGGAGCAACTTCTCAGAGAATAAAGGGATAACACCCTGCCGCAGAGGTTGCATTCGTCTTTCATACAAAGAACAACTTTGCATATACACATTGAAAAACCTGTTGATCAGAAATGCTTGCAGAGAAACATATCCCAAAATGGCTGACTTGTTTGGCATACGGGTTATTGGCCTGCTTTGAATTCTGTCGAGAACTCAACAGAACCTTAAAGGAAGAGATGTTCCAGAGCAACATATGGTGTTTGAAGAGAAAGGGAAACCAGGAAGTCTGTTTAAATTTGTTTTAGAAGTTCTTTTAGACTACTGATCTTCTCAACATTCTCTCCAGCAATATTCTCTCGGTCAACCAGCAAAGCTTTCAGACCACATTCTTTAGCTCCCTTGTAGTCATGTTCTATCATATCACCGACAAAGAGAGCTTTGTCAGGTGAAACACCCAGTCTTTCCAAAGCGTACACGAATACTTCTCTTTTTGGTTTCATCTTTCCAACTTTGTCCGAAGTAGTCTCCACATCGAAGAACCCTGCAAGGCCAATTCTTGGCAAGATCTCTCTCACATCGCTTTCCAAGCCGTTCGTTATAAGGCCGATCTTTAATCCGCGCTGCTTAAGCGCTTTCAACGTCTCCTCTGCGTCTGGAAAAAGTTTAACATCTGCATGTTGCCACCATAACTTCGTCATCTTCTCTGCCAAGGACGAGGCGTCACGTATTCCCAAGTGCCTCAAAACTTGCGTGTTTGACTGGACCCAAAACTCGTCTCCCAGAATCGGCAACGTCTCAGTGTCTATGTACTTCTCGGCGGCTTTTCTTGCCTGCTCGATCTCTTCTAATGAACGCTCAACGCCATCAATTCGCAGTATTCTCAGCATCACTTCTGAGACAGGAGAGGTCGTTATCAATGTACCTCCTAGGTCGAATAGAACTGCCTCCATTTTCATTTTGATCGCCTCTGAGGTTTCCCTGTTGAAAGCAAGTTTGCTATTTAACACTTTCTTGGTGAACCCAGTTTGGACATCGATAGGTACAGAGGTTACAGATAGTTGAAGACCATTAGTTGCTGGAGAAGGTGTGCAAAAAAGCCTTCAAGATTATCCGTTTTTTCGTCGAAGAAGCCTTCTTCTTGGATGAAATTCGGCGACTACACACATTTTTTAATAGTCTGCGATGTGAGAGATAAACTATGACACGCGTCATATTTAACTTTTACATCCAAGCAGACTGAGAAAGCTCACTGAGCCCCTTCTGCAAATCATCCGGAATCTGCTTCAGAACTCGCCATGACACGTCTTCCCAACAGGACCAACATGACAAGGAAAGCCAAACCTACCAAACCCATTCCAGTAGTATTGTCAGTTCTTGTTGCATCCAATTCCTGCAAAGGCGCCAGAACAACGAAGAATGTCAGTGCCCCGCTTACCAGGGCAAAATGATGTTTTTCTGTAGGTTTCTTCCATTCAAAGCTCTTGAGCAATATTCCGAAGAGATAAACTAAGAGAGCACTGAAGAGCACTGCCACGGGCCATGGAGGCATCAAAGTTGGCATTAATGAGAAGATAAAAAAGAAAGCAAAGGTTCCAATAGCGCCAATAGCCCACATTAAACGCAATCTTGGCAGGCTTCTTTTACCTTGGCTCCCCCACTCTGACGGAAGTCTGTAGGCTGCATAGCCAGATAACACCATTGCCAAAACCGTTAGCAGATACTGTGGAAGAGGAGGCCAATAATCGAAAAGTGATGCAAATAGAACGAATCCGATGGCAACGACTCCTACAAGAACCAGAGCAACAACTTTCAACATCCTCTCACCAACCCAGCTTTCACGGCGACGTTCAGGAAAGGCCAGCTCCATCAACACAATAGGTATAGTAATACTGTATACAGCATGATAAATTGTAAGCATCACCGCCCAAACCCAGTTAACACCAAGCCACCTTCCATACACTGCCAACTTCCCCAAGTCAGGCCAGCTTGGATTGAAGAAGCTGCACACCATCAAACCCTCTTCTAAGATGCCGTATGCAGCCCCAAGTAACAGCACTGAGCCTACACCCTTCCTCCATCGAACCTTCACCTCTCGAACAATTAGTGCACCGCTACCGTAGAGTGACACAATTATGGTGAAGCTGAGTGGACTGAAAAATTCCAGTGGTGGCGCCGAGCCTGAAAGCAGTTCGCCAACTGCAGGCGCCAATAAGAAGAGTGCAAGAGCTGGAGGAATCTTAGGAAGCTTCATAGTTCCGTCTAACAACTGCAATGAGTTATTACACTTTGTATGTCCTGTTTGTCACACTGAATTTACTGGACAATATATTGGATATTGATTGCCTTTTTTCATTTGTAATTCATAAGACTTTTTAAAAATGCTGCTCGCTCTTACGTTCATAGTAATAAGAAAGTGTGATAAGATTGAGACACAAAATTCTGCTTGGAATATCACTCGTCGCCTGTTTATCAGCAACGCTTGCTGTGATCCCCATTCCAGTTTCAGCTGCCGAATTGTTAAAAACAGATTTCCAGAAGGAAAGCTTCGCCAAAACTGTTGACTACTTCGACTACGCAAGAGCGTGGGCTCTACTCAATGGATTGCCGGAGCCTCAGAACTACTGGCACGCTTACGTTTACATGACTTACGTTAACAAAATGGGCTTACAGATGTTATACGCGGGGCTGCGTAACATCAGTCTGGCAAATGAGGCTTACCTCACTATCCCTATGCAGAGCCTCTTCCTGCATTACAAGACTGAAAACAATAGCCGAGATGCATTGATCGCGTCCTCTTTCTTGATGATCATGGGGTTCAACGACACTGCAAATTCAATCTATCCAGATTCGCCTGATAGAAACGATACTCTTTGGGCTTCCTTCAGCTTCGGCATAAACCTCAAACAAATGTTCCCAAATGCTGATTTTCCCGCCTTCAACAGCAAATCCGAAGTTCTTCCATTAACTTCTTCTGAAGATGGACTAACTTGGAAGTGGGGTATGAAGTACACCAACTTAACCGCTCTTTGGACAACAACGTCCATCATGAACGAAAATGAAACCAAGACAAACAACCCTTGGGGACTGGCAACATACGACGAGTTAGCGTTCAACTACACGCTTTCAATAGACCCAGCTACGCATAAAGCAACAATAAATCAAGATCATGTCATAGGCCGAATGCGTGACCTGTGGGCATTCTTCGGATTTCTGCCGATCCGCTACAACAGCACAGGCTGTTATATACTTGGCATCAAGGTGTCCAACGAAACTGTCTATGAATTCCTTCATAAACGTAACGTCAAAATGAGCATTGTCGACTTTCAGACCTCGATAATGTTAGACAGAAGCACCTATAGCACTTCATCAACACGTGAAAACGTCACCGACAACGAAGTACTAGTTAGCAATTCATCCGTCTCTACCTATGCAGATGACGGCGAGAAGATCATTGATGCCTCCTTTGGCGTTAAAGAAACCTACAATCTTTACAACTACACGGAAGATCCCACAGAAAGTACTCCGCACACCTACAATGCTGTCGCCAGAACAGCTCGCATCGGAGGCTACGCAAGAAACCGCAACCTCTTTGAGTTTCACCGGAAATTCGCTAGATATCTACCTCTCTTCCTTGTGCACATGTATCCCAAGCTTTACCAAAGAGCAAAAGAGACTATAACAAATATGACGCGAGCAGACTACCTCTACTTGGTCTCCTATCCAAACTACAGCGGATACAAAATTGAGCACGACCCACTGTACACAATCTACTTCGCTCCAGCAACTACTGGAACCAGTGGATCTAGCCTTGGAGGCCTAATAGGGGTCGCAGCAATAGCAGGCGTGATAGTTCTTGCAGCTGTGATCATTCTAAGACGGAAAGGCTCAAAACAACCACCTCAACCGGAAACAGAACAGTCTTTACAACCGCCGCCATCAGCAGTCTAGCAGCTCCCTCATTTTTCCAAACGTTGACAAGTGACAACCACAGCTCTTAGACATAAGGCTATTCCACGGCATCGATGTCCTCAACAATACTTTACCAAACACATGACAGATAAGCTTATTCTAAGCTTAACCCCCATATCAGAGGCCAGTTTCTCCACTTTTGAAATCTCGATTTCAGGAACAGTAACTGCAGTGACCTCTACATCTAGACCTACATCTCGGGCCTGTTCTATGAACTCAAGAACTTTTTCAAACGCATTTTCGAATTTCGGTCGGCAAATCTTGTTGTACAAGGCTTTGCTGTGGGCATTTAGACTTATGCTCAGCTTATTCACGCCAGCTTCTCTAAGCTCTTCCGCGACGTCCCTTTCAGGGTATAATAGGAAAGCGTGACCGTTAGTGTCAACACGTATCGGCTTCGATGCATGCCTGTTTATCTAGCGCGCAACTTGGAGAAGCGTGTTAAGCTTTGACAGAGGTTCACCGAATCCGCAGAAAACAATTTCCTTCCAAGGCTTTTGGCTTAGCACGTTCTTCAGCTCTCCTATGATGTCCGTCAACGAAGGCTCACCTCCTAACTTCAGGTTAAATTCTCCGATGCCTGTTTTGAATCTGCGAAGACAGAAGTAACAGTTGTTCGTACACTCGTTCGTGATGTTCAAGTATAACTTCTCGCCTAGCCAATAGAGAATGCTCGGAACTTTGCTGCGACCATGCTGGCTCAAGGAGCATCACGCTTAACTAGCATTGTGCTATGTTCCTTTCTCTACATAATTCTTGCACAGCGTCACGGTTCAAAGTCTTCTTGGGGAACAAGAAACCTCAAAACGGTTTGGACTAATAGACTTGATGCATTGCTGCACCAA
The DNA here is from genome assembly GCA_964348215.1 of uncultured Candidatus Bathyarchaeia archaeon. Taxonomy (GTDB): domain Archaea; phylum Thermoproteota; class Bathyarchaeia; order Bathyarchaeales; family SOJC01; genus CAYGBS01. The sequence goes on from CAYGBS010000013.1 coordinate 9,174, forward strand.
AAGAAAGAGATCAAGACACAACGCTGCCATAACCTACGTAACAACTACAGAGTCGTCTACATTTCTCGCTGGGTAGGTTTTAGAACTCTTCTCAAAGGAAAGAATCCAAGCTCATTATGATGGACAGAAGCTTGCATACATCAGAGGCTCAAAAAGAGCAGAGATAAAGCAAAGACTCCGGAGAACGCTTCACATCGCGCCGCCTAGAATTCCTTGAAGGTCTAGCAGGACAAAGATTAGGGAGACTGCAACCGACAATCCGAACATGAGGAGCAATGCTCTTGGCTCTACAGGCAGACTAATTGGGGCTTCTTCCGCTTTTTTTTCAATAGCATACTCCTTTATTTCACTAGTAACCATGTCTACGTGGACCATGGCAACCATCTTTTTTCCAATCTCTGCTTCGACAACATAACGCTGGTTCTCTGTGAACACATGCTTGGGTTTGACCCCTCTTTTGTGCCCAAGAGACTTTAAAAAGGACAATGCTATCGAGGTGACCTGTTGAGCGTTGAGGCGCCTGGTCTCTGAAGCTGCTCTTTGAGTTGCCGCTGACGCTGTTCTTTCACGGGCTACCGCCATTTAGCAAGTCACCTATTTCATCTACATTTTCCAAACAGTCTTTAATAAAAAAGTGTGTGTATTTTGTCTCACAAACTTTCAATTCTTGGATACATCACCGAGGAAAGGAGTCAACAGAACGGTTTTCAAGGGACCTGAATTTTTTTCATGAGGAATCGATATTGCTTATGGTTTCCATTCTAGGAGAGACGGGTCATGGTAAGTGCTCCTTCAAAGTAGTGCAAGCATTCTGAAGGTCTTAGACGAAAAGATGGTGACGTTCAGCTGATTTGATTTGTGTTAAGCTTTTTGGATCAGCGTCTTAGTATGGAAAGCAAAGCGACTGCAATGAATGCAATGCCTGCAAGCACCTCATTCCCGCCACTGATCCACCAAACTATCAAAGCGATAATAGCGGCAGGTAATATGAAAAAGAAGGTTTTCACAATGATGATAATGATGATTATACCTAATATGAGAAGCCCTAACAGGGCAAGCCAGCCAATTGGGCCTGATGAGCCTAAGAATAGTGATGTTGGAAACATTGGTCTTAATGTAGCTCATTGCCGTTAAAGCTTTTTCACAAATCAGTGTTGTTACTTCTCATGGTGCACGATCTTTTCCAAAGCACGCATGTAATCCAAGCGTTGAAATTCATAATGTACGCTCATATAGAGCCCCACAAGCAGCAACGAGAAACCGAGGATTATGAAGAAGAAAAATTCTAGAAACAATCCTGCAACTGATAGAACCGACCCGAACGCCCACACAATTTCCCCTACAAATCGAGCGAAGCGGACCTGAGCAATCCTTTGTCTAAGATAGTCCGTTATGTCCGACACAGTTTTTCACCGCAACTTTTGAGTGTAATTAGAAGGGCGATATATAAGTGCTAACTGGAAACACGAATACGTGGAGAACTGGGTTGCTGTGAAGTTAAATATGTCACATAAAGAGTTATCTCATCGGTAAAAATTATGCAGCAGAAATTGATAACGCTCCTCTCTGATTTCGGATTGAAAGACCCTTACGTCGCAGAAATGAAAGCTGTAATATTAGGCAAATGTCCTGAAGCACAAATCGTTGACATCAGTCATGAAATCAGCAAATTCGACATTCGAATGGGGGCCTTTGTGCTCGCATCGGCTGCTCCATATTTTCCTAAAGGGACAGTACATGTAGCTGTCGTAGACCCGGGTGTTGGAACTAAACGTCGTCCTCTAATCGTGGAAAGTAAACACAGCTTTTTTGTGGGTCCCGATAACGGAGTACTTATGCTGGCCGCTTTGAAGCAGAGGGTCCAGCACGTGTATGTAATCGAAAAAACCGAATGTATGCTCCCAAAGGTTTCGAAAACCTTTCACGGAAGAGACCTTTTTGCGCCTGCCGCTGCCTACATTGCAACAAGCCATGCTGCATCTGAAGTTGGAAAAGAAGTTAAGAGTTACGTGATGCCAGATTTCGCGAAACCCCGTTTGAAGAAGAACACAGTGGTCGGAGAGGTGTTACATGTGGATGATTTCGGCAACATCATTACAAATGTCTCAACCGAAATGTTTAAGGAGACGGGTATTCGCAAAGGCAAATCGATTAAAGTTGAAATAGGAAGAGCCAGTGTGACTTTGAGATTGTGCTCTTCGTATGGCGATGTTTCAGTAGGTGAGGCTCTAGCAGTCATTGGTAGCCATGGCTTTTTAGAGATTTCAGTGAATCAAGGTAGTGCTGCAGTACGCTTTACAGCGAAAAGTGGCGCTTCTCTCCGTGTTTGGCTGCAAAGTCATGTTTGAACGTTGTCTGTTTTTGCCAAGTCTTGAAGTCTCCTAACGCCGTCAATCTTCTTGATGTATTCATTGACGCTTTTAGGCACAAGTTCAGTCCAGCTCCTGTTCTTCAGCATTCGGTCCCGTATTTCTGTAGCTAGATAAAGGTGGCGCTTGTTGAATGGTATTGATTTGACTGGAAAACCGGCTTCCATAAAGAGTCGACGCGTAAGCGGTTCGTTTGAATAAACAGATTCGAACTTGGGGGTGTATCCCTTTACCTCTGCGACCCACATCATGTGAACATGCATGTCACGGATCGGGATTATCCAATATCTTGAGGAGGGGATTTTGGCTTCATCTAAGGCTTTACGGATCATCGTGACTCGTTCGCCTGCGGTGAAGGGGTTATCTAAACGGTGGCTGTATTGGGCGCTACCGATCACTACCACTGCTTCATCAACTTCAGATAGAACATATTTGATAGCGTAAAGATGGCCCAGATGGAAGGGCTGAAACCGGCCAACGTAGAGTCCTCGGGACTTCATAAGTGAACCTCTATTGGATGCTTAGTGTTGTGAACTTAATATTTGTTAGTCTACAGTTTCAGTTTTTCAGTTTGCCGTCCTTGTTGTTTTGACACGATTCCTACTTGCTCATCGGACCTGTGGGAAGAACCATTTTCCCGTGAACCTCATTAATAACTTCAGCCAGCGCTAGATATATCGCACTTGAGCCGCAGATCACCCCTTCATATCCTGTCACAATGCTCACTTCAGCACTGCCTGTCAAATCTCGGATCGTCAACAAAAAAAAACAGTATAGCTAGACTTAGAAACACAAACTGCAAAGCACGATTTGCCTTTAATGTGCCAAAGAACATGATTAAGGTGAAAAGACCCCACATGAAGAAGTAAGCTGCCATGGCTGTTTCAGTCGGCTTCTGCACTTGAAAAAACGAGACGCTCGGCATGACAATCAACCCCACTAAGGATAACCAGAACGACCCATAAGAACAGAAAGCAGTTGTTGCGAAAGTGTTGCCCTTACGATACTCCATAACACCGGCAACTATCTGAGCCAAACCTCCATAAGCAAGACCCACAGCTAAAATCATGCTGCCTAAGGGGTACAAACCAGCATTGTGAAGGTTCAAGAGCACTGTGGTCATCCCGAAACCCATCAAGCCAAGAGGCGCTGGGTTCGCAGGTTTCTCGTCCATCTATGCCACTCCAGAGTGTAGAAAGCGTTAGGTGATAAACATGTAGAATATAAGATTTTGCGGACATGCAACTGAACAGTTCTCTAAATTAGATTCAAAGCTGTGAAGCCGAAACATCTGCGTTCACTCTCATCAGCTGTTCTCGCGAAAGAACTTACGCGCTTACACCCACCTTTAGTCAACGAGCCTATTTTCTACGTCTAAGCATGATGATTGGAAACAGATTCAATATTTTGTCGTTGATTTCAATCTTAATAGGCTCTTCAAATTCTCGGTCTTCCTTTTGCAGAATTCTCCACTTCGTCTCTAAGCCTCCTCCGTAGCCGCCTAAAGTCATATCTGCAGCCACAACGCGGTGGCAAGGAATTAAAGGCGCGAATGGATTGGTGGCCATTACTCTTCCAACAGATCTGGGGCTTCCACCTGCGACTTTGGCTAGAGCACCATAGTTTGTTACATAGCCAGTGGGAATCAGAGAAGTCAGCCTCAGCACGTTCTGAGCATATTTTGACAGACGTTTCATGGCAAATTCAAAACTGAAAGAAACATCATCTCCGTCACAGATCGCCTTTATCGTCCTCAAAATCTCTTTTGCCAAATCGCTTCTCTTTTCGGCTGTTCGGAAAGGCTTGTTATAGGGCAACTCTGCCAACAGGTTTTCTGAAACGGCTTTTTCACTGTCAGCGAAGGTTGTGGCGAAAATATCCTCGCCATCAAGAGCCACACCACACCATGACTCGCCGATTTTTTGGATATGAAGGTCAATCATAATGCTCCTCACAACTTATGCACACAAGCTGCAGAATAATGTTTTGCCAAGACTTTGAGAGTTTTCCTCGCTGCCGAACTAGCAAATTCGTCTTGAGTTTTCATGATTAACTTTAAATGTAAGGCAATCTATAATCAACCAAACTTCAGGAGGACGATGACTTGGTCGAGCAAAATCAGCAATATCCCTATTATTTGATGCCTGGCGCAACAACTCTAGGTATAGTCTTTTCTAAAGGCGTCATATTAGCCTCTGAAAAACGAGTGACCTATGGCTATTTCGTCACGAGTAAAGCTGGAAAGAAAGTTTTCAAAATAGCAGACCATATTGGCGCGGCTTGTGCGGGGCTTGTTTCGGATATGCAGATTCTAATAAGAGAAGTGGAGGCTCACGCGAACCTTTTCAAATTGGATGCCAATAGGAAGATTTCCATTCGGTCAGCGGCGAAAGTTATGTCGAATCTTCTTTTTGGCAGACGTTTGTTCCCTTTGATTACGCAGACAATTATCGGCGGGGTCGATGAAGGTGGAGCTTCGATTTATGTCCTAGATGTTTTGGGTTCCGTACTTCCAGATAAGTATGCTGCAGTGGGTACAGGAGCGGAGATTGCAGTTGGAGTTCTCGAAGAGAATTATAAAGAAGACATGGAGCTAGAAGAGGCTAAGGAGATGGTGCTTCGTGCTATGAAATCGGCAATCAGCCGGGACTCCATGAGCGGCAATGGAGTTGACTTTCTTATTGTAACGAAGGAAGGTATCCGAGAGGAATCTATGAAGTTTTAGTCCTGCAAACATGAAGCGGTTCCAGCAGCGAATCCTTCCTTTCTTGAAGCATGTTTACAATGATTTGAAGGTATTGTCACCTAAAGGATGCAAAATGAAACGGGGATTCTCAGCTCTTTCGGCAAAAAAACTAGCGTTGACCGTGATCTTCGCATCCTTCTACACAGTGTTCTCTTCGTGGCCTCTGTTTCCATTAGTTGGTGGCCAAGGTACATTCATTCGGGCAGGAAACGTAATTGCTCCCTTGATCGGGATAATTCTCGGTCCCTACATTGGCGTTTTTGCGATAACGATTGGCGGAGCTATTGGGGCCTTTGTTTGGCAAAGCGGTCCTTTTGGGCCTCTGAGCTTTTTTCCTCACGTGGCCGTGGCAATGTGCACAGGCTTGCTTTATGACGGCAGGAAATTGGCTTGCAGTCTTTTATACCTCTCTTTGCTGTTAGTCCTAGCTTTCTATCCCGTAGTAGGACCTGCTTGGCTGTGGCCTCCTTTTCTATGGTTGCATGTTGCTGGTTTGGCCTTTCTGCTCCCTCCGCTGCATTTGAAGGTTAATGAGTTTTTGCATGATGACAGAAATTTGTCTACGTTTGCCCTTGCAGTGGGAATCGTATTCTTTATAGCTACTCTCTTCGGCCACATTGTTGGAAGCATAATGTTTGAGGTCATTTACTGGCCAAGTTTTATCTCTGAGGTAGCTGTTTGGAAGGCTGATTGGCAGCTTCTCATGTGGCTGTATCCTGTCGAAAGATTGCTCATAACTATTGCTGCAACCGCAATCGGGGTGGGATTGTTGAAAGCCTTAAGAATCTACGGCTTTGAGATTGGTGGTTGAATTTTGAACGCCGATGCATACACGCACTGATCAAATGGGATTTGCATTCTTTCTGCAGAAGCTTTTTCAAATGTAAGCGTGACGGGAGCGTCTCTGATCAGGACGAATGGTGTTCTTTTATTTGTTTCTCCCATCAGCAAATGAGCAGCGGACGCCAGGTCGTCTGCTATTGCGTGACGGGTGATTGAGAGAGGCTTCTGGAAGAGGTCTTTTTCGCTTCTGCAATCTCTGACTGAATTAAAACCTGAAACAGCTAATGCTATACCCCTAGTTCCCATCCTTAGCGGCGCCACTTCACTGTCAACGATCAAAATTCCGACGTTCTTCCCAGTTCGTCGTCTTATTTCGCTTCGAAGAGCTACAGCTGACTGTTGGGGGTTACAAGGCCATAACACAGCTTGGCCTGATGGACAATTTTTCTGGTCAATGCCAGCATTCACGGTTAAAATTCCATATTTCAATGTGAGGATTGCCTTTTCGACTCCTCCGTAGATTTTTTCTGCTTCACGCAGTACCAGTTCGGCGAACTGAGGCTCCAGAGAGTGATTTTCAGCCAAAATTCTTGCTTCCTTAGAAGGTGAGACTTCCTCTAATCTGATCGTGCGTCCTTGTGTTGTTGCTACGGCTTTTGATGCCACTGCTATGATATCCATGTTTTCTAGTTTCAAACCAAGTTTCCTAATGGCGTGAAGAAGCATGTCTGATAAATTGTCTTCTGGTTTTATGAGAGGTGTTTTAATGGCGAAGATTCTCATGGACATTCCATGCTTCTATCCAGAGCTAAACTAATAAGTTGTAGCGAACGTTGCAATTTCCTAGATAGCATCCCCGTTAGACAGAAAACGTATATGCTTTGCTGGAAACCCATCTATACAGGGATGGTTTGCCACTGAAGCAATTGGTGATTCTTGGAGCCGGCTATGGAGGCCTGCTAACGAGTCTCAAGCTTGAAAAGAAGATGAAGCGTTCAAAAGATGTTCAGGTCATCCTCATAGACAGGAACGATTACCACCAGTATATACACCTTTCATATGAGATCGTTACAAATGTCAAAGGTGTGTCAGAACTCACCATACCGATAAGCAGGTTGATACGGAAGAGAAAAATCAAGTTCTTGCAGGCAACTGTACATGAAATCGACTTAGCAAACAAAGTAGTGAAAACGGACAAGGGAAATGTGCCTTATCATAGGCTTGTAGTAGCCCTCGGAAGCGAGCCGAACTACTACAGAATAAAGGGAGCCAAAGAAAACTCTTTGAGCCTTAGCTCTGTGGAGACAGGTGTTCAGATTAGAGATGAGTTGAGAAGGATCATGGAGCAAAATAAGGATGCAAAAATCGTGGTGGGCGGAGGAGGCTTCACTGGAGTTGAATTGGCAGGAGAGATTGCTGATGAGCTTAAGTGCTGTGTCACTATCGTCGAAGCCTCCAATACGTTGCTTTCCTCTTGGAGGAACCCAACACTCTCGAGCAAAGCTGCTCAGATCTTGACCCAGATGGGAACGGAATTCGTCCTGGGCAAATCCATTGTTGAGGTCAAACCGAACCTCATTGTTCTAAATGACGGTAGCCAGATAGCCTGTTCTTTCTTTGCCTGGACAGGTGGAGTTCAAGGCTCCCAAGTAGTCGGTGATAGCGGATTGAAAATTGGGAGAGGCAACAGAGTAGTTGTTGACGAGTTCTGCCAAGCTGTTGGCTTCCCACGCGTTTATGTAGTTGGTGACTGCGCACTTGTTATTGACCCAGAAACTGGTGAGGTTCTTCCGCAGTGTATTGAGATTGCGCTGCAACAAGCCGAAGTAGTTGCTGAGAATCTGTGTGCTGATGTAACAGGCGGCAGAAGAGCGATTTATGCTCCGAAGTTCAGTGGACTCATCTTGAACGTAGGTGGGCGGTATGCTTTGGGAAAGATTTTCGGAGTTCACGTAGAGGGTTGGCTTGCTAAAGCGCTGAAAAAGCTGATACACCTGCATTATGTCTACAAAATAGGTGGAGCTAAAGAAGTTTTGATGGAACTTCTTAGATAATTTGACGGGGACTCACATCTCGAGTCCAGAGACCCAAACTTCGCATCTCTTCAGGTCTTCCTCAGCTTCAGATGCTGCACCAACTTTGATGCTTCCCTAGCAGTCTCGGCGGTTCCTATACGCTTTGCTTTTGCTAACCACACCTTGACCCCGCAATAAGGACACGTTCGACTCTTAGCATGGGCATTCGCCACTAGTAATCTCCCGCAACCACCACAAACTAAAATCGAATACATATACTGAACCTGCGAAAACCTTCTTCACACAAAGAAGATGCCCTCTGAAGCACTGAGTCATCCAGATTTACATTCCGCATTTCTCACAGCCACTTGAGGAAGAGATACCTCCCTTCGAATAAAAAAGCCTTATTGTAAGGTCTTGTAAATGGTTCAAAAGGGATAGATAAACGCGAAATTTTGAGTAGCTAAATCCTGCATTAATTGGATGAATACTAGTGGCTGAACCTTGCCCGTCTGCGGTAGATGAGTGTTGATTTTCCCACTCACGTGCGAAGCACATTTAAATCTCGAACCATATTCTAATTGAACGTAGTCAGTACAGACTGTTGATATTGAATTTGGAAATCAGATCAGTGTCAATAGCGGCTTTAAGAGAAAAATAATGAGCATTTGATATTGGCAAAGGGAAGAATCAAAGTGCCCCCTGCTTCATTAAACTCACTTGCTGAAAAATATTTCCAGCAAAAGGGCTACAAAACAGAGCCTAATATCACTTTAGAAGGCAACTCTGGCATTCCTCGCAAATTCGACCTCCTGATAAGCAAATCAAATGAACACCGTGTTGTCAAGATCCTCAACTGGAAACGCACGGTTGGCGTTAATGTGGTCATAAATCTGGACAAGGCGTCGGAGGATGTTGGCCTTAGAAAGCCCATTGTGGCGTCAGAAAAGTTCAGCAGCCACGCGAAGGCCTACGCTAACAGGAAAAACATACTTCTCCTAACTAGACGAGAACTGAGAAAATACTAGAATGAAGCCAAGAATTCGTCCAGGCGACCTTCAAACTCCAACTTGGTCAACCAGTCCACAACGCCTGTACGACATTTCTTGCGACCTTTAACAATGCTAGTTATCTCTTCAGCAACGTCCTCAACAGTTCTACCTGAAACATCAACTTCGCAAATCTTCTTCTTCCCGTAGGCCTTGACGGCGTCAAACAAGCAGACATCCAAGATCTCAGCTCCGACATTCTCCATCACCTTAGTCTTACTGAAACCTCGCTCTCTCAAAACATCCATTAACTCATCAGGATTACGTCTCAAAACAAAAGCCAACAAAACATTCTCAACCGCTACTATGTCAACAGCAAAATGCCCGTCAATAATGACGTAACCTTCAGATTGCCTAATAATCTCTCCAACCCGCTTGGAAGTCCTGTTTTCGTCGACAATCAAAGTCTTCCGTTCTCTGTCTACACCCCAACTCAATTTCTCCTCTTTGACCAAATCGCTCAAGTTAACGTGTACGCCGCCTAGACGAGAAACCAAAAAGCCTGACACGGAAGACTTGCCGACGCCTGGTGTTCCTGTGATCACTAAAACTCTTTGCATTCCCTGTAGCTCTCCAATCACAAGTATAAAAGGTGCTTCTGGCTAAAATGCTCCACGCTTGGAAGATGCATAAAAAAGGTGAATGGCGTGTCTTCAAATGGCATGTTAGATGAAGAGCGTTATGTCTGCTTTTGCAGCAATTTCAAGGAATGTTGCAGCGCCTGCTATTTCGTCCACTTCGGGGATCAGGTTTTCCTGTTTTACATTAAACATTTGCATGGTTGGGCTGCATGCGTAAATCTTGAACAACTCAGATTGTTTTAGCCGTTTGAGCATTTCGTAAGGCGTTGGATAATTGATTCGCTTTATGTTCTTTTTCATTTGTTCCTCCAGATGTTTGTATGTCGCTGGCAAACCTGCTTTCTCCATTGCTCCTTTCACTAGTGCATTCAAGCCCCAAAAGGTAAAGTATAGATGTGTTTCCATGTCCATCGCCACAGCCGTTGAAGATAAGATAAATGCACAATATAGTTTGTCCATGGTACCACCTTGAACAACGATAGCTAGTTTTTTGCGATCACTTTTACTCATAAAATGTCTCCTCTGTATTCGTAGGGGTTAGATCTATAACACTGTTATAAACATTGCGAAAAACAGAAAGCCTCAACCTCGAAAAAATAGAAACGTAGAAGCTCAGAAGCGTACAACAAGAAACGGGATGAAGCTTGATAAGTGAAGTGAGACTGAAAGGAGAACTTGTAAACGCGACTTTTCTGAAGAGACCAAATCGCTTCTTAGCTTTGGTGAAGATGGATAACAATACAATACTTAGCTTTGTTCCTAATCCTGGAAGGATGCATGAGCTGCTGAAGCCAAGAATAAAGGTTCTCCTTAGGAAAGTGAATAAAAAAAGCAGGAAAACCAGTTTCGATTTAGTCGGAGTTTTCCATGGGGGTCAAATAGTCTCTGTAGATTCCCGCATTCCCAACAGGCTGGTCTCGTTAGCTTTGAAAAACGAGGGCATCCCAGAGTTCAAGGGTTACACGGATATAAAGCCTGAATACAGCTTTAATCATACAAGGTTTGATTTCTTCTTAACAGGCAACCTGAAACCTTGTTTTCTAGAAGTGAAGTCTTGTACACTTGTGAGGGATAACAGGGCTTTGTTTCCAGACGCCGTTACAAAGAGAGGAAGGCGACATGTCGAACATCTTATCGAAGCGCGAGAGGAAGCCTACAGGAGCTGCATATTGTTTATTGTTCAGAGAAATGATGCTTCGGTTTTCTCTCCAAATGACGAGGTCGATCCGAAATTCGCACCGGTTCTCCGCAGAGCAGCAGAGAAGGGAGTTGGAGTACTTGCTTACTATTCCGAATTTGATGGATGCAGAATAGCTTTGAGAGGAAGACTGAGAGTAGAGTTTTGAGACCAGTGGCGAGAAGGCTTAACTATAAAGTTTGAGCGGTTTGCCGTTCATATTGCAGCTCGTACAGTTTCTTCAGCTTCTCCAAGGTGTCAATCTCATCGACGCTCTTTTCAGGCCTGAAACGAACAACCTTAGGCACTCGTAATACATGGCCGCTTGTATAATCCTCAGCTATCTGAATTTCTTGATATGTTACTTCCGCCACAATTGAAGGTTTTATGAAAACTCCTTCTCCATCTTGGCTCCTTTTTGTGCTTTCCACCACTCTTCTAAGCTCTTCCATGACATCTTCAGACAGGTTTGAAACCTTGCCTATGGTGTAGAGCTTCTTTTCAGCTGGATCTCGAACAGCCATTAGAAAAGACGAATACAAGCCTGCCCTCTTTCCTTTGCCGTACAAAGCCTTCACTAATGTACAATCAATTGTGTCACGTTCGGGTTTCAGTTTTAACCAAGTATAGGTTCTTTGTCCGAACTCGTAGGGCGAGTTCAAGTTCTTAACAACGATGCCTTCGTAGCCCCGCCGCAAAGCTTCTTCGTAAAAGCCCATTAGTTCAACTTCGTCTTGGCATTCTTTGCCTTCAACCAGATATTCCTGTGGAACAACTTCGGCCAGATATTTTCTTCTTTCAAAGAGAGGCAAATCTGTGAGCTCTCTTCCGTTCACATATATTATGTCAAAGACGCGAACGGTGACCCCCACTTTTTTCTTTCTATTCTTCAATTCTTCTGTAGAAAGCTTCTTGGGAACTGTTCTTTCAAGCAGAGTTTGGAACGGCTGGGGATGCCCACTAGAGTCTACGGCTATGACCTCACAGTCCACGATGCAGCTTTGAACGTTAAACTTCCTGCCGATCTCTGCTGCTTCAGGAAGCGTCTCTGTTTTTTCCGTTCCCCGCCGCGAATACAGCCGAGTTTGTGTTCCCCACTTGTGAATCTGAAGTCTGCTGCCATCTAATTTGTACTCAACTAATGTTGGATACACTACTTTTTCAGGTTGGTACAGGTGGGCTAGTTGAGGTTTGAGAAATTGACCTGGACGTAGTTTGATTGTTTCGAGGGCGAGAGCGCCTTTAGGAGCCAGCATTATACCCTCTGTTAGGCCTACGATGGCACAAGCGCCTTCAATTAGCTCTATTGGCACGTCGTAGGCTCTTGCAGCGGCGCGAATTACGGTCCTGTGATGGTAGCCGAGTTTCAGATCAAAGAGAAGAAGTCGGACTATGTATTTTCCTTCTTGCTGTGCGGCTAGTTCTAGAAGACTAGTGATTAGGTGGTCACGTTCTTTGACCTTGTCAAGTTCCGGTAGAAGCTTAATGGACTCGTAGACTTCTCCCACTGTGAGTTTTGGCTTCTTGGGCTTGAGCAGTAGGAAGGCAACCTCACCGTATTCTCCATAGTCAACAAGGAGTTTCTTCACTTGTTTGGTGCTTGCTCCTGTGGCGACGCTGAGGGCTCTTTCAATGACGCCTGGTCCTATTCTGAGGCTTTCGTCAACGATTTTTCCTAAAGCCAGTCTTGTCTTCGTTTCTAGGTCAAGATCATGTCTTTTGAGGAGTTTGACCAGCATGGTTTCTTTGCCTTTCTTGCTTCTGAGAAGGGCGAGGCGTTCATAGACTTCTGTGATGCTGGAGAATTGTGTCGGTTTGGCGGGTTCAACTCCGTTTCTGTAGAGCTGTACTAGATAGTACGGAACGGGCATTTTCCATGAAATGTCTTCAGGGGTGTATCCTGATTCTAACAGATGGAGAACGGCAGCTTTTGGACTGCCATATGTTTTGACAAGTTCGTTAAAGGAGGGCGGTTTGACTATCGGCATGTGTTTCTTCTCATCTAAAAGTTGTGGGAGGCTGTGTTTTCATAATGATTCTGCTTCTCTAAAAAATGTTGGGGCACGCAGTACTCAGTCTCCTGTGAAGACACTTCCCCATCCTTCCTTCACTAAGAAGGGAATTAAGGCTAGAGCTGCAACAGGGTCAGCCCACCACCAGCCCCAGAGAGCGTTGAGCCCAAGTCCTAAGAGCACTGTGAGATCTTGCAGGTCGCACATCAGGCTTTCTACGGCTTCAGCATGAAGGGCACGAGAGTTTAGCTTTTCTGCTATTCTTGACTTCATCCAGAAAAGTATGGTCATGACAAGTGCACTTCCTACTACTAAGGCGATGCCTACAAGGGTTTTGCGAGGTTCGGGAAGCAAGCCTAGAAGAGTAACTGATGATTGAATTAGAATGTACGCTGCTAACAGAAAAAAAGTGATTCCCACTAGCTTCAGAGCCCTCTTTTCAGCGGCTTCTTCCTCTCCTTGCCCCCATTCTCTGCCAAATCGCCGGATAAGCACAAGCCCGGCAAAGACTTCGATCAAGCTGTCCAAACCAAAGGCTAGGAGAGCTACACTATGCGTGCTGATAGCTGCCCACAGTGCCACTCCGGCTTCCAGGACATTTCAAGCTTCGCCGATTCCGACAAGCAGCATGGCTCTTCGTCGAAGCGTATCACGATCAATAATTGGCATTGGTTCTTTTTCCGTAGCAGCTTATGACATTAAATGGTCATAGGGTTTCCAGCCCAATGTCTCCTTTAATGATGAAAAGATTGGAGTAATGCATTTATTCGGAAGGTTTCGGGAAAGACTCTACAGGTCTCACTAAGCCTTCATTTGTGATGTCAATGCGAATTCTATCACGTTCGAAATTGCACATTCTACAGTCCAAGACGCGTGCTATCCTGACGAACTCGCCTCTCTTTACCTCCAAGTCTACTTGCTGATCTTTCCAGTAGACGCGTCCATAGTCTACAATTATGGTGCCGTCAAGATTGTGGGCCAGTCCGATGCCGCCTGCCATTTCGTAGCTGTCCCATGATTCTTTGCTGCGCTGGTTTACGTAGATACATGTGACTCCCTTCATCTGGTTGTGCCTGGCCAACTCCATGACGCGATATTTGAGTGCACCTCTGTAAGATTCGAGGACGGTGACGGAGTCGACGATTGCTAGGTCAATGCTTTCTCTTTCTATAACGTAGCGGTACGTCTCTGCAAAGGTATTCCAGTCCCGCAGCTCTGGAAACATAACAGTGTCCAGCACAAAGAGATTCTCCTGAATTTCCTCCCAGCTTTTTTCTAGAAAGTCAGCTTTCTGTTTCATCCGCGACTGCAGGTCAAAGCGAGGCGTTGGGCTTTGCCACGTGTCTTCTGCTGTAGCATATAGAACCTTCTTTCCGTCAGAAGAAGCGTTTACGGCGATTTCTTCTACAAGAATAGATTTTCCTGCGCCTGGCAAACCTGTGAGGGCGAATTGACCTACAATTGGCAGACCGTTCAGAGGTTTTCCTTCTGGTGTGAAGAACAAGTAATCGAGAAAAGTTCCAGTTGAAAGGGCTGTCAAGGTTTTCCTCGCCTCTTCCGCGGCGCTTGGCCGCAAAACCAGAGTGCTCAGCTTCTTTTCTTTACGTACAATTTCAGTAGTCATAGGTTTCGTGGCAAGCTCCCACTCGTTTGCCGGTTCTCGTGCCTCTTTCATGGCGCTGGCCAATGTCTTAGCCATAGCCTGAACGATTTTATCTACATCAGGTGCTGCCTCTCCTTCTTCTTTGACAGCAGCAGCCACCTTCTCTTTCAGCTTCCTCCCAGGTACAACTGGTTCAACAGCAGTTGTTAGAACCCACATTTCCCCTTTCCTTTCAACACTTCCCTCTGCCTTTGAAGCTTGGAGTGCAGCATAAGCGGAGTCAGGACCATACTTCGCTATATTAAGCCCTTCAGAAACCTCGTCAAGGGAAGCTTGTCCTTCATGATCTTTAAGGAAGTTCAAGACGTCCTTTTTCTCAACCATTCCTCTATTCCCTAATCTTCTAATGCAGTCTTCTGACTAAAAACTTCTCGCTCAAAAGCGATAATTCTTGCAGCCATACGGAAACTGTAGATTCCGATTTTAAGGGCTAGTTTCGATATTTGCATCGATACTCGTATAGTCGAAACCTACGGCAGAAGGATTATGTTATCATGGCCCACTTAGAGAAATCTTGACGGTGCCACAATTGATAATCATAGAATCTGTGAAATCACAGGTACATACCTATGGTAACCAAGATCTAACCGGTGAAATGTAATATGTAGGAAATGCAATGTTAAGTTCAATGAACTCGAGAGGGATGAGACTGTGGATGTTTTTGAAACTATAAAAACTCGGAGAAGCATCCGAAGCTATGAGCCCACCTCTATTCCAGATGAGAAACTGAAGAAGATTTTTGAAGCTGCTCGTTTGGCGCCTTCCGCTGGTAACCGTCAGCCATGGCGCTTTGTGGTGGTTCGCAACTCTGAGAGAAAGAGAGCCTTGGCAAAGGCAGCGAACAATCAGATGTTTATAGCTGATGCTTCAGTGATTGTTGTAGCTATTGGTGACCCGGACGCATCGAAGAGATGGTATGCCAAGGACGTTATGATAGCCGTGGAACATATGGCTTTGGCAGCTGCGTCCTTAGGCTACGGTACGTGTTGGATAGGTGCCTTTAGCGAGGAGGAAGTAAAGGGTTTGCTGGAAATTCCTAAGGAGATGAGTGTAATTGCGATGTTGCCCATCGGGATACCTGTCCATACGCCGCCGCCTAGGCCGAGAAGAGAATTTTCAGAGATATTCTTTGAAGAAGAATACGGGAGAACTACAAGCTTGGGGTGATTTTTGTGGACATGAAGGGAGTTTACAGCTACATCAGCCAACACTCACAAAGCTTCGTTGAAGAATTAGCAAAAATCGTTAG
>CAYGBS010000014.1:0-24345 GCA_964348215.1 uncultured Candidatus Bathyarchaeia archaeon
CTCTGGGATTCCAGCCTTTTTCTTTCCAGCTCACGCTTACGGGGCTTTCACCCTCTCTGGCAGGTCGTTCCAGACCACTTCAGCTTAGCCGGTGAAGATATAGCTGGACCCGTAACCCCACATTTCTTGAAAGTTTCCTTGCAAGATTCAGTTTGGACTTTTCCCGTTTCGCTCGCCGCTACTTAGGGAATCCTAGTTAGTTTCTCTTCCTCCCCCTACTATGATGCTTCAGTTCAGGGGGTTCCCTCTCCATAACTGGAGTGTCGCAGGTCCATTAGGAGCCGCGACGAGAAGTCTTATTGGGGTATCCTCGGTTCTACAGCTGCATGCGCCTACCCGAGGCGTTTCGCTGCTTGCCGCGCCCTTCTTCAGCGCTCAAGCCTAGCCATTCACCAGACGGCGTGGCATGTCAAGCTTTTTTGGCGTGTAGGTGGTTAGGTGTTTGTTTAGTGTAGGTTTGTTGGCTGTTTGGGCTTGCTTCCTATGTGGTGTTCATCGTGAGCATAGATGCCCATGTTCATGGCTCACTTACATTCTTCACTTTGCAATCACGGGATTGAAAGTTGCATCTACCTTTTTTGGCTTGTGTACTCGCCAAATTATTTTAGAGGCGGAGTTTCGGGATATAAGGATTACTGTGTGGCTTGTGGTTGCTTGCTGCTATTGCCTTATCTGTTTCTTGATGGTTTTTTACACGTTTCTCCAAATTTCTCCGCCCACTGTATACTTGGAAGTCACGAGATAAAAAAGTTCGGTTAGGATCAGGCTTTTTTTCGATTTGTTTATGTAAGGGTGAAATATTCCTTTTGTAGGGATAGCTTATGGTAGTTGATGAAAGAGTTACGATGACTCATGGTGCTGGTGGTGCCATGATGGGAAAATTGATTGAAAGATGTGTTCTGCCTCATCTTGGAGGGTATCAGGCGGAAGTTGGTCTGGATATGTTGGATGATGCAGCCGTAGTGGATGGTGTGGTGTTTAAGAGTGATTCCCATGCGGTCAGTCCTATCTTTTTTCCTGGTGGAGATATTGGGCGGTTGGCCGTGGCTGGAACGGTGAATGATCTAGCTGTCTTAGGGGCTGAACCTATGGCTTTGGCGTGTGGGCTTGTACTTGAGGAGGGGTTGGCTTTTGATGATTTAGACAAAGTTTTGGCGAGCATGGAAGCTACTTGTGAGGAGGCCGAGGTCTTTGTAGTAACTGGGGATACAAAGGTTGTGGAGAAAGGAAGTCTAGGCGGGTTGGTTGTGAATATGAGCGGCGTTGGAAGGGGTAGCAAGATTTTGGATCATAATCTTGCTGTAGTGAAAAACCTCAGAAGCAGTTTTCATTCACGTTGGATCTTGGATAGGAATTTGCAGGCGGGTGACAAGGTTATTTTGTCTGGCACGATTGGAGATCATGGGATGGCTGTCTTGTCCGCACAGGAAGGCTTGGCCTTTGGCAGCAATATCGTATCGGACGTTAAACCATTAAATCACATGATTGAGCAAGTGTTGGAGGTTGGAGGTGTCGTCTCTATGAAGGATCCGACGCGTGGTGGGTTGGCGAACGCTTTAAATGAATGGAGTCAAAAAGCCAAATTAGGTGTTCTAGTTGATGAAGAAAGGATTCCCATACGCAACGATGTTAAGGTGGCCTGTGAAATGCTAGGGATCGATCCGTTGGAGGTTGGGAATGAAGGAAAGGTGATCATCGGGGTGCTTAAGGAAATGGCTGAAGAGGTTTTGGAAGCTTTAAGAGACAGCAGGGAGGGGAAGGACGCTGTGATTATTGGTGAGGCTACAGACGAGTTTGATTTGGTGGCAATGAAAACAGTAGTGGGAGGTAAACGTATTCTACCCATGCCTGTGGGTGACCCTGTGCCAAGAATATGTTAGAAAAACGGATTTTTTCCGCAATTCTCAAAAGAAAAACCAAGTGGAAATTTATGTTATTACTGACCGGCAGCTATTCAGCACAGCGTTTATCAAAAGGGGGTGGAAGATGTGCTGAGAATCCCATCTCGCTTATTTTCGGAGGTAGGGTTAGGAGATGTGTATTATGTTGTCTCCTCTACATATCGCATGTCGGACGGAGAGGAATCAGTTTCGATTCTTTATCTCTATCTCCATAGGTCTGGAACTTTAGCTGCCTTAACCACCTTCCACTTTCCGAAAAAATCCTTCTTATAAAAATGATACAATCCACAGCGTGTACACTGCAAAATACGTCGCCCTTTCTTCAAATCCAACATATACAACTCCAAAACCTCACCACAATCAATACACTTACCTGTATGCTTCCGCCGCTCCTCCTCACCAAAAAAACCCACACCCACAAACATCACATCAGACTAACATTTTCCATCCCACACCATATAAACATTCTACAAATCTGCCCTATTTTGAAAGACTACTTGCGGAATCTGAAGCAGCTAAGAAACCAAAGATATTTGCAGAATAAGAGAAATGATGCACTTAGCCAATGCAGCATTCTTCCACCCGCAGGTTCGACTCACATGTGCGTTATAGTATTGCAAACTTGTTTCGTTGTCTAAAACTTTTTTAGAATAGTCTTGTCACGCTCACTCACATACATGACAGTTTTCTGGAAGTCCCGCCGAAGTACGATGTAAGTCACAAACTACTTCTCGCTTCCTTAACGCTTCGCAAAGGTCGCAAAATATCCCTATTGTATCTATGGTTGCAAGTTCCGATTTGGCAATGCCTGAAGCAACTCTGCTGACAACCAGTTTGATTGAAGGTGAGGATTCTATCTGTTTTAGTTGTTTCACACCTCTCTTTGAGCCTAAGTATTGACTAACGGCAGCTTGGGTTGTTCCAAGCTCTTTTGCGGCATCAACCTGAGAAAAGCCGTATTCCTCAACAAGCTCTTTAGCAACTAATGAACGGAACGCTGGTAAGACAAGGCGCACAACGGTTTCACAGGGAGGTCGCATGTTCACATCAAGATTCATAACGCTGTTATAGGTAAAAAATGTTCCCTTGAACAACACGGAAAAAGCTGAGTAATGTTCTTCAACAACCCTACTCAGTCTAAAGTTTGCCGAAGCCTAGCTGGCGCGGACAAATGTAAAACAGAAAATCCACACAGAAGACGGCAAACTTGATATTCAACCCATCCCTACTAAGCAAAGCCAAGGCGATGGGCGAGATGACACGTCAAGACCGAAAACGCCTAATATTCTACTGGACTGCCCCAAAGAACCTTCTAGCTATTCTCCTCTTCATCATTCTCACTGTCATAATACAATACACATTCATTGCCTCCACTATACCTACAAGAAGACACGATTCGACTACATTCACCTTGCCTGCCATCAACATCACAATAAGTCTCCTTCGCCACATTATCCCCATTTCAGTAATAGTTGTCCTCACAACAAGCTTCACTCACCTCACTACCCACATTGCTACAGTCCCTCGAAAAACCGCGACCTCGAGGAAAACTCCTCCACGTAAAGCCCGGCGAAAACCCCAGCACTTGAAACCCTTACGCAAATTCTATAAGAAAGTGCATAATAGCGCACGAAAAATCAAAAACAAGATTCTAAAGACCCCGGCGATATCGAGAATTCAACGCAGAGTGGCCCTAGCAAGAGCCCTCATAAAGGGCGCCATAGCGATCTTAGCCTCTTTCACGATAATCCTCCTTCTGATCGCCGTCGCAGCCTACCCCAAACTCGTCCCCACCGCCACTATCAACTTCTATCAATGGAACGACGTTTTCCTCACCTTCGTCGTCGCCACAATAAAAGCTGCTGAAACCGCTGCAAACAATATCGCACCTATAGGTATAGTTGCAGCTGCAATCCATAACGCGTTAATCAGTGTAGCACCCACCTTTCGCAACGTTCTTGAAGGAACAGCGTCTGCCATAACGAAAGGTCTTGTCACTTTAAATCCAACTGAGAAATACCTGATAATACAAAATGCCTCCGCTTGGACGGTGGCTATTGCAGCGCTTCTCTACAGTCAATACGCCAAGGCAAGGCGCTACAGACGGTAACTAAACATGCCAGAAAGACCAAGATTCGGCCCAGCAGGTATTCCTAGCTGGTTTAAAGAACTAAAGGCTCCTACCAGTGAACTGCCATATTTTCTAAAAGAGGAAAGACTTGATGCCTTGGAATATGAAGCAGTACGATGGGGACAAAGGCCTGGAATAAGAAAGGAACAGGCAGAAAAGCTGGGAGCCAATGCGGAGAGATATGACGTTTGGTTAACAGTTCACGGGTCATATTACATAAACCTCCTCGGCAACAGCGAGATTCTCAACGCAAGCAAGAGACGTTTGATTGCCTGTGGTACAGCCGCCAAATGGATGAAGGCCCACACCGTTGTTTTTCATCTAGGCTACTACAGTCAAAAACAGTCTCATAAGAAAGACCTACAAGATTGTATAAATGTGCTAAAGGAAATTTCAGAGACTATGCAATCGATGGGCATGAAAACCAACCTTGGACCTGAAACATCTGGCAAGCTCGTCCAACTTGGAAGTTTAGAAGAGATCTTAACCATCTGCGAAAACGTGGAGCAGACTCAACCAGTCATCGATTGGGCGCATCTACATGCAAGATACAGAGGTAGCCTAATGACCACTTATGATTTCCAGCAAATCATAGAAAAGATTGAAAATCGTCTTGGGACTACTGTAGCCAGAAACCTTCACTCTCACTTTTCTTCAGTTGAATACACTTTTCGAGGAGAAAGACGTCACCATCCACTAATGACTGAAGGGTATGGCCCAAAATTCGAGCCACTTGCGGAGGCCATAGCAAGTCTCAGTCTAAAACCAGTCATAATAAGCGAGAGCCCTCTTCCTGATGAAGATGCCAAAAAAATGCGTGATATCGTCTATCGAAAAATTAAGGAACTAACCATTCTACGATAAGTTTTTCTGTGATGCTCATTTCCCAATGATGTGGTGTGTTTAGTTGATTCGACTTACGGGCTTTCAAGAGCTTACACCAATCGACGAGGCCTTGGACAAGTTCTTTAGAAAGCTTCAACCAAAAAAACTAGGCACTGTTCCCGTTCCGGTAAAAGAGGCTTTGAAAAGAGTCACAGCTAAGGATATCATTGCAGAGCGAAGCATACCCCCCTTTGACCGTTCAGCTGTAGATGGATACGCCCTTAAAGCAGAAAACACAGTTGAGGCCTCACAATTCAAACCCAAAACTCTACGTCTTGTCACAAAAGACAGCGTAAGGAAGGGAGAGGCAAAGGAGATATGGACAGGGAACGCCCTTCCAAAAGGCTCAGACGCTGTAGTAATGTTAGAACACACTGAGAAGGCAAATTGTGAGATAAAGGTTCTTATCTCATTGAATCCTGGCGCAAACGTTTCGAAGAGAGGTGAGGACTTGATGAAAGGCGAAGTTGTGGTGGGAGAGGGAGTGAAGCTGAGACCACAGCATTTAGGCCTACTGGCTTCGATGGGAATAGAGGAGGTTGAAACTGCGGGAAGGCCAAAGGTCGCATTGTTGGCCACAGGCGACGAGTTAGTTTCTCTAGGCGAGAAGTTGGAGCCAAATCAGATCATTGAAATCAACAGCATAATCTTGTCTGGAATGTGTACTGAACTAGGAGCAGAGGCTTTCAGTCTCGGAATTGCGAAAGACAACGAGAAAGAGATTGAAGAGAAGATTCGCGCGGGCTTAGGAAAGGCAGATGCAGTAATCACCACTGGTGGAACAAGCGTTGGCGCTCACGATTTAGTGCCAAAGGTTATTGCACAAATCGAGCCTCATAGCATCGTCGCTCATGGGATAGCCATGCGCCCAGGGATGCCCACAGCCCTCGCGGTTGTTCAGAGAAAGCCAGTAATCATCTTGTCTGGAAACCCAGTAGCCGCAGCAGTAGGATTTGAGGTTTTCGCGCGGCCGCTTATCCAGAAGCTACAAGGATCGAAGAGTGATACGAGAGTTAAGGTGAAGGCTAAAATGGCAAGGAGAGTTGTAGGTGTTTTGGGGCGCCATGTCTTTCTACGGGTAAAAGTTATAGAGAAAGGAGGCGAGTTCGTTGCTGATCCCGTTCGCATTAAGGGCTCAGGCATAATCACAACAATGACAAAAGCAAACGGCTACGTAATCATCCCTAAGGATAGAGAAGGTTTAAAAGAAAACGAGCTAGTCACTGTTCATCTTTTCGATGTTATACTTGAGAGGTAGGACATGTTTAGGAAACTGCTGAGTCTAAGTGAAGCGAAAAGGAAGATCGAAGAAGCATTCTATCCGAAGACTCTTGGAATTGACGAGGTTCCCTTGTTAAAAGCTGTCGGACGCGTATTAGCGGAAGATGTAGTTTCGCCGGTTAACGTTCCTCCTTTCCACCGTTCAACTGTAGATGGTTACGCAGTTAAGGCTGAAGATACGTTTAGCGCTGAGGAGGACAACCCGGCGATATTAGAGCGAATTGGACGTGTAAATGTGGGGGAGATATCTGGTCTAGCTGTGGAAGAAGGCAGTGCAGTAGAGATCGTGACTGGTGCGCCCTTACCTGCTAACGCTGATGCAGTTGTCATGATTGAAAATACTACACAAAAAAATGGAGAGATATTTGTCTATAAATCCGTGGTAAAAGACGAAAACGTCATGACTATGGGCTCGGACATACAGAAAGAGGAAACTGTATTGGAGCATGGAATTGTTCTGTCTTCTCGTGAGGTCGGGGTGCTAGCTGCTTTAGGGTTTGCACAAGTAAACGTGTTCAAGCGACCCAAAGGTGCAATCGTGTCTACAGGAGCAGAAATCGTAGAACCAGGAACCCCCTTATCCTCAGGAAAAATCTATGATATAAACAGCTACACCTTAAGTGCTGCAGTCTCAGAAAGCGGTGGAGATACGGTCATCTTTGGAATCGTTCAAGATGATGATGAAAAACTATTGAGGAAAACACTGAAGAAGGCCATGGAGTCAGCAGACCTTGTGATAACCTCTGGTGGAGTCTCTGTTGGACCCAAAGATATTGTCCCACAAATAGTGGACGAACTTGGAGAACCTGGCCTACTGGTTCACGGTGTAGCTGTCAAGCCGGGAAAGCCTGTTGCAGTCGCAATTGTCAATGGAAAGCCAATCTTTTCCCTTCCCGGGCATCCTACTTCCTCACTTCTGATGTTCCACCTAATCGTTCGCCCAACACTTCTTAAGCTAGCTGGAAAAAAGCAGAAACATCATACCACTGTAAAAGCTATCACTGCTGAAAAGCTATTTTCGGCCAGGGGAAGACGAACTTTCATCACTGTTACCCTTTCTCCCGACAATGTAGATGGATGGCTAGCCATTCCAGTTCCAACAGGACAATCAGGAGCCATCACAACGTTGGCCAAAGCAGACGGTTACGTAGAATTAAAGGAAACCCAGCAATTTGTCGAGTCAGGGAAAGAAGTCACTGTTTTTCTCTTTGGAGTATAGAAGAGTAATAGAGGGCTTTTACGTTAGATTCTTTCTCTTTGCTGCGATATACAACGTTGCTGTCCAAGTAAGTATCAAATACATCATCCAGGTGAGGACAGAGAATAAGTTGGTTATGTCAGGGTTTGCTACATAGATAGTCCAGAAAGCATTAAGCATGAAGGCTATATGGGTTGTAGCGATGAAAAATATGGCGACAACAAGCCAAAGGGTCCAGTTTTGCAGTCGATAAAGTCCAAACGCAGCGATCAAACTTAAGACCGCTATCAAAGCTACGTGGAAGAGGTTTTGTCCGTATATCCCTAGAATGACAAAGTTCAAGACACCGACCATTAAGTAGAAGAGTGCGAAAAAGAAAGTGCCTTTATACTTCGCTCCCAATCTCGACAGCAAACCCATGTCCAAGACCCTCTGTTGGACTAACGCTATATACCGTCGAGTAATAAATCTGTTTCTCTACAAATCTCGCAAACTTCATTTGACCCTCGGAAGAATCATTCCATTGATGACCCCCCGGGTTTTTCTGCCTCAGGTGTGCACGGTGAATAATTGGCGAAGTCATGGAGTTTTGGAAGACTAAAGATCATAGATTCTCTTTGCTCATCAAAAAGTATCCAATAAATATTGTTTTAGCGTTTGGAAAACTCTTGCCTCCTCCTCTATCAGTCTTTCTGCCTTCATAGTATCTACTTCCAATGTTTCGCTAACAAAAGCTGCAACCCTTCCAATCCAAAGTATTCTCAAACCATCTAGAAGACTTTCTTTCTTAAACTTCTTTTTTCTTCCAAAACTTGCAATAAATGAGTAGACCGTTTTAGCCCAAGTTTCTGATAGAAACGAAAAGCCCACGTTATCCGCTTGTTTCAGTTCTTCGAATTCCTTGTAAAGGTCATTGGTCAAGATTGAGCGGTACAACCGTTTGTTTTCGTCAAAACAAGCCTTATACGTCCTTATGAGATTTTGAAGATCAACATGTATTGATTCCGGCATAGTCGAGGATGTTTCTTCACCAGTAATCTCCACCTTTTGACGCCCATGGATTCCCCTCCATGCTTGCTCATAGCTTCCAATACAAGTGCACAATGATCCGACTACTTGTCTAAACATAGGCGCCAAATGCCTGGATGGATCTTTTGCCTCGTGAACTTTTGATCCTAAGAACGCTTGTTTTACATGGAATTTCTTAGCTAAGGCGGTGTGCGTTTCGAATATGTCTATTCCAAAACGTCGAACGTAAGTAGTTTGCCACAAGACAGAGTCTAAAAGCTCCTCAACAAGTTTCATTGAAAGACCGAAATCCCCTCCTATGGGTTGTCTAATTTCTTTCCCATAGAGGCTAGAAGTGACTGGGTAACAAAGGAAGTTCGTAATCGTGCCATCATACTTATGTCTAATATAGAAAGGTGTCACGAATCCTGTTCCTTTTAGCGTAGGAGAAATCAACAATCTGATCCATTCCGGAGTTATGCTTCGCAAATCGGAATCAACGAGGGCAACTGTATCGGCTTGTAGAGATCTCGCAGCTTCAAAAATGGCTTTTACTGCAGAGCCTTTTCCGGAGACACCTACATAAGTGGCGGGAATGACTGTGGTCTTGAACGGGAGGCGGGCTGCCTTAACTGTCGCTAGAGTTCCATCTGTTGAATTCCCATCTGAGACAAAGATCACGGATTTCATTTCTGGAAAATAAGTTTCGAGTCCCATTGCAGCTTGATACACAACGTAGTTGATTGTGTGGGCGTTGTTGTAGGATGGAATCCCCACCAAGAGATCAGCGTTCTTGATTTTTTGAATGTCTTTCCAAGCTTGTGGTGACAATGCGGAACTGCCAAGTTTCTTCATGACCGAACGCCTCGCAGGAGCAATTGTAGCGTGGATTTACACCTAATCTGTTAAATATTTTTTTATACTATTCACATCTCACTAACGCAAATCTTAAGTCAAAGCTAAGAGGCCATTCGGATTGTCTAAAGTAGGTATTGTTCACTACACGGCGCCACCGAGGAAGATCGCAGGAGTAGAGGTAGTCATAGACTATCATTCGAGGATTCTAGTCAAACAAGGTTACAAAATCCGCCTCATTTACGGGAAAGGCGGAGGATTGGATTATGACGACCTAGAGGAACGGGAGGTCCCGCTGCTTTCACCGGATAACCCTCGAGTTCAAAATGTACAGAAAGAGATACTTGACAAACACAAGAGAACCAAGGAATTTGAGAGACTGAAAGACGACATAAAGCATAGATTACGAAAGCTCCTTTCAAATCTCAACACTTGCATAGTCCATAATATTCCTTCTATGCCATTCAATTTCGCGGCAACTGCTGCCATCAACGAACTCACAGACGATTTAAAAACCCGTTTTGTTTTCTGGCTTCACGACACGGTTCTAGTAAGAGAGGAATGGAGAGATTCTTTTGGCAAATTTCCTCTGACATTGCTCCATCACAAAAACAAAAAGATACGGTTCATAACACCGACATCCTTTAGAGCAAAACAGTTCGCTGAACTAAAAAGACCCTACAAGATTCGTGAAATGAAAGTAATTCCTAATGGCGTTAGCGTAGAGGAATACTTGAAGATAGATGAAACCACTAAACAGTTGATGAGGCGTCTTGGCCTTTCGTTTAACGATTTCATCGTAGTCACGCCGGTAAGAGTGTTACCACGAAAGAACATCGAACTGGCGCTTTATGTAATCGACGAGTTATCTCACATTTCTGGAAAAAGAAAGATAAACCTGCTCATCACGGGCCCCCCTGGTGATGATCCCGAATCGGTTGCTTATGAGACTAAACTCAGAAGCATTATGAAAATGCGCAGATTGCAAGAGAATGTCATATTCTGCCATGATCTGATCAGTTTCAAGAGGCAGTTTTCCAATAACAAGATAGTCAAATGGAGCGTCGCAGACGTTTATAACATAGCTGATCTTATCCTTGTTCCAAGCAAAGAAGAAGGTTTTGGGCTTCCAGTGATAGAAGCTGGCGCAGCTAGAAAACCAATTTTCTGCTCAAGAATCCCACCTTTTCAGGAATTGATCAGAGAGGACATTGAGGGTTACATGTTCGATTTGAAAAATCCTCCTGAGGATATTGCCTTTAGGATATATCGGATGATGTTGGAGAATACCGTTGACAACAATTTTGATCAGATAGTGGAGAAGTATGACTGGGAATCCATAGTTCTCAAAAAGGTGGTACCACTGCTTTAAAGACGATGTTTATTGCCTGAGGCAGTCTCAGTGAAGATCTCTGTGGTTATACCTACTTATTGGACTTCTACCAATGCGATAATCAAACATGGAACTCCAGACGCCATTTATGACCACCCTACCCCCCTTGAATCAGATGGTACTCTGCCACGATTGTTAGACAGCCTAAAACACACAGACCTGCCAGGAGACTCTACAACAATCATTGTAATAGTTGCTGTGACCCATAAAACTCTGGAGCAAGATGCAGAAGAGAAAACCAAGGAAATCATAAGCAACTACAAGGACTGTTTTGATATCAAGCAGTTTTTCCCATCCACACTGAAAAAGATGTATGTTACGAAAGAAAACATAGGTCAACTCCTCAGCCTTTACGGTTACTCTAATGTTCGTAACGCGGGTTTAGCTGCAGGACAGATTTTGAAGTCAGACATCATCATATTCTTAGATGACGATACGATCGTCAATGATCAAAGATACTTCCGAAAAGTGCAAAAACATGTTGGAAAGACTATAGGCAGCAAATTGCTTGGAGGCGTAGCAGGATACTACACAAACGAATGGGGCAATTATTACCTTCGCGTTGACCCAGAAGCATGGTGGAAACTCTGCTGGCCGAAAGAAAAGAAGATGAATGAATCCTTCAAGGTTATAAACAGCATGCACCGATTAACAGAAACAACTTTTGCTTTTGGCGGCAACATGGTTCTACACTGGAAAATGTTCGAAAGAGTCCCTTTCGATCCTTCAATAACTCGCGGAGAAGACATGGACTTACTCGTGAATGCTAAGATGTTTGGTTTCAAATTCATGTTGGATACAAAGTTAAGAGTTCTTCATCTCCCAGGAGAAGGGAAGAGATTGTGGTCGGAGATGAGGCAAGACTTGCGTAGATTTGTCTACATGAGGGAAAAAATGCTTTCTCAGAAAAGTGTGAAAGACATCGAACATGTCTCCATAGATTCACTGAAGCCATATCCTGGCTTTTTTTTGGGTTTTGGAGCTTGCTTCAAATTTGTGACATCGAGTGTGTTGAACAGTTTCCACTCTTTACTCAGAAGAGATATAGAAAACTTCAGCGAGTTTTCACGTAATATTAGAGAGATTCGGTCAGCAGTTAGATTCGCCAAGAAACATTCCTTGAATTACTTCAAATTCCAGAAAAAATGGGCAACTCACATACCGAAGATTAGAGGTCACAGAGATTTGGGAAAAATTCTGAGTTCGTGTTAATATCTATTAGCTTCTACATGGTCAAAAGGTCACAATCTCTCAATCTGGACCACGTGCTTTGATTGCTTCGTCTCCTAAGCATCTCTTTGAGAACAAAGAAGTTTCTAGTTCTCTCGTTTATTCTTCTCCAAGAAGGAAGAGTGAAAAAACCGGTCCTCTTTTCCTTCGACCTTCCCGACAAAACTTCTTCAACAACCTTTTTGAGTAGTTCTGCCTTCTCATGATCACTCTCTCTTGAGTAGACCAAGTTTTTTTCGGTTTTCCTCAAGGAAGAGGCAATCTTTTCGTACTCACGTATAAGGCTGTCTACATGCTTTTTGTACGAAAAGCTCAGCTGTTTCTTTTCCTCATTTGTCAAGGGCTTGCCCAGCTTCTCGTCAACTACTCTGAGAACTGAATCTACTATTTGATAAGCCATAGGTTCCAGGGTTTCGAATCGCTTCCCAATATGTCGATAAATGCCCAAATCTAACTGAGCCATCGATGAAGGCCCAATCAAATCGTAAGTTTGAAACAGTAAAGAGGTTTCTATTGCATAGGTATTCGGGAAATCTATTTGCTCCATTATGTCGCGGGAAACCGCAAACTCTCCTGCCAAGGGATACTTTGTGCTTTCGAGACCAAGATAAAGTTTAAAAGTCTCAGCAACCGACTTCAAAAGTGGAACCGTGAGAAGACGGCAGATGCGCCCCCCAAGAACAGGAACCTGAGAATCGGTTTTTGTGACAGTTATCCTAGTGTAATAAGCTTTGACAAGTTTTATTGCTGCTTCCTCAACATTCCAAGAGTATATTATAGGGTGGCAAAGTGCAGTAACGAATTCCTTTTTAAAACCGATAATGTCTGCATCAACAAAACATAGCAAGTCGCCTCGTGCAATAGGGATGGAAAGCCAGATTCCGGCTCCCTTGCCCGGAAGTACACCGAAATAGCCAGTAGCACCAAATACACCGTACTTCGCAAACAGTTTCGATAGGTTCTCGTCAAATTGGTGAACAACTTTCAAGAAGAAATCTATAAGTCCTCTTTTAGCTTTCTCATTTTGACTTCTATACTTGTTAAGCAAGTCAACCTGTTCCTTGAAAAGCCCGAGTTCTTCATAAGCAATTCTCACCACGTCCTGCAGCACGCTAAAATCAGCTTTTCCTTCTTCGTCTCGTGTAGCACCCATAATGATTATTTCATCAAGATAACCAGCGTCGACTAACTCGCTGCACTGGGCCAATATTCGATGCAGAGTATCTTCTTCAATTTCAAGAATACCTTCAGGCTCAAACTTCGTGGGAATAATGAGAGAAATAGAGGATGGTGAAGTCAATCCACCTTCGTCTAACACTGAAGTGTTAAATTTCTCTTTTATGCATTCATCAAATTCAAATCTTTGATAATCACCTAAATCTAGTACTGCGCTTTCTTTCGAAAACATTTCTATCCTTCACATTAATAGCAAGCCTATCTAAAAAGCTTTAACCGCTTCATTGCCCATGCTTTCAGAGCCTTTCTCATCCATGATGTTGAAGTATAAGGGCTATCTGGAAGACTTTTGCATCCTGAGATGGGCGAATTCTAAATATATTACCCTGCAGTAAATCTTCCCCAACAAAACAGAAGCGATCTGTACCCCTTGAAGATTGGAGCACAACACATTGCATTTCAGAGCCCTTGCTCCCGTTAGAATGCAAAAATTGCGAGCATTGATACTAGATGAAACTGTTGACGAGGTTCTCAGAGCCGTTCAGTCAAAGGGGAACGTTCACATAGTTGATATAAATAGAACTTTACCGCAATGGGAAAATCTTGCTCAATCATATATGACTGAACAGGAAACTCGTCGATGGCGAAGTGTACTCAACCGCATTAACAGGGTCCTTAGCAATCTTGGGTTAACAAAGGAATTAGGTCTCATAGAACAGCTTTTTAAACCGAGAGGGAGGGCTCTGATAGAAGTTGACGCTGCAGAGGAAATGGAGCTCTTAAGCACCGCTGAAGATAAAGTGAGTTCGGTAGAAAGGGAAGTCGAAGAGAACATAGAGAAGTTTCAGATTGTTAGAGAGCTTCTCTGGGAGCTACGCAATGCAAAAACTGACATTGAAGAGCTCCGATCCACTGAACGATTATACATTAAGTTTGGCAAGTTGGCAAATGAGAAAATACAATTATTAGAAAACGAGCTAAGAAGCAGGGTGAGATATGTCTCGATGTATACAGAGGGGAAAAAGAGAACGCGCTTTGTCGCTCTGGTTTCCCTATGTAGGTTTTCAGAGGAAATAGAGAAAATCATAAGCAATTACAGGTTTCAAGAGATTTCTTTTCCAAAAGAGATTTCTGGGACTCCAAACAGTTGTTTGAGATTTTTAGAGTCCCAGTCCAGTAACATCTTGAAGAAATACGAAAGGCAAATGCTTTGTTTGCACGATGCAGTTCTGGCGAAAATTGAAAGATTGAAGATCAAAGAAAGACTCGGGAAAACGAAAAGAATTTTCGTCTTAGAAGCATGGATTCCAGAGGAAGAGAAAAAGGATATTAAGTCTGTTATCGACGAGGCATCTGAAGGGTACGCTACGATGGTTGTTTCCCCTCCTGATGAGCCACAATCTGAAATCCCAACTCTTCTCAAGGATAGAAATGTGATAGGGTCGTTCAGAATGCTCACTGAAATGTACGGAGTGCCACTTTACAATGAGATTGACCCTACTCCTTTTCTCGCCATTTTCTTCACTTTCTTTGTCGGGCTGATGTCAGCAGACTTAGCCATCGGAACCACCATAATAGTCTCTGGTTTGCTAATCAGACGAGGCGCCGGATCAAGGAGCGAGAATATGAAAAACCTCTCTGTTGTTCTTCTTTGTATAGGCATCTCTACAGTTTTTTTTGGAGTTCTTATGGGAGAATTCATGGGAGGTCTGGTTGAGCTTCCGGTGCTTTGGATGAGTGCTGCTGAAGATCCCATAAGCTTTTTGCTGATAGTCATAGGAATAGGAATGGGACACTTAGTTTTCGGGAGCATTCTCGGATTCCTCAACAACCTCTCTAAAAGGCAATTTCGGAGAATTGTCGGTGAACAGCTTTCAACTCTATTACTGATAGGAAGCGCGGCGATCTTCCTTGTAACAGGCAGATTTGAATTTCAAGGAACCAGTGTTGTTGGCTATGTTGCGGGAATCATCGGACTAGCAGCATTAATGATAGGTAAGGGTCCCATTGGTCTGCTTGAACTTACGAGGCTGTTGAGCAGCGTGATTTCTTATGTTCGGATTTTAGCCCTGAACATGGCAACCGCTTGGATGGGTAGAACTTTTGTCTTGTTGGGGACTCTAGTCGTGGGCACATATCTTGTCGGACCAGTTCTAAATGGCACCATTTTACTGTTTTCGCATTTTTTCATAGTTTTCATATCCGTCTTTGCAACCTTTGCCCATTCACTTCGATTGCATTATGTAGAATTTTTTGGCAGATTTTTTATAGGAGGAGGAACAAGATTCTCTCCATTGACATCTGAAAGAGAATACACAGTGTCAAAATCCCTCTCACAAAGAATAAAGGTAGAGGAGTAATATGGTAAGTTCAGAAATTCTAGCTTTTGCAATTGGAGGGGCCTCAGTAGCAATAGGTTTAGCTGGAGCTGGTGCGTCACTAGGGCAAAGGATGGCAGCATCGGCAAGCAGTTTACTTATGGCCGAAAAGCCAGAACGCTTCGGATTAACACTAATCTTGACGGTCTTAGTAGAGACGTCAGCTATCTATGGTTTGTTGATCGCCATACTAATACTCGCAAGGATGGAAGCTGCCCTCACGATTTACCACGGAATAGCCGCTTTGGCTGCTGGATTCTCTGTTGGAATCAGCGGTTTCTTTACAGGGATAGGTGAAGGCATAGCCGCTTCTGCATCTATTGGAGGAGTAGCAGAAAGAGAAGGCGCCTTCGGAAAATTTCTAGTCTTGACAGTACTGCCTGAAACAGGTGCAATTTACGGGCTCTTGAACGCCGTCCTCATACTAAGGGCTGCTGGATTTCTTGGAGAAACTCTCGCAGCGCCAGAACAAATCGGCGTAGCTTCAATCTACGCAACCCTCGTTCTCTCCCTTACGAGTATATGTAGCTATCTTCAAGGACGAGTAGGCTCCTCGGCAATAAGTGCAACCACTAGAAGAGAAGAAACATTTGGCAGAGACCTAATTTTCGTTGTGCTTCTAGAATCAGTTCTAATATATGGCTTGCTTATATCGATTCTAATCTTAAGATACAGCGGTGTTATATAGAAATAGCTGAAAAGAATTAGAGAGTTTCTGATCGTCTCTCTTTGACCCATTCAACCATAACGTGTCTTTCTCTGTCTTTCTCTTCAAGTCTATTCTCAATTGTCTTTATCTCAAACTTAAGACTTGGAATTAGAACTTTTTCCAATGCTGATACACGGATACCTGTTTTTTCAATTTCCTCTTCCAATATCCGAAGAATGTTCTCCAGCTCTGCTACTTCTACTATGGATATCACTACATTTTCAAAAGCATTTGCCGTTTTGTCTAGGGCGTAATTTGTGTCGGTTAAACCATAGCCCCTTTCTACAACCGTTCTTTTCTGGATTTTGGAGCTCAGCTTAGGAGCAGAAATACCTCGCAGAGCGGTCCATCTCATTTCTACGTAATCATTCATTTTAGTTGATAAGGCAGCTTTGTATACCTTGCGCAGACCAAGAGAGATGACAGTTTCGCAGAGAAATGTAAAGGCGTCTTTAACTTTAGATCCCAGCTCCTCTTGGAAAGGGAAAATGGTTCTGCGGATGTGTTGTGCCTCCTGTATTAACATTTTGTATTTTTCTTCCAACAGTGTGTGAGCTTTTTTCGCAAGTTCTAATTGGTCTTTGAGTCTGCGTAGTTCGTGGCGTGTTCTTTGAGTCTTCCATCTGATGCGAAGGGACATTTCTCTCAACCCTTTTGAACTATTTCGAGCAGCTCAATGGCAAGGTTTAATGTTTTTTCAACATCCCTACGCGTATATTTTCCTTGCTTTATGAACTTGGCTTCAAATTCTCTTGCAAATTGCAGATGCTCACGCTCTTGTCTTGTCAGCGCTTCCTCACCTATCACCAGGGATAAGTCCATGGCCTTTCTGCCCCTTGAATAGGCTGTATAGATACTGTTCGCAACATCCATGTGATCGGCTCTTGTTCTCCCTTCGCCAACACCATCCTTCATTAATCTTGACAACGAAGGAAGAATATCTATTGGAGGGTAAATCCCCCTGAGGGAAAGGTCTTGGCTCAGAACTATTTGGCCTTCAGTTATGAAGCCGGTGACGTCGGGTATAGGGTGCGTTATGTCATAATCTGGCATGGTGAGAATAGGGATTAGAGTAATCGAGCCTTTCTTGTCGGCAACTCTTCCAGCGCGTTCATATATGGAAGCTAGATCTGTGTACATGTAACCTGGATATCCGCCTCTCCCAGGTACTTCTCCCCGAGCCATCGAGATTTCTCGTAATGCCTCACAGTAGTTCGTCATGTCCAATAGGAGGACGAGCACATGATAGTCTTGATCATAGGCTAGATATTCCGCTGTGGTGAGAGCAAGTCTCGGAGACAACAGACGCTCTATAACTGGGTCATTCGCCAAGTTAATGAACATAGTAGTTCTTTCCATCACTCCAGCTTCTCTGAAGTCTCTGATGAAAAAGCTACCTTCTTCATGGGTGATGCCAATGGCTGCAAGAACGACCGCAAATTTTTCTTCGCCTCCAATGTGAGACTGGCGAACGATCTGAGCAGCCAAAGCGTTGTGGGGTAGTCCGCCTCCTGAAAAGATAGGAAGTTTCTGACCACGGACTACTGACAAGAGTCCATCCAAAACTGAAATTCCGGTTTCTATAAAGTCCTGAGGATACACCCTAGCAACAGGGTTTAAGGGGTTCCCTGAGACGTTTATCTCTGTGCCTTTGATAGGAAGACCTCCATCGATTGGTCTACCTCGACCGTCAAGAATTCGCCCCAAAATTCCAGAAGACACTGGAAGTTTCAGTGTTTCACCAGTGAAAGATACCTCTGAATCTTGGCTTATGCCGCTTGTTCCTTCAAGGACTTGGATGACAGATAGATTCTCTTGGATTTCAAGGACTTGACCAGTCCTAACTTCCTTGTCCAGATAGATTCTCACAACCTCCCCTAGACGGATACCTGAGACTCCCCTCACGAAAAGCAAGGACCCCTTTATCGCGGTGATTGCTTTATATCTAATCTTTAACAATGCTTATCCTCCTCATCAACCATACGTTCTAGAAATTCGCAAGAAGTGAGCCCTTATCCTTGTTCTCATGTTCCAATATGCCTCATCGATTCTATCGGACGAGAGAAGTTTCATGTCTTCCATCTCCTCACGGAGTGGTGACTCCAGCAAGACATCTGAATGAATCCCCTTTCCAATTGCCTCTAATGAAAGTTCATGGAAGAACATTACAAGATCTAACAGTTGAAACTGTTTCTTGGGAGGACAAAAAGCGTCAACTGGATGAAGAGCGTTCTGCTCTAAGAACACTTCCTCCAAAAGCCTTGCATCTCCTAGTATTATCTTCTCGTTTTCCGACAAGGCGCCTGTTCCCACCAATCGAACCATACGTTCCAATCGAAGCCTTTCCTCGTGCAATCTCAAAGCATCCTCGCGGATTTCTCTCCAATTCTCACTAACATTTTCGTACCAGAATGGTTCCACAGCACTTTCATAAAGAGAGAAACTTTGCTGAAGATTTACAGCTGGAAAATGCCTTCTATAAGCAAGCTCTTGGTCCAGAGCCCAGAAACTCCGGACAATTTGAAGAGTCTTTTGAGTCACAGGTTCAGAGAAGTCTCCCCCGGAAGGGGACACCGAGGCGACAATAGAAACCGATCCTATTCTCGAGGGCTTGCCTAAACATTGAGTTTTTCCAGCTCTTCCGTAGAACTCGGCAATGCGAGAAGCAAGGTAAGGAGGGTAGCCTCCTTCTCCAGGCATTTCTTCCATTCTATTTGAAACTTCTCTCAAAGCCTCTGCCCATCTTGAGGTAGAATCTACGAGAAGAACAACTGCATATCCCATGTCCCTATAATACTCACCCAAAGCAATTCCAGTGTAAACACTTGCTTCCCTAGCAGCTACTGGCATATCAGACGTATTAGAAATCAGGATAGTTCTCTTAAGGAGAGGTAAACCAGTTTCGCGATCCTCTAGCTTTGGGTATTTCTGTAGCAAATCTGCTATTTCGTTTCCTCTTTCCCCGCATCCTACATAGATCACGATGTCGGCGTTTAAGGATCGGGATAGCTGATGTTCCAACACGGTCTTCCCTGTTCCGAAGCCTCCAGCTACAGCAACCGTTCCTCCTCTTGTAATAGGAAGAAAGAAATCTAACACTCTTTGCCCAGTGATAAGGGGTTCATCAGGAGTAAGTTTTCGTGAAAAGGGTCTTGTCCTTTTCACTGGCCACGAATGGGCTAGAGTAAGAGTTGATATCATTCCTCTTTCGTCTTTTATTCTTGCAATTTCTTCATCGACAGTATAATTTCCTTGCTCAGCTATGTCAACGATTTTTCCATTCAACAAAGGCGGAACCATGATTTTGTGATTGATTAGTTCATTCTCCTGAACGCTGCCAAGAAGATCTCCTTGTTCCACAGTATCGCCTATTTTAAGTTTCGGCTTAAATTCCCATTTGATGCTCACGGGGAGTCTGGGAGATCTCATTCCTGGTAGAAGAAACTCACCGCTCTTTTCTCTTAGGGCGTCCAAAGGCCGTTGTAATCCGTCATAGATTCTGCCCAAGAGGCCGGGACCTAGAGTCACCGAAAGAAGCGTGTTTGATCTATAAACAGCACTTCCCCTTCTTATCCCTAATGTTTCTTCATAGACTTGTATCGTTGCTGTGTCATCTCTTATGCGAGTTATTTCGCCGAATAGCCTTGTGTCGCCTACGAAGACTATCTCATTCATCATAAGATCCTTTACGTTTTTGCTGATTCTGCAGGTCGCTACGGGACCGCTTATTGAAACTACGCGGCCAACTAAATCAGTGGAATCCTCTGAAGTCACTTTTCTCTCCACTTCAATCCGCCTCCTGAAAATTCGTAAAAGACAAAAGAAGGTTTTCTCATTTGAATCTTAACTATTTCCTCCCTTAGTTTATTATATAGGTTAGAAGTAATGATAACTAGGAAATCTGTGTCTTTGTCTTCCAGCTTATGGAGGAATTGCAATGCAGCTTCCGGGTCTTCCGTTTCTAGCGTTTCTTTTATTCCTGCTAGCATAAACCCCATAAGGATCTCTCTCTTTCCAACAGCTACGATTTTCATTATTTTTATTCCCTATCATGGTTTTCGATGAATACAGAAGATACAGCCCTTCGGATGTTGTCATATC
The DNA here is from genome assembly GCA_964348215.1 of uncultured Candidatus Bathyarchaeia archaeon. Classification (GTDB taxonomy): domain Archaea; phylum Thermoproteota; class Bathyarchaeia; order Bathyarchaeales; family SOJC01; genus CAYGBS01. The sequence continues at coordinate 20,247 of CAYGBS010000014.1, forward strand.
GCGCCTCAAGTTCTGTGAGAAAGAGGATAGTCGTCTGTACAGTGGTGTCTAGTTTCGTTCCTCTAAGTTCCAACTCCTGCAATCGTTTTTTCAAGAGAACTTCAAGGTTCACTGGATTCATTTTGCCTTTCGGAATAAACTCTCCATAAGTAGTGTTTCGCAGACTGCGCAGAAAGGCAGAATAATCTTTAGCTCTCAAAAGCCGCTCAGCGTCGGCTTTGCCGAGTTGCCTCCAAGATGGAAAGAGAAATTTGTCTAGTTCCTTTGGCGTCTCAGAGTATTTGATCCTAGCTATGGTAATAAGGTTTCTTATTTCATAAACGCCAGTCAAGGCACTCCACACTAATCGCACCTTTTGTGTTCCTATTTCCTCGCTTCGTTTCTGTAAATATTCAAAAGCTGCAAGATCTAAAGAGAACTCTAGTTCATTAATAGGGCATCCTCTTTCAAAACCTACTTTGGACAAAAACTCATCAGGTAGCAGTCCAAGTGCTTTCTCCAACACATCGTCTGGTGTACTAGACTTAGCAAGTGATTCAAAAGAGGTCGAATCAAGGAAACCGAAGGGCTCCGCCATGAAAACATGTTTCCTCGTGTCCTTATCGCTCAAGACGTAAGACATGAGCAGTTTCAGATTCTGTACATCCCAGAGTATTTTATATGCCTTAAAAAACTCTTTCAAATCATCAGGCAAATAGTGCAGAATGCGATTGTAGTGATGGCTGAAAATATCAGCGATTGAACGTTCCTGATTCTCTAGGTTTTCTAGGTTATGGTTCGTGTCTTCCATAATTCCAGCCTCATTAAGAAGCACGCGTAAGTTTTTTGCATCTTTTTTCTCCAAGAGCTCTCCTACCCGTTCGCTTAGTATTTGTCGTCCTGAGGATTGGATGAGTGATGTCAAAAAAGCGAAATGCCCTTCTTCACCGGATTTCTTGATGGTAAGAGATAGCTCTAAGGCTACAAGCAAGAAGAGCAGCATCGAGATAGGCAAAAGCGCCATTTATCTTCATCCTAGAGTGAACTCGAAACTTGGCGAACTAGTTTACGAATGATCCATTTCCCGGTTATTTAAATAGGATAGTTTCTAGTTCAGCCTTTGCTTCTTCCTTTATTCTTTCGAGTCGTGCTTCAAAAGTATTATCCACTGTTGCTTTCTGATTGCTTGCTGATATTATAGCTCCGCCGACGGTTTTTATTGTAGCTTCGCCTACGACTATTTTGGTTTCAGTATTTGTCAGTTTCTGGATTTCTCTTGAGAGTTTCTCTAAAACATGCTTCGACATCTTTTTCTTGTTCTTCTCGTCTAGTTTGACTACGAGTTCACCTCCGCCTAAAGCTACACCGGCTTCCATTATCAAGTTATTCAGTGTTGCTTGATAAGCTGGCTTTTCAACGTATTCCTGGAGCTTTTCTTCGGCTTTTTTGAACGTATCATCGACCAATTCAGTTTTAAAGGCTTGTACTCGTCTGTGATAGTCAACCTTTTTTTCAGCAATGCTTTGCCTATATGTTTCTTCTATGTGTTTCTTTATTCTTTCCAGCTCCACCTCCTTCATTTCTTTAGCTCTTTCCCGTGCGGCGTTCAAAATCTCTGCGGACTTCTCTTTTGCTTCTGCCTTTATCCTATCCGCTTCTTTTTCAGCGTCGCTGATGATCTTCGTCCGGATTACCTCTGTTGAACCTGAATCTTCCATTTTGGTGTCCCTTCCCTCAGGCTTTGGCCTCCAAAACCTGATTGAAGATGTAAGAGACTGCCTCCTCCGCCTTTTTCGAGGCTTTGTTCTTGATTTCCTTTATATTTGAAATGAAGTCTTCTTCAAGATTATCAGTTTCAGATTTGACTTCCGCATCAGCTTCTTCGCGCATGGCTCGAGCGGCTTTTCTGACCTCCTCTTCCATTTCTGACATTACTGCAGCTGATTGTTCTTCCGTGCCTTGAATCATCTTCTCAGCTTCTCTTTCTGCGCTTTCCACGATTTTTTCAGCCTCTTCTTCTGCTTCTCTTAGAGTTTTGAGCTCATCTACTAAAGCTTCGAAATCTTTGGGCAAATTCTTCGCTCCAGAGGTGTTATGTCTCATCTTCTTTCGGTCTTATAAGCTCTAGTTTTCCATCATCCAGTGGACATTTTTCAATTCTCAGATTGTCACAGTTCTTGCATTTGGCAAAAATGAAATAACTTCCGCATATGCTGCAACGCAGAAAACCTCCCCAGTTAACAGAATCACATTTCGGACATTTTGGTTCTTCTACGTTCATACATGCCTTTCTCCTTTTATTTTCGCGTTTGAGGGTTTTGTACTCTTATAACTATGCAACGTATCTTGCTGAGTTCTTCGGATGTGTGGCCGCAATAGTGGAATCTCACCTTTTTTGGATCTTCTTAGAATTTCACTTACAACAAAATCTTTGGCGCCAAGTTTGATTTCATATTCTGGCACGAAGAACAACACCTTGAGAATGAGGCCCTTCTCTGCGAATTGTTGTATGTACATTTGAACAGGTCTCTCGAAGCTTACTCTAGGATAGGAACTAATGATGTCTAGAATTTCCAGTCTAACGCTCTCCAGATCAGCTTCTCTGGATATCCCGAATTCCAGCTCTATAGGGCACTCGTTTTTCTGCAAAGTGAAATTGTAGATATCTGAGCGCATGACCTTCGAATGAGGAATCGAATAAATCAAATGTTCCGGTGTTTCAACCACAGTTTTCAGCAAAGTCAAATCCTTCACCTTTCCCGTCTTTCCATTGATCTCAATGACATCACCCACATCGAAAGGCCCGTATGTCCTAAGAAAATACCCTGAGACCATATCATCAAGAGCAGAACGAGCAGCGATGCCCAAGACAGTTACGCCCAACGCTAATGCAATCCAAAGAGAAACAATTGGAATGCCGATGTAGCCTAAGGCTATTGATGTACCTATCAGATAGGTGGAGTATTTCATTATTGAAGCTAATATTGTCGTTTCAGTCTCAGGAATTCCAGCTCTCTTGAATGTCTCTCTGAAAAACCTCGCAATGAGCCTACCAATAATGTAGGTTACTATGAGGATGATGATAACCGTTAAAGCTCGGTACAAAAGGTTGATGTCAAGCTCGATTGGCACCCATATTCCTCAAACCTCAAGAAATACGCGTGCTGCAATTAAAATTTTAGGTTTTGTGAATGCCATTTTACAGATTGGGAAGAACAACCCAACCTATGTAAGGTTCAGGTTGCTTTTGATGAGTTCTTAAACTCTGGCTTTTCTGTTGAAGACTGTTTTATTTGTTGGGCTTATTGCCAAGCCCATCTGAGAATTCTTCTAATAGCTCTATCAATTCATAGAAATCTGTTCGTATCACCAAATCAGCCACACCCGTTATTGACTTATCTTTAGGTCTAAACGCAACTCCTATGCAAGCTTCTTGAATTATGCAGAGATCGCTCCTTGAATCGCCTACAGCAAGTGTTCTGTTTTCTCGGATCGAATATTCCTTTATCAGATCCTTCATCACGTGCAATTTGCAGACGGCTTTTTTCTGACAATTCTTTCGTTTTTCTTCTTTCCATCCAAGAGGCATGGCAACCTTGCCACTAACAATTCCATTGACAAGCTCTAACTTATTGCCTCTTACAACTTTTATGCCTAGTTTTTGAGCAAGTCTGAACGCCAGAAAAACATATGAATCTGTCACTATTGAAGTCAGGAAATCTCTTGATTGGAGAAAACTGACAAATTCCGCGGCACCATTTACAAGTGGTATTTCATCGAAAATCTCTTCCAGTCTTGAGGCTCTAATACCTGAGAACAACTTTGCTACTCTTGCACTGACTTCATAAGCATTCAGGTCATTTGATTTTCTATCGATTTCTTTCAGTCTTCCCGTGAGGTCAAGCTTCTCGCACAACACATCAACCGTACGGTGCTCGAGAATCGTTCCGTCCATATCCAAAACTGCTAACCATCTCATGACAGAACCTCATCATAAACTTGCAACGTTTTCTGCGCAGCTCTATCCCAAGAGAAAAGCTTGGTTACTCTTTCTCTTGCTGTCAATCCCATACGAACGCGTTGGCGTTTCTCTCTTAAGAGGAAAATCAGTGCTTCTACA
>CAYGBS010000015.1:0-14729 GCA_964348215.1 uncultured Candidatus Bathyarchaeia archaeon
GCTATACGCTTTTTCAGGTTCTACTTCCATTCCACAAACCGGGTCTTTGGTTACATGCTTTTTCTCCACGAACTTTGGTATCTTTGGCTCGTATTTTCTCAAAGTCTGACTGTTGATGGCTACCATTACCGTGCTTAGGGACATAAGCAACGCTCCGATTGCAGGACTAACCAGTATTCCGTAATTATAGAGGACACCAGCTGCCAACGGGATGGCAAGAATGTTGTAGCCTGCGGCCCACCACAGATTCTGAACCATCTTCGAGTACGTCTTTCGCGAAAGATCTGTGACCACGGTGACATCCCGAGGGTCGTTTTTCACAAGAATTATATCTGCACTTTCTATGGCCACGTCGGTTCCCGCGCCTATAGCTACACCAACATCGGCCGTGACAAGCGCAGGAGCATCATTTATGCCATCACCAACCATGGCAACCCTGTGCCCTTTTTCCTTCAAAAGCTTAACCTTCTCCGCCTTTTGGTCAGGCAAGACCTCTGCAAAATAGTCATTTATATCGAGTTCCTTTGAAACCCACCTTGCAACCTCTTCAGCGTCACCAGTAAGCATGTAAACTTGTACACCGATCTCTTTTAGTTTTCTAACGGCTTCAAAGGATTCCTTCCTTATCCTGTCAGCAAGCGCAAAAGCACCGGCAAGTTTCCCATCAACTACCGTGAAAACAACGGTCTTCCCCTGCTCTTGAAGCTCCTGCACCTTTCGGTCTTCTACTTCTAGCTTCATCTCTTTTAGAAGATTTGGGCCTCCGACATACACCTCCTTCCTCTTAACCTTTGCATAAGCCCCTTTACCGGGTATTGCCTTGAACTCTTCGGCTTTAGGAATCTCTGTACCTTCTTCCTTTGCATGTTCCACTATGGCCATCGCTATTATGTGCTCTGAATTGAGCTCGACGCTTGAGGTTAGTCTTAGAAGTTCATCTTCAGGAATGTACGAGACCACATCAGTCACACCAAATTTGCCTTCCGTTAAGGTGCCAGTCTTGTCAAAAACAACCGCATCAACGTCCTTCACTGATTCGAAAGCTCTTCTATCTCTGATTAGGATTCCGCTTTTCGCGGTTATGGAAGTGGAAAGGGCGACGACCAGCGGAATTGCCAGACCCAAGGCGTGAGGACAGGCTATGACCAGAACAGTTACGGATCTTTCAAGGGCTAAATCAAGGTTTCCAAGTAGAAACCATGCTAGATAGGTTGTTATTCCCACTCCGAGAGCAACGTAAAAGAGGAGGGCTGATGCTCTGTTTGCTAGATCTTGTGTTCTTGACCTGCTTTCCTGAGCTTGGGTCACCAGTTGTATCACTTGAGCCAAGTATGTTTCTTCACCTGTCTTCTCTATCCTCACCTTCAGAACGCCTTCACCGTTTATGGCGCCGCCTATGACTTGGCCTTCCGTTTCTTTGTGGACAGGTTTTGACTCTCCTGTTAGGAGGGCTTCATTGACAAAGGACTCTCCTTCTATGACGACGCCGTCAGAAGGAATCTTCTCTCCAGGGCGAACTAGAACAACGTGGTCAGCCTTCAACTGTGAAACTGAAACATCTTCTATTTTGCCATTTTTCACGAGGTGGGCTGTAGTAGGCATTATCTTGACCAGCTCCTCCAGGGCCCTTGAGGCACCGAGAACGCTTCTAGCCTCTATCCAATGTCCAAGAAGCATTACATCAATGAGCGTGGCGAGTTCCCAGAAGAAATCTTTGCCAATTATGAAAAAAACTGTCGCGGCAGAATAGAAGAAGGCCACAGATATGGCTGTACCGATAAGGGTCATCATCCCAGGCTGTCGCTTTTTTATTTCTTGAGCCATTCCTTTGATGAAGGGCCATCCTCCATAGAGATAAACAACGAGTGACAGAAGGAACAACACCTCTTTCTGGAATGGTATTTCTAGAGTGAAACCGAGCCAGGTCTGAATCATTTCGGAAAGGAGCAAAATGGGAATGGAGAGGATAAGGGAAATCCAAAATTTCCTTTTGAACTCTTCCATGTGACGTCCGTGGTCTTGATGCCCTTCTTTATTATGGCTTTGATGCTTCATTCGACAACCGTCCGATTCAGATTGTGGGATCAGTTAATCCTTAAGCTTTTCTAAAGCAGTTGATGTAGTTTTATACTCCTTAAGAACGCCACAAATTAATAAAGCAGGAAAGAACGGAAAAAAAGGAGGATATGTGCAGGCGATCTCTCAATGGTTCAAATCTCTCCTGTTACTTTTGCGTGGGCTGCGGGTCGATTTCTTGAAGTACTGTGACTTATTCTTTAATGCGCTAGAACGGAGCAAAAATTCCTACGAATACCAGCCAGGCTAAGATGCTTTTTGCTATGAAGCTTAGCATTATGTAGATTCTTTCGCCGTAAAGGTAGTCTTTCCAGCGGCCAACGCCCTTATATTGCAGCACCATGTTTACCGCGAAGACGTTGAACAGAATGAAGTATATGAAGAATATCATGTAAACGAATGTCGGCACATCAGCATTCACGCTGCCTATGGCCGCCACGAAGTATGAATACAGCACTATCCAAGGCGTTCCACCTGAGATGCATCCTAAGACAAAAGGTGACCAATCGGTCTTTTCAGAGTGTTGATTGAGCTTTTCCATCAGATATCCGAACATTATCATCATAGCATTCAAGAAGAATATCATCACAAGTGACCAGAGATCCCATACTCCTACGAACGATGCAATGAGCACTATCATTATTGAGCTCGAAAAGGCGTATTCATACCATCTATACGGGTTCATTGCTTTCTTGAGGTTTTGATTGTAGCTTTCATTTTTTGGGAAAGCGATGGCGAAGTGTGCTATCGCGGAGATCAAAGGAAACAAGGCTGCTATCACTCCAATATAGTCAATTGTGAACAAGACTTGAGGGTTTGGTCCAACTTGGAAGATGGATGGGCTGATTACTTCAAATTTAAGATAGAATGTGTATATGTCTCTAGGATAGGTCTTAAGCAGTCCGAGAGCCACCATAATTATTCCTTGTATTAAGTGTAGAAAGCCTGCTCCGATGTTGAAGCGTCTAAGATAAGGGAACGAAATCGGTGATTTTGCTATATTTCCCAATCTCTCTTTTCGATCCATATTAATCTCTCTAAGCTTAAGGTGCTTTTATCATTTGTGTTTGCACGTAGATTCGTTCCTTTGTGAGAGTGCAACTGCCTTGGGATTTTGAAATATCTGATTCAATAAGGGGTATGGCCGAGTAGACCTCATAGAAATCCCTATAAGGGGACAGAGTGTAAATCCTTGGCATCAACCTCGTCTAAGAGTGTGGAAATAGCTAGCATTTGTCATAGAAAATGGTGGAGGCATTCGCGCTGACGATCTTTAAATTGCCGAGGATGGATAAACGTGAAGTACAAAACGTTATCCGGGATCAATTTCTTTGCCGCATAGCTTTCCACGGAAGAGAACACCCGTACATCGCCCCTTTTCAATATACTTTTATGGACAACTCACTTTACTTTCACTTCACAAATTATGGCAAGAAAATGAGGCTGCTTGGGAAAGACAATAGGGTTTGCGTTGAGATAGAGAAGTACAAACCCGATCTCAGCGAGTACAGATTTGTCGTCATGAATGGTACGTTGAGAGTCGTCACAGATTCCGAAGAAAGAAAGAGAGTTATTAAGAGGATGGCCCAAGAGGGAAAACGCAAGCTTTCAACCAGTTTCTTGTTCGCTCATGGCTTCCGTCAAGATCAAGGGTGGTCTTCATTTTCACATGAAAAACCTATGGTGATAGTCAAACTTGAGGATGTAGAACAGATAATAGGATTAAGAAACCCTTAACGCAATCACACATTTGTGGCACCAGAGAGCTAAGATTGTTCGCCTTCTTTCTTGATAAACGATCTGCATTTTGAACAACGTCTGATAAGCTCCTCAAGACTTCTTTCTATCTGTGTGTCCTGATTTATTCGCAAATTTCTATTTCTCACCTGAATCTGCAAAGCGCTTGTATTCTTTGCCCTTCATCTCTTCAACAAGTTCTTCATGAGAGTGTACAATAGCTTTTTTTCACTTCTGGCTTTTTAGGTCTAAGAGACAAACCTGTGCATGTCCTTTTATCTTTACTTTCCGGAATATTCTCTTCACAATTCCCTGTTCATCTATTAGAAATGTAGTTCGTTTTGTACCCATGAAAGTTCTGCCAAGCAAGCTTCTTTTCTTCCATACACCGTATAGGTCTAAAACATTTCCTTCCGGGTCACTGAGCAAAGTGAAGGGTAAATTGTGTTTCTGCTTGAATTTCCGATGTGAATCAACACTGTCTTTGCTCACTCCTAATATGACAGCGTTTTCCTTCTCAAACTCTCCAATGCTGTCTCTGAACTCCTTCGCCTCATTCGTGCACCCTGGAGTACCATCCTTTGGGTAAAAGTAGAGCACAACCTTCTTGCCTCTATAGTCACTCAAGGACACGTCCCTTCCATCATCTGCTTTCAAAGTGAAGTTGGGGGCCTCTTCTCCTTCAATGACCATTCAATAATCCTTCTCAACAATCCACTATACCTAAAGGGCCGAATTAAAGCATACTGTCAAATGTTCGTCGCCACTACGTCCTGCGAACAAAAAAAGGGCAGGGTGAAAAATCCACAACTGCCAAGACATCGATGTGAAGACATAGTTCTAAAGTCTTAAATCTGATTTTGTTGAATCTAGACTTTGTATAAAAATGAGCAGCTCAGCAAATAGATCCATTTTTCGTTATGAGTTGGCTGGCATGATTTTCATAACTATTCTCGGGAGTTTGCTTCACTTCACCTTCGAGTGGTCGAATTATCAGCCTATAGTTGGGGCATTCTCAGCTGTCAACGAAAGTGTATTGGGAGCATTTGAAACTAGGTTTCTGGCCGACATTGCTCTATGCAATCATCGAGTACAGACCCTTGAATAAATATGCCAGCAACTTCTTTTTGGGGAAAGCCATCGGGATCTATGTGATCCCAATTGTCATAACGTTCACATTTTATTCTTACACTCTTCTTCTCGAGGGAAAATTGCTGATAGATATTCTAACCTTTATCATTGCTGTAGTAATCGGGCAACTAGCAAGCTATAAATTGCTGACCTTCAGGAAACTGCCTGATGAATTTAATTGGGTCTCATTGGTTGCTTTGGCTGTCTTGGGTCTAGCGTTCATTATCTTCACTTTCTATCCACCACATCTACCTATATTTCAAGACCCAGTCAGCGGAGAGTATGGAATTATCAATCACTCCCATTAGAAGCATACGTAGTTGGGCTTAGTCAACAACGCAGGGTTTCCTAGAGATATATGAGTCCTGATTTGAATTCAATTTATCTGCTTTAATAGTGACTTTTAGCGCGCGCTTCACGGCTTTGGCGACATGTTGGACGTACCTGTATCAAGTAGGATGCCAACCACGGGAAATTTCTCTAGGACATCCCCCTTATGTGGAGCCTGCGCTAACGCATCCGTCAAATCCATACCTGCGGTGTGAAAAACTTGATGCACCCCGTCTTTCCAGAGAAAGCTGTCTGAGACGTTGTACACCCTCCCCATGTATGCTACGTACGCTGGATTTCCACTCTTCCCATCATACTGAGCGAGTTCGTTTTTGGTGAACTTCTTCACGCTTTGACCCTTCCAAACCTCTTCAAGCAAATATGCAGTCCAGCAGCATCATGACAACAAATCCAGCTATTAGCCCAAAGGTTGCTTCTCTCTCAAAGCCTTTCCTGTGACTTTCAGGTATCATCTCATCGCTCACGACAAACAGCATGGCACCTGCAGCAAAGGCCAGCGTCCAAGGCAAAATCGGATGAAATATTGAGACGAGTGCAACACCCAACAGGCCCCCAACAGGCTCGACCAACCCAGTCAACGTTCCATACCACAGAGACCTTCGCCTGCTATACCCCTCTCTCAACAAGGGAAGTGCAACTGCCAATCCTTCAGGCATGTTCTGAAGCCCAATAGCCATAGCAACAACAAGCCCTGCAGCCACGTCTCCACTGCCGAAACTAACTCCAACAGCCAAGCCTTCAGGGAAATTGTGGATAGTAATAGCAATGACAAACAGCCAAACTCTCGATAACCTTGAAGAAGGCCCTTCCTCACCCACCGCTGGATGAAAATGGGGGATGAAACGGTCGATCAAATGTAATGCTAACGCCCCCAAGACAACCCCCAAAACAGCCACCCAAGGACCACTCAAATCGATAGCTGGCACTATCAAACTAAATGAGGTTGCTGCCAGCATGACACCAGCCGAGAAGCCGAGCATGACGTCCAACAACCTATCTGAAACTCTCTTCGTAAACAGCACTGGCAAAGACCCAGCACCAGTGGCTAAACCCGCTGCCAGGCTAGCTACAGAACCAAGCAGAATCGTCTCTTCAATCACGTGCAACTCACAAACCTGTACAGTATTTCTGGACTAAAAAGGGGGAAGGCGGAGAAGGTTTACCTAAGGAACTTGGAGACAAAAGGCGAACTCTCGCCCCTACGCATGAAGTGACCAGATGGACCCTCACCTAAGAATTCAGAGAACCATGACTCATGTTCAACTTCTTCGTTAAGTATCGCCTGAGACAAGTCGTAGGTTCGATGGTCCTTTCCAGCAGTCAAATTACAGATGTGCGTATACCCGCGCACTGCACATCTCTCTGCCTCCACCAACACTGTCAACATTGCCTTGATGTCAGTCGGATCTTTTGGCAGTTTGGCAGGAGGACAGGCTGAGACGTCATGGAAAGCTTTCATATCTTCTGGAAGTCTGCCTCCTAACTCGTATATGCGGGGGACAAGGGCTTCAAAGTGGTTACGGTCTTCAACACGGGCAACCTCTGCAATCTCCTTGATTCCCTCTCCTTCCAATCCTATCAGGTTGCATCGTAAGATCGTGTAATAGTAGTAGGTTGTGAGTTCAGCGGCAGCATTTTTGACTAGCAACTCAACTAACTGGTCAACGTTGATGCCAGCCTTCTCCACCATTTCTCGCGCTACTCTAGCCATATTTTCACCTCACCTCCTGAAGTATCGGCGGTCTATTTAGTTTTTCGCAATGAAAAACGGTCTTCAAGAAGGTTATTACCGGCGCTGTGAAAAAAGAGAAGAGGAAGAAGGCTCGGCGACAGCGCCACTATCTGTGGGTTCAGATCTCTTCAGGTCCGCTTTTCTGGCTTCTTTCCGTAAAACTTGGGAAAGATCGTTTTTAGCCGTCACTTGCGTTTGCGGAAGCTCAAGACTTCACAAACACTTAACCACATCGACTCTTGTAGAATAGTCGAAAATCTTCATTAGTTCCATAGATCTCTTCCTTAAGTGGTCATCAACTGAGTGAGACACGAGATCACCATTCATACACTTTCGATCTATAGAGCCAGTTCAGCTACTCTAGCAAGTTCAGTGGTTAGCTCGCTTTAGCGCGAGCAAAAAGGGGGGAGCGTACGGAAGTTAATGGTCTATTTGCTCTGGAAAATACCGAATTGGTTTCCCTCTGGATCAATGGCGAAGGCCCACCAGCCTATTTCAGGAATCTCTTGCTTCGGTACCGTAACCTTTCCACCTAATTCCTCTATCTTCTTACTGTACTCGTCTACAGACTCCACTGCGATATAGGTTACAGGCTTATGTTCTGGATTCTGCTTTTTCATCATTCCTCCATTGACCCCTGGTCGCAGTAGCATGCCCTTATCATCAACGGGAACCGTTTCAATGTTCCAATACTCTGTAAAGCCCTGCATCTTCTCAATCTTCCATCCAAACAGTTTCGAGTAGAATCTCCGCAGTTTCTCCACATCGTCGGCAGGAATTTCAAAGTGCACAATTGTATGATCTACCATCCCAGCCACCACAGCGGTGCTATGCCTTCTTGGTGTGTTTCTCTTTGGGAGCCCCACAGTTTGAACAAGTCGCTTGTCTGCATCTACCTGTATATTCAGTCTTACAATCAGTGCAAATCCATGTTGGCATCTTTTTTACACCTTCTCTTCTCCATCTGATTTAGATGCTATTGATCGTGAATCAGAGTATTTAATAGTTCCCTGCGCACGCCTGCACGTACGCAGAAGAAAAGGGGGAGATCAGTGACATGTCACTGTGTGGAGGGTTCAAATCCCGGCGCTGAACTTGCGATCAACGTTCAGATTCTCAGTTTCTGGTCTACGGCAGGGTAGCTGTATTGGCTCGGGACTTTGTTCACTCTTTTCTGGAGAAAGCGCGCAAAACGGCGATTAATTGAAGTGTCATAGCTGCAGAATCGGTTATTAAGCCTTAAATCATCAGTGTTCATTTAATCGTCAAAGCAAGCTGGTTAACAGTCAATTGGCAGGAAACATAAGCTCTCAAACCCATGTTGCCAGAGGGGCAACCTTCATCTTCATACAGGGATTTCTGAACTCAGGTCTCGGTGTTCTTTATGTGTGGTTCCTTCTTCACACAAGGGAGATTGCCGGACAAATTCTATTCACTGAATCAGACTACGGTTTGTTCACAATGCTAAGCTTCATATTTTCGATATCCTCAACCTTGGGTGTTCTTGCTCTTCGACCTGCCTCAGTTAGGTTTCTTGCACATTACCTCGCAGAAGGAAAGACGGAGAAGGCAAAGAGTATGATCACTAGAGTGCTACAAGTGTCGCTGATAACTTCAGTCACCATAATGGTAGTTCTCTTAGTATCCGCCCGTGAGCTGTCATCGATTCTTGGCAGTCCAATGTTGACGCTAATCCTGCTTCCAATGTGCTCAGCCTTGTCGATATTCTATGCTCAAGCACAAGGTTTTCTGCAAGGTCTTCAGAGGTTGAAAGAGCTTGCCCTGATCTCAGTATCCTATACGATGATCCATTATTCAATTGCTGTCCTTCTAGTTTACGCTGGATACGGAGTCCTGGGGATAGTTATCAGCTGGCTATTCGCGCTAGCCTTGGTGTGCTCTGTGGGGCTTGTTTATACGATTCGTACAGTTGGATTCTCAACTGAAACTCACGACCTCAGATCGTTACTGTCCTTTTCGTTGCCGATTTATGCCTTCACATTCTTGACGATAGTCGTAGGTTGGGTGGATCAAATCTTTGTGTTTCCCTTCCTTGGGTTGGAGGCTCTCGGAGTATACAATCTAGCTGTCAGAGCTTCTATAGTCCCCAGACTAGTTTCGGTTGCGCTAAAAACTTCTCTTTTCCCAAAATTGGCCGAGCTACATTCCCGTTTCGGGGCTGGAAGTTTGAAAGCTGCGTTTGAGGCGTCAACGCGATATGCCGCATTAATGGGCTTTCCCTTGTCCTTGATGGTCGCTGTATTGGCTTATCCGATAGTTGTGCTGTTTGCCACAGTGAAATTCATCAATGCTGTAGGCCCTCTGACCGTAATGTGCATTGCTTCACTTCCAACGATTCTAGGATCAGCGATATCTCCTACCTTCTATACCCTGAGAAGGACGAAACTTGCCTCCTCAATCACAGCGGTCTCTATTGTTCTCGAGGCGCTACTTGCATATGTACTCCTAGCGTATTTCAGTGCAGATCTCGTGGGAGTAGCCATTACTAGGCTTCTTGCTGCTAGTGCTGCTTTTGCCCTTGGGGCGTATTATCTCAGACGCCACCTTGAAATAAAGTTTGACAGAGAGGCTCTTTGGAAGTCTGCTGCAGCTTCCTTGGCAATGGTTTGGGCTATGCTCATGGTTGAAGTTCTCAGAGCAGTGATTAGTCCGTTATCTTACCAGTTTCTTGCTTTAAGATTGCGCCAGCTGCCAATCTACGTGGCAGTTGGAGGAGTTACCTACATCCTTACTCTGGCTCTATTAGGGGCGGTGAAGCAGCAGGATATCGAGTTATTTGAGGACTATCTCCCAACACGTCTTCATTGGGTTGTTGATCTTCTGAGACGCATCACACATCCAAGATAATTGGAGGAATATGCAAGTGCCCGTCTACCTAAAGGCTTTTCGGTTTGATACATCGCAATTTCATAAGGAGCAGTTCCAGTGAAATTAATGGTTATAGGCTTAGACGGAGCAACATTTGATTTGGTTAAACCATACGTTGCTCAAGGAAAGCTTCCTACAATCAAGATGTTAATGGAAGGCGGAGTATACAGCGATTTGGTTTCCACAATACCACCGAGTTCACCGCCAGCATGGGCATCGTTCATGACCGGAAAGAATCCCGGCAAGCATGGAGTCTTTGACTTCGTCGAAAGAAGTGACAGTTTCGGTTTGAGACTCCGAAGTTCCAAAAGCATCAAGGCAAAGTCTATCTGGAGACAGCTTAGCGAACAAGGAAAGAAGTGTATCGTTGTTAACGTGCCGCTAACTTATCCGCCAGAGGATATTAGAGGATGTATAGTTACAGGGATGATGACACCGCCAAAAGCCTGCTACGTCAGACCAACCTCTTTTTTCAGTGTCCTCGAAGAAATCGGTTACATCCCCGGAACACAGATGAAAACAGTATCTTCTCCTGAAAAAGCTCGGAGATGTCTTATTGATGTTTCTCGTAGAAGGCTTGCCTCCGTTCTTTGTTTGATGAAGCAAATTGACTGGGATTTCTGCATGGTGGTCTTCAGTGGTACAGATGCCATACAACACCACCTTTGGCAGAAGCACATGAATGAAATACAAGAATACTACTCAGAGCTTGACTCAATCATAGCTGAATTAATTCGCAAAACAAAGAATGAAGCTAACGTAATGCTTATGTCCGACCATGGGTTTGGCCCAGTTTACAAGGCATTTCACATAAACTACTTTCTTCATAGACTGGGACTGCTTGAATTCAAAACGGAGAAAAAAGATTCCGGCGAATACATGGATAAGTATGACCCTAGGTCAAAGAGAACCAGACTTCGATGGATATTATTGAAGCTGCGAATCACAAAAGAGAATGTCTATACGATGGCCACAAAACTTCACATGATGAATGTCCTGCGGAGAATCTACAGGACTACGTCTATACAAGTTCCGACAACAAGAAAGTCCATTAATTGGCAGAAGACAAGAGCGTTTTACAGCTCCACCATTGGACCAGCGCCCTCGATTAGCCTAAATATCAAAGGAAGAGAGAAAGAAGGTATAGTCCGCGAAGAAGAGTATGACCGTATCCGAAAATTCATAATATCTCAGGTCCTAAGAGTTAGAGATCCCGAAACTGGAGAGAGGATCGTCCAAGATGCGTTCAGAAGAGAACACATTTACAAGGGGCCCTTCGTTTCTGATGCACCAGATATTACCCTCTTAACCGCCAACTTCGAGTATGTGGCCACTGCCCGAATCTACGGTAACAAACTTGTTTCTGAGCCAGTTCGAAAAGGGAGAGGCACCCACAGGATGAAAGGGATATTCATCGCCTACGGTCCTGATATAAAAAACACAGGAAAAGAGATTGAGAAAGGACATATAATTGACCTAGCTCCCACTGTTTTTCACATGTTTGGCTTAAAGGTTCCAGAAGATATGGATGGCAAGGTTCTGACACATATTTTCAATCCTGAATCAGAAATCGCCAAGCCGGTAGAATATAGCAAGATCTCGGAAAGGGAGAAAATCAAGCAGAAAGTTAGAAGGCTGAAAAGGCTTTAGATTCCTGATTTCGTTATGAATGAGCCCATCTCTGAACGATGTCTATAAGGCTCAGCTGTGAATGTTTTTTATCAGAAGTTAGGATTCTTAATCCATATCATACTCGACATTGAAGCTGATCTGGTTCGTGATCCTTTTTTCCAAAAGCCGAACACTCCATGACCCCCATGTCAAAACTGCTGATGAACATGACACTGTTTCAAGAGCAGCTGAAAATCAAACAAACATGAGACAAAGTGCGCCAATACAAGCAACTTCTGCTTGACTGCGATCAAGTAATATATATGTTAGGGCAGGCACATGTTACACAGCTTCCGCAAAACATGAACTTAATAGAAGTCACAGACACATGGATCCCCCCCCAATTTCTTCGAGCCGTAGAAACAATGCAAGCATTGCCTATCTTTTGCGATCATGACCTCGAGTCTTGATTCATCTAGACTCATCCTATGAGAGGTCTTCCTTCAGAAATATACGAGCGAAATTTCAGGCACGTGCCTCGGAAAACTGGAGGTTGCATATTATGCGTGAAATTCGGGCTTTTCGCCTGATGTTTTATTGCCAAATGTTAAATAGCTCGAGTGTTCAATGTTTGGTGCTTGTCAGTGATTTTCGATGATGGAGAAATTAAGAAACTTTATGACGAGTGTTGGAAGAAAAAGGAAGGACATAATGCTAGTCGTTGGATGGGCAGTTGCGATAGCGTTGATCCTTATCAAAACGCATCAGATTTTCTATTATGAGAATGAAGAGCTTTTGATTCGTCAGATACCTTATCTTCATTACAAGGGGCCGGCTTTCACTGATATTGACCGTCTGTTTCTGGTTGCTGTGAGTATTCTTATGGCATTGTTCTTGGCCGAAGCTAAGAGCGTAATTTATGGGTATTTTACAGCAATGGTTCTCTCATCTTTGATAGCTGTCGTCTATCTCTTCTTCTACATCTGGTTTGCGTTGGGCTTCGCAGAGCTTCTTTCTCCCATTTCCTTTGGTTGGGAATTAGGGGTTTTCTTGGCAATTATCAACGTTTTCAGATTTATGGTGCCCATTGGGATAATTTTCTCTCTCTTAGGGGTCGCACTTGGAAGCGTCATTAGAGTGTGGTTGAAGCCCACTTGATAAAGGTGTTCAAGACATAAAACGAGAACGTAAAAACATATATAGCTATAGAGAGTCTATATCAAAGAAACATAAGGAAGGAATGGTTCATGCCTAAGTTGAAAAGTGCGGCGAAAATCATCATCACGCTTCTAATTCTACTGAACTCAAGCCTTGTAGGAATATCACTTTTGCCCACAACAAGTTTCGAAGCTAATGCCAGTCTAGCCACGGACATACCTGTTGTCTATGTAAGTCCGCAGAACGCCACAGCGAATGTTGGTGAGACTGTTACGATCAGCGTGAACGTTTTCAATCTTTCCAACAACTTCCACTCGAGTAATGACGCGTGGGAGCTTGGGGATCCACTGCCGCCGCTTGTGCCCGCTGGTGGGAGGTATAACTATTCGCTTGGCAACCTTTACGGGTTCTACATAGTTTTCAGTTGGGATCCAACAGTCTTGGAGTATGTAACCCATAATGCCAGAGTTCCCGTTGAAACTTATTCGGATGGCATTCTTCATGAGCCGATAATTGATGCTCAAGATGAGGTTGACGAGGCTGCGGGAACGTACAGTATTGCGAAGTCATCGCAGTCGCCGGCGGCTGCATTTAACTCTCCAGGCGCAGATGCAACTGTGTTCAACATGACTTTTGAAGTGAAGAAACGGGGAAAATGCACCTTAAGTATTGATGAGGCTGAGCTTGCAGTTGACCGTCGCATGCCTAATCTCTTCTACGAGGTTCCTCACTGGATCACGAGCGGGGAGTTCCGAACAGGTGAACTACTGACGCGCATTGAAAGTGTGAAGGCAGGGGCGTTAGTTGACGGAGAATTGTATGATCCAGTGATTTCTGGCGAGGATGTCATGGTTGATGTTGCCGTGAGAAACGATGGTGAGATCATAGACACTTACAACCTCTCGATCTACGACGAAAGTCTCCTACGGAGTTGGGAGAACGAAACTCTAACACCTGACGAAAGCAAAGCCTTCAACTACACCCTAGAGGATGTCGGGATAGGCACCCACACAGTTACTGTGAACGCTACAATTCTACATGGGAATGACACATTTGTTGACGAGTTATCTGATGTGTTCCTAGTGATTGGAGCTCCTGTCCTTGAAGTTCAAGGTCCAAGTTCTGCAACTGCAGGGGATTCTGTGAGTTTTAGTGCATCGGGGAGTTCTCACAGTGACCCTAACGGCGAAATTCTCAATTACACATGGACTTTGACGGCGCCGGGAGAGACAGGCTCCAGAGATACACAAGATGGGCAGGATGTGACGTTTGACTTGGGCCGTGCGTGGCCAGGTGGAAACTGGACAGTTGCCCTCGAAGTGAGAGACAATTATGGAATCGAATACAACAATATCAGACCAGCCACAGATTCCTATCGGAGAGAACTCCTGCTTCAAGTATCAGAGGCACCGCCGCCAACGTTCTTCACCATTGAGAACATCGCGCTCATAGTGATTCTTGTCGTAATAATCGCTGCAGCAGTCATCTACCTCCGTCGACGTTCACGCTGAAAACCTTAGGCTCCCAGCGATTTTTTCTTGGGAAATTCTGTTTGAAGGGCACTATGTTATTTCACATATTTTGACAGCGAAATGCTTATTGCTCCGCTGAGTATTGCAGGGGCCAGAAGGAAACATCCCAGGGGATTAAGCCATCCTAGTAGGATAGGTTGAGAGAAAAACGTGAAGTAAAGATAGGTGGGGACTGGCACCAGTGTTCCTGCGAGTATGTTAATTAGTCCTCCTTTCCATCTGCTTGTCTTCCATATTAAGTAACTCCCGTAAATCAGTAGAACCCCTGAGATTGTTGTAAGAATTGCTGCGACGTACACTTGGAGAACTAGTTTCCTTACTGAGGGGATGGATGAGACTGGGAGAAAGACGCTGAGTATGTAAAGGGCCATTGACAGTAGATTCGTTGCCCCCAGCCACCCAAGGAGCGCGCTGACCATGTTGAAGTACTTCCATTTGGAAGATTGAGGGCCCCCTTGTCTGCGGTCATTCAAAGATGGTACACCTTGCTTTACGTATCAGTAAGTCTTCGT
>CAYGBS010000015.1:14801-21875 GCA_964348215.1 uncultured Candidatus Bathyarchaeia archaeon
CTATGGTCAGGGTTGATTGAACTACTCCAAGGGAGGCTTGTGCTTCTCCCAGTGTGCTATTGAGGGTCAATGTATTGCCGTCGATGCTTGTTACCGTGGCGTTTACATTGTCAAGTCTGGCTACGAGCGTTCCTAAAGCGGTGTCGATTTCGGCTAGAATTTCACCATTGCTGTCGGCAATTATACCTGAGAGCGTTGCGTTAATGGCAGTTAGATTTGCTTGGATTTCTCCGAGACCAGTCAATATGGTTGCGGTGTCACCCTCTATCGCGATCAGCATAGCATCCCAATCAGCAAATGTCGTATCCCAATCAGTGAACATCGCATCCCAGCCAGCAAACGTAGAGCTTACCAAGAAGCCTTTAAGAGAGGTTCCTTGCTGCGTAACGTTTGCCTCGGGGATGTGTCTTTCTGCATCTGCCACGAGGACATATGTACCTGGTGACGCGTCAATCGGTATCTGATAGCTTATCAAGTAGACTCCAGTGGTAACTGGTTTGATCTCTGTCGGGCTGATTTCTGAGGTGTCACCGTTGAAAATGATAGACGCGATGATTGTCGCGTTAACACGTTTACCTGAGCTTGACACAAGTATGTAGAAATCTGAGATTTCTCCCTGAAAGTGCATTGAGCCTACATCTACGGTTACGTCCAGTAGTGGAATTCCTGTTGGACGTGGTTCAACAAGGATGCTGTTGCTGTATGCGACGTTATCACCGGGGCTGGTTTCGTGCGGAACTCCGCTGGCGTTGACCAACACTACGTGGTTACCTGGGGATGCGAACTCTGTATCCCAGTTGAGAGTGTACTCGTTTCGAGCACTGAATGTTGCTGCTTTGATCTGGGGCTTTTGGTTTCCAAACGGACCGCCAGTTTGAAAGACTACCTCAGTTGTGTTCCCAGCGAGGTTTTCTGTAACTTCAATTTGAAATTCACAGTAGAGATATTCATCTGTGAGTGTTGTTGAGGCGATAGAGATGTTTCCGGTCAACGTTTGGGCTGATGTAGGAAGCTCCGTTTCTGGGAATAGAGAAGTCCAATTCTTGACTACTGTGATGCGGGCTTCACCTGCGTGAGGGTTGGGATTGTCACTCTTGATGACACGAACCCAGATGGTTGCATTCACGTTGGCTTCTGTGGATCTTAGCCGCACTGAGAGACTCCAGTTTCCCGGAGAAAACTCTCCGTTCAATGTTAGCGGCTCATATGGCTGAGATCCAGATCCGAATATCCAACCACCAGTGCTCAGGGGGGTTCCAGCAATCAAGCCTGAGGAATTGGCAGCGTCGTTCAATCTACCGGGGTTTATTGTCCAAAAGCCGGTATGATTGCTAACCTTTACCGTTGTTTCAGTGTTGTCTGGGGCTCCACCTACCACCCAGGTCTTCAAAATGCGGTCAACTGTGCTGTTAACGCTTTGATGGTGCGTGAGTTCCCAAAGCGGTTCAAATTGCTTTGCGGAACCTGATATTGACTGCCGATCGATTTCTATCCAGTCTGTGGCTGTAGTGTTGTAGTAAGCTACAAGATCGAAGTTTTCATCAGCTTGCCCCCTATTGGCAATAGTGACGTTGATTGCCACTTGCTCTCCTTGTTTCACTTCACTTGGAGCTGCAGTGACGCTGACTACTCCGATGTCTCTGCGTTCCACGACTTCAATCACTTCTCTAGCAGCCGAGGCAGACCAAAGACCGTCACTGTCATCTCTGACCGTTAGATTTACAATGTAAATCCCAACTTGCGCATACTTGTGAGTTATAGTCGGATTGACTGTTGCCGTTTCATTTCCGTCACCGAAAACCCACCTGTAAGTTGTGATGCTGCCACCTGGGTCAGGGTCGTAGCTCTCAGAGGCATTAAACCTCACATTTTTGTTTACGACAGCTATTTGGTCTTCCGGCCAGACTGTGAAAATGGCGACTGGTCTCGGTGACACGACGCCAACACGACGATATTTGGGCTTGCTTTGCGAACCTCCGCCTTGATCATCCAAGACTGTAAGCTCTACAAGGTAATACCCCTCATCCGGAAGTGACGTAAATGTATGAGTTCTCGTTGGTGAAGTTGTGTTTTCTATAGTTCCGTCTCCGAAATTCCATATATAACGCGCGATATCTCCACCTGGATCTTGGTCGTAACTGGCGGAAGCGTCGAACTGCGTAGCTTTGTTCGCAACTGCTGGATCCGGCGAAAATGTGAAGTCAGCTACTGGCACCTTACCCGATCCAGGTCTGTAGAAGAATGCGTTTTCCACTGTGTGAGGAATTGGCTGCGCTGGAGCCGGAGTTGACATCAATGTTGAAGTGAAGAATATATCGCATTCGCCATCTCTTAGTACTTGAAAGGTCATGTTGAAAACTGTTCCAGTTCCGTTGAAAGAAGGAGCTGGAGGAAGGGATAGATACTTAATCGAGTATGTCGTTCCATTGGCTGCTCCTGGAATGGAAGCTGTCTCGTCTACTTTGTCCTCTATCTGGAATACATTGCTGTGTAATACTCCTCCAGGATATGTTTCTACTGGGATAGTCACTGTGTGGCTTACGTACTTCAAGACTGCAGTGCCCCACCTCATTTGGATAGTAAAGCCATAGAGGTTGGTGACGTCTGCAATTTTCACGCTGATGGTGTAAGAGCCACCTACATTCGCCGTGGCATTCTGTGGTTCCATGTAGATTCTTGCAGTTGCCCTTGGAACAGGTGATGTCGCGACTCTTTCTGTGGAGATTATGATGCCGCTTACGATGATGTTGAGAGAGAGCAGCGTGAGCAGAAGGATTTTAATGAGTTTTTTCATGGTGATTTTTTGCCACCTTGCATTTATGTGGATTGATTTGCCTTTTTAAGCTTATCGTTAATGGTTCCTGAGCCATGATGTCCTTCAGCAGGGAGCTTTCCTCATGCTAGAGTCTCAGAACTTTTGGGATCACACACGTTACCCAAAGCCTGTGCCTACAGGACTTCATTCAGTTACGTTGAGCCCGCGATCCTACTCTCTCGGAAAACTCTTTTTATAGACGATACATATGAAAAGATATATTGTGCTGAATGGGAAAGGAGAAGTTGGATTGGAAAGGAGAGAATTCTCTGTGATTTTGCTTACTATGCTCTCGCTAAGCATGTTAGCATTTGATCTTAATATTCAGCAAGCTGATGCAGTATCCAACACGGTTTATGTTGATGATGACAACGTTGGGGGGCCTTGGAATGGCACTCAAGCGTTTCCTTACCGAAACATTACTAGTGCACTTGGACAAGCGGCTTCAGGTGACACAGTTTTTGTCTACAGCGGAACGTACACTGAGCAATTGTTTGTAAATAAGTCAATATCGCTTATAGGTCAGAATCCAGTTCTCACCATTCTCGATGGCAGCAGCAGTGAAACTTTTCTCATCCACATTTTCAACACCACGAATGTCATAGTCAAAAACTTCACTGTTCAAAACACAACGCCTGCCTCAGAGTCATACGGTGTCTCCCTGTTCCAAGTAAGAGAAGCCATAATCCAGAACCTCATAGTAGCGAAGACCTACTATGGCATTATGCTAAGAAATTCCAACAGCTGCAAAGTCTTAGGCAACCAAATCGGCGACACATATAATGCTGGAATCGTTCTCCAAGATGGAAGCAGCAATAACAGCGTCATCAGCAACTCAATTATGGACAATCCAAGTGGCATATACATCGAGGCTTACTGCTTAAACAATGCTTTTTATCGCAACAACTTCGTCAACAATACAAGGCAAGTAAACATTTTCCCCCCCACATACTCCTCCTGGGACAATGGAGCTGAAGGAAACTACTGGAATGACTATGAAGGAACAGACCAAGATGGCGACGGTATAGGGGACACCCCCCCTCTCTCCCTCCCTCACCTTGGGGTGGATCGGCATCCACTAATCGAGCCTTGGAACGAGACAAGAGTATACTTTGAGAATTCGCATAGAATTGTCGTTAAATGTAATTACACTGTAGCCTCGTTTGAGCATAATGACTTAGAAAGACAGATCAGCTTCTACATAACTGGACCATCCGGCTGGAGTGGATACTGCAATGTCACGATTCCAATGGAACTATTGAGCCCTCAGAACACTTCGGAAAAATGGATAGTTATGCTAGGCCAAGATTCGCTGATTTTTGCAGGTGAACTCATCAACAACTCCACTTTAGTATCCTTCAAGTATACACTTGGTTCATCCATTTTTGAAAACAGAGTGCGAATCAGAGTTGGCGCCTTGTATCCGCCAACTGCAAACTTTGAATTCGCTCCGGACCCAGCTTCAATAATTGAACAGGTCAACTTCACGGACACATCTACAGAAAGCCCAAACGGAACAATCGTCTGGCGGCAATGGAACTTTGGCGATGGAAACATCACTGAAACTGACAAAGTCTCTCTTACACATAAATTCGAGAACAAGACAGTTTTCAGTGTGATTTTAACCGTGAGAGACGAGAACAATCTCACAGACTCGATAACAAAGCCTGTTTGGATTCGCAATCTAGATCCGTTTTCGAACTTCACCTTCACGCCAACTGAACCCGCCGTAGGTCTGAGCGTGACCTTTAACGCCTCAATGAGCAACGATGCTGATGGAAGCATCAAAGAATACCATTGGGACTTCGGCGACGGTGTAGAACAGAACACCACTGACCCATCGATAACACACGTATTTGAACACGCACAAACTTACAACGTAACCCTCACAGTTGTCGATAGTGACGAAGCAGAAGACTATGCATTTCAGAACGTGCCTATTGGAAAAGGGGCAACTGCTGTGGAAGTCGATGCTTCGTCTAGCGCAAAGGTAAACGCCCTCTTCACTGTAAAAGCAACACTTACAGATAACGCAAGCCAACCGTTGATAGGAGAGCAAATCGAGTTTTCTGTCTATGAGAATGAAGCGATCTCGAGTAAGAACGGCGTAACAGATAGCGATGGTGCAGCAACGGTGATTTTTTCATTAAGCACTATTGGAGAGTACGTCGTAAAAGCGGAATACGCAGGCAATGATGACTATTCTGGAAGCAATGCAACCACATTCATTGTCATCAATCCAATGGATACGAGCTTAACCATTCTCTTCCCTGATAACGCTACTCAAAATGAGACCTTAACCGTGTTTGCCACTCTGAAGGACGAGAATGAAAACCCTATAGATGCTGCTGATGTGGCATTCTACTTATCCAATGGAACCACGTGGGATTTTTTGGCCACATCTAAGACTAACCAAAGCGGTGTAGCCTTGTTCAATTACACTCCCAAATACACTGGGACATTCATGCTAAGAGCAACGTTCAATGGTGACGGAGAATACGCAGCTTCAAGCGGCGACCATAGCTTTATTGTCGTGGCTGAGCCAGACTACACGTTTTACATTATGTTAGTGATTGCAGTCGTGGCTGCGTTTTGCATAATGTTCATCATCTTGGCGAAAAGAAAAAAGGTCTCCATGATGCAATCTGAAAATGGAGAAACATAGGCTATAATGAAATTCAAGACAGTGGAAAGAAGAAATCGTTCGTGCCGATCCATGAAAAAAAGGGTTTCAGCAACAACGCTCATTCTCCTCTCAACAGGCTTGCTGCTGCCTGTCTTCGTGATTCCACGAGTCAAGGCGGAAACTTGGACGGTAGATGATGATGGAGGCGGAGATTTTTCCGTCATACAGGAGGCAGTAGATGCAGCTGGAATAGGAGACATAGTCAGGGTGTTGGCCGGATTCTACAATGAAAAAGTGGTTATAAACAAATCAATCTCACTAGTCGGAGAGAACAAGAGCACAACATTCATCGATGGAAGCGGAGGCGGCACTGTTATCAATGTTACCGCAAGCAATGTCCGCATAAAAGGGTTCACGGTGAGAAACGGGCAAAGCGGTATTGTCGTTTTCGATTCCTATAACTGTACAGTTGAGGGTAACATAGCTGAAGATAATAAGATTCGAGGTATTCTCATCAGTGAATCTCAGAACTGCACGGTGAAACGCAACCATGCCATAGGAACCCAAGGAGGATACGGCATCAATGTATACGCGTCTCAATACGTTTTGGTGGAAGAGAACGTTGCCAGAGACAACCTCTGGGATGGTATTGGACTCTTAGAGTCCAACAACTCTATCGTGAGGGAAAACACTGTGAGCAGCAATCGTTACATTGGCATTTGGGTTGAAGATTCCAGCGAGAATAGTATCTACCTCAACAACTTCTTCAACAACAGTAGGCATGTATCCAGTAATAGCCGGGCTAACGTTTGGGACAATGGCGTTGAGGGGAACTACTGGAGTGACTATGCTGGTGTGGATGAAAATGGTGATGGGATAGGAGATGAGCCTTACATAGTGGATGTTGATACGCAGCAACGAGATAGCTACCCACTGATGCGCCCGTACGTCAATGAAGTTTACCTTACCGTGGACACTGAGCCTCCTATAGCTTCTTTTACCCATTCTTCTGGAGAGCTTCTTGTCAACGAAACAATAGGCTTTGACGCTTCTGGCAGTTATGATTCCGTCGGCAGACGTGCTATCACTAGCTATGAGTGGGACTTCGGAGACGGAACAACCATGGCTGGTGTAGCTGTCAACTACGCATATCCCGATGAGGGAAACTACACTGTGGTTTTGACGGTGGTTGACGTTGCTGGAAACAAGGGTTATGCTTCAATTGAGGTGCAGATTAAGCTGGGAGAAACAGGTAAACCGCCTTTCCCTATTCTGCTAGTGGGAGTTTTAATTGCATTGACCACGGCTAGTCTAGGCATACTTGCGTTCTTGCTGCGGAGAAACAGACTGCCCTTTTCCAGAGTCCACGCGTGGGCTTTGCCTTTCTAAGGTAAATGATGTCTTTTGAACAGAAAAAAGAGAGGGTTGGTTTAGCGTTTTTTCAGCATCATGTATAATGCAATGAGTATGGCGATTATCGCTAGTATTATTGCTGCGTACGATAGTTCTGCTGCTCCTGCAGCCCCCGCTTCTCCTTGCGGACCTTGTTCACCCTGAGGACCTTGAGTTCCCTGCGGTCCCTCTAGTCCGTCCTCGCCTTGCGGACCTTGAATTCCTTGCTCGCCTTGAGGTC
>CAYGBS010000016.1:0-16601 GCA_964348215.1 uncultured Candidatus Bathyarchaeia archaeon
CTTAGCCAATCGCCTATCGCTTATCTTGGCATTCTTCATCAACTCAAAAAGAACCCTATAGTCAACATCCTTGAGCTTCATAACCCCTCAAGGGCATATATTCTACTTTAGTTTTTATGACTTGTGGAAGGCGAACCCTTGACTAGAAACCAGTCAAACTATGCTCTCCTTTTCCAAGAGGTATCTTCTAGAACTCTTTTCCACAATCCCTTTAAATTGCGCTTACCATGCTGTATGTGTCCCCCAACATGAAGGGAGAAAGGAGAAGGTCTGAGACCAAGAAAGTTGATGAAGACACTTGGTTTAGAGGTTGGGAAGGCGAAGGATAAGAAGAAGACTCATTCCAAGGGAGAAAGGAGATGTCTTAATCTTCCCAACCAAGTAAACTTAAGAAAGTTAGTCTACTTAAGCTCTGGCCTCTCACACACCCACAGGCAATGTTATTTTCTGGTGCAATATGGCTGTCAGCAGCGTTGCTACGTCGATCTACTTTAGACCTGACGTTGGCCTCCTCGCCATCATGATATAGTAGCGCCAACTGATTTTCCCTCAAGGGTAATACGTCATCCTTCATCATTTTTCATGACTCGTGAAAGAACCATTACTTCTATGGCAGGTGCCAATAAGACTCACTGTCAACTAGAAGGAAAGACAGAAGACATGCCATTTTTCTTGTTCTAGGAATCCTTCTTTCCAACCTCTCTTTCTGCATACGGCTATAGCAGCAGGATGATCTGCATAATAAACAATAGAGCCATATCCTTTCTTTCTGATGAACTCCTCAAAGAATTCAAAGAACCTCTTGCCGTAGCCCTTCCCCCTGTACTTCTTTCTTAGCCAGATTTCATGAAGCTCAACAACATCATTCATCTTTCCGCCGCAAAGTATTCTCAGGATTTCTTTGTCCTCTCTGTCTCTAAGGTCTCCCTCTCTGTGTTCATCAGTGCTGGTTTCATGCCAGATTGCATGACCTATGATTTTTCTATTTTCTCTCCAAACAATAAGCAGGGAGGGATTCTCAACTAGGACTCTTTCCCAACTCGTATCAAGTTCCTCTGTGAACCCAAATGTTCCCCGCCATTCTCTGTCAAGAGCCAATCTTTCATAGTACCTCTTGAACTCTTTCAAGCCACAGCCTACGACGAATTTCATGTCCTGCAATCTGGGCTTACCCGATTTTATGACTTGCGGAAGGAACTCTCTCTTCCAGATGAACTAGCCGACGAAATTACCAGGAGATTCTTTGACTAGTGAATAGTGGTTGGGATCAAACAAAGGGCAGATCGAAAGGAGAAAGGAGAAGATTTTGATGTTTTCCCAACCACTAAATAGAATATAATGATAATTGTTGATTTAATTCTACTTTTTAGAACAGTCTGTTCTATCCCTAGAACAGTCAACATGAAGATATCAGTTTAGACGGGGCTGGTTTTTCAGTTGGCAGTTGTTTTGGCTTTGTTTCTGCCAGAGCTTTCCACGATACTAGGTAAGATGACTAATCAGTATAGTGTCCGGCAATATGCGCATCTATAGTGGAAGGGCCATATAGGAGTAGACCGTAAGCACCACAGACGTGAAGAATGCAGCCGCCCATACTGTCTTGCTCCAAAAGAACACTTTGAAACCGTCTAGAACCCCGAAGGGAATTAGATTGAACAGGGCAATGAACGAGTTAATCGCAAAACAAAGAATGGGGACAATAGAGCCAGACAGAACTTCCGTAAAAGGGAGGAAAACCAGAGCCAAAGAAATGTTTGTCAGTGGTCCAGCAATCGAGGTTCTTCCAATCGTCCTTTTGTCAGCTGCCCCTCCAATCATCACAGCGCCAGGTGAGATAATCTTGAAGGGAGATATTATCGAGATCAGTGTGATAAGGGCTCCGAACATTGTCAATCGAAACTCCGCCCACAACCCATAACGTTGAGCAGCCATTTTGTGGGCAAGTTCGTGAATTAAGAAGGAAAAAGTGAAGACGACCGCCAAAGCTGTAAGTTCCCCAGGAATGCCGTAAAGCTCTGGCATCAAGTAAAGGGGCATTGAAAACCCTATAGCCAACGTGAGCAAAGTTCCTGCTAGGAGATGTTTAAGCTCTGTTGTGCTAAACCATATCACTCTGCCCCGTCTCTGCGGCGGCATCATTGAAACGCTGTACTGGTAGGAAGGCTCCGTCTTTGTCTCGGCAGTCCTTGGAGGTTGTGGTCTAGGAGCTCTCGCACGCCAATATTCAGGGCAATCATGGTATTCCGGTAGGCGATGCTCAACGCAGAAGAATTGGCTGCAGTAGGGACATTTAAACGGCATGTAGGTTTCGGCACCGCATTGCTCACACTTCACTTGGTAGCACCCTTTAGTTCTGGTTTTTCATTAGCTTTACAGCTTATATGCTTGCTGTCTATGCTGAAAAACGTTACCGAACATTCCTAAACAAGTCCTCTTTTTCGCCTATAACCAGATCTGTGAAAGAGGAGTCCTCGCCAAAGCTTATTCGATTTAGCCCTTTGATAATGACTACAGGTACCCCCTCGTTTCCCTGCCCCATAACGAGTTCGGCGGCTGCTGCTAATTCATCAGCAATGGCGCTGAACTTGACCTGCATGACGTAGCCGAACAGGTCCTCTGCGCCTCGGTAGTCAACGAAGGGGTTGATTCCAGCTAGACCGATTGCGAAATTGACTTGCCCACGTCTGAACGCTCGGCTATAAGTGTCACATATGATGATGCTGACCCTCTTACCAGTTAGTTTCATAATACGCGAACGTAAATGCCTAGCGGACGCATCTGGGTCTATGGGCAGGAGTGCGTATCGGTCTGCACCCTTAATGTTTGATTTGTCTATTCCCGCGTTTATGTTAACTATGTCTCGTAAGTCTTCCACGATAAGGGTCTGCTTAGACGTTTTTAGAAAGCGTTTGGATTCGCGTAACACCAGCTCCACAAGCTTAGCGTTCTTTCCAGTTGTCTTCGCGATTTCCAGCGCCTTTTCAGAAGGAGTCACTGTGTCCAGTTTGACTATGCGTCCCTCAGCTTTAGAAATTACTTTTTGCGCAACAACGAGAATATCTCCCTCTTCAATCTCAACCTTGTTTTCCTCTGCTGCTGAAACACTCAGGCTTGCCAAGTCATCACCTGCCTTTATCAACGGCAGTCCTTCGATACCGAAAATTCCTATCTGCTTCACCATCTCAGATGCCTTCCATTCTTAAACTCTGTTCTGTCAGTATCAACAAGAAAATGCAACAACGTCAACAGCGCTTATTAGTCTACCCCCCTCCAACGCCCCGAGTAAAAGAACTCTCCGAATTGTGCAACCACACAACACATAAGAAGCTCCATCGGCAATCATTATCCGGATCAAAAATGGTGGAAGTTGTTTACCAGCCTTGGAGAAAGATCGTTATACATGAAATGGTCAAATACGGTTTGGACGACTTGGTGAAGCTTCAAGCCTTGGGAGTAGAGTTAGGTGGCTTAGCTGAACCATTACTTTGGACCGAGGGAATAGCATTTTCCAAGTCGACGATGCATGAAACACAGGACGTCATTAAAGAGAAACTGGAAGGTGTCGCTCACTGGTCCTCGGTGGAATGGGCACATATGCCAGAGTTCAAGGACGTAATCGTAGCCGAAGAGACAAAGGTTAAAGTTCCGATAATTGATGTCAGTTCACATCCCAT
Organism: uncultured Candidatus Bathyarchaeia archaeon; assembly: GCA_964348215.1. Taxonomy (GTDB): domain Archaea; phylum Thermoproteota; class Bathyarchaeia; order Bathyarchaeales; family SOJC01; genus CAYGBS01. The sequence continues at coordinate 3,675 of CAYGBS010000016.1, forward strand.
ATATCAAGCAGTTTCAAAATGGCTGAAAAAACAAGAAAAGCTAGAGTCAAAATAACGCGCCATAGTCTCTTCAGTCGGCATGCATCAAACGTGACGTAAACTGCCACGCATTTTGCATAGCCGCAAGACTAATTAGCCATTCTCCTTCAACAAGCTTGAAAACTTATGGAACTCACGTTGAACTCACGTTTAACACCATTCGATTTAGAAAACACTTTGCAGTGCGGACAACTGTTTCGATGGGAAAAACATGGAGATTGGTGGTTAGGCATTGTTGGAAACCGAGTTCTTAAGGTCAAACAGGTAGACAATGCGCTCAAGTTTGAAGGTGTGGACACAGACTTTGTGAGGAGCTACTTCCGTTTAGATGACAATCTTCCACAGATAATCTCTGAAATCAGTCAAGACTCTCTAATTGAGCAGTCTGTTCAAACTTTTTTCGGATTGCGCATAGTGAGACAGAACCCGTGGGAGTGTCTGATCTCCTATATCTGTGCCACTTACAAGAACATACCCGCAATCAAGAACATGATTTCAGAGCTGTCAAAAAGGCTTGGTGAAAGGGCCAGTTTCGAAGCTCATGAATTTCATGTGTTCCCAGGGCCCGATAAGTTGGCAGAAGCGAGCCTCAACGAGCTTCGAAGATGCAGGTTGGGATTTCGTGCAAAACGGGTTCGAGAGGCGGCGAGAATGGTTACCTGCAATGAAATCGATTTCGAAGCTTTGCGAAAACTTGATTACGAGACCGCCAAGGATGAGTTGCTGCCGCTGCCCGGTGTTGGAAACAAGGTGGCTGACTGTGTGTTGCTCTTTTCTCTGGAGAAACTGGAAGCTTTCCCGGTGGATGTTTGGATGAAACGTGTTGTTCAGCAGCATTACAGGAGCCATTTTGACGAGGCGTTCATAAAGAAAATCTCAGAGAGACGGACCTTACCGCGAAAACATTACGATAGAATTGGGTCATTTGCCCGAAGTTATTTCGGGAGATACGCCGGGTACGCCCAAGAGTATCTGTTTCACTTCGTTAGAAGCAAAAATTCTAGAGATCAAGCTTGACGAGGGCGAAATCTGGGGCTAACCTCTCTGTAGTTTGGAACCCGTTTTTCAAGTAGAATTCGCGGGGGCCCGAAGGATTGTTTGCTGAGCCCTCTCTGGCAAAGGTTTCGACGGCTTTGAAGCCGCGTCTCTTCAGCTCACTGAGCACCTCTTTGAGAAGGCGTTCGCCTAGGTTTCTCCCCCGAAACTTTTCGTCGGTGATGTAGAGGCAGGAGATGAAGACCACGTTTTCCTGTTTCGTCCTTAACTTTTTGGACCCGTAGTTTTGGGTGTTTAGAAGCCTGGTTGAAGTGCAGTACTGGACATAGCCTACTGGTGTATTATTTGCGTATAGTATCTTGCCGCAGTTCCCAAACTCCTTTAGGGCTTTGAGGAACCATGCAGCCTTTTCTGCTTCGCATTCTATCTCTTCCGTCGGCGATAGCCCTTTCCTTCGGTTAAAATGCTCTGGGCTTTCCCAGTACAAACAAGTTCTACAGGGCGCAGGGATATCTTTAATGTTGTCTGGTGTAACGTTTCTTATTGAAGCCTTCATACGCTTTCTCTTCAGCATGATGGTTAGTTCTGTGTGCTCTGTTAAGTTGAAAGGGGAGGCGGAGGCGGCGAGAGAGGAGGAGCAGTTGTTGAAAGAACGGTAGTTCGAGCAAAACGGTCACTTACTTTTTGATGCGGATCGCCTGACATTGCCATACCGATTACAACATCTATGAGGATTAGAATCCAGTAGATCTTGCTTACATTTCTGATAAAAGCTGCATCAAGAGTAGGGTTTCTCCCACCAAGCTTTATGGTTTCTAGATTCATGATTCTTTTGCCAAACGTCCATCCATACAAAGACTCAAGAAGAGCGAAATACAGAACGCTGAGGATACCTGCGAAGAAGGGGAATGTTAAAGGGTTGAGCATGAACCATGGCATGCCTGTTGCCAGTGCCATTGCCATAAGGGGGATGGAGATGATTGCCCCGATGATTAAGGTTCCTATTACTACGATTATGCTGTCAATAACGAATGCCACGAGTCTTCTTATCCAGTGATCTTGAAGCCGAGAGTCGCTTCCAATTCTCTCAAAGCCTGTTGACAAAGTTCTTCACAAGCAGATTCTTGTGTAGTCTCAAGCTATATATCATTTCTGTCCTTCGCAAGGAAAAAGAAAAAGCGGATGCTCTTCTAGCCTTTCACCACGGCCATCGGCAGCAACTTGGTGACACGCGTGGCAATTCCTAGTTTGTCGCTTACCTCCACCACTTTGTCCACGTTCTTATAAGCTGGATCAGCTTCTTCTGCAAGGACAACTGCACTTGCCGCTCGAACAACCATTCCACGTTTCTCCATGGCCTTCTTTATGTCTCCACCCCAGAACCTTCGTTTCGCTGCTGACCGGCTCATCATTCTACCTGCTCCGTGGGCGGTTGAACCGAAGGATACTTCCATAGCCTTCGCTGTCCCAACAAGAAGATGCGAGCTTGAACCCATGCTGCCCGGAATAATAACAGGTTGCCCAAAGTCACGATAATCTGCTGGGATAGCTGGGCTGTTAGGCGGGAAAGCTCTCGTGGCTCCCTTCCTATGAACCCACACTTTCTTGCGGTGACCGTTGACTTGATGCTCTTCGATTTTGGCGATGTTGTGAGCTACATCATAGACAAGTTGAAGCCCAAATGTTTCCGCTGGTTGCTTGAACACCTTCTCAAAACTTTGTCTAACCCAATGTGTTATGGCTTGACGGTTAGAGAAAGCATAGTTAACTGCACAGGACATTGCTTGGAAATAGTCCTCGGCTTCTTTTGTTTTTCCAGGGGCGCAAGCAAGCTCTCGGTCAGGTAGGGCGATCTTGTATTTGTGTACAGCTCGCTCCATTATGCGTAGATAGTCTGAGCATATTTGGTGCCCGTATCCTCTAGAGCCACAGTGAATCATAACGGTGACTTGTCCCTCCTCAGTTACTCCTAAGGCTTTAGCCACGTGTGGATTGTAGATCTTGCCGACTTTCTGGATTTCAAGGAAATGGTTTCCTGAGCCTAAGGTGCCAATCTGGGTTGCTCCTCTGTTCTTGGCAGTGGTTGAAACCTTATTCGGGTTAGCTGTCTTCATGTGGCCTCTCTCTTCGCAATGTTCGATGTCCTCTTTCCATCCCATTCCCTGCTCAACTAACCATGAAACTCCCTCGGCTGTGAGCCTATCGAGCTCAGTGGCTGTCATTCGAAAGTCTTTTCGCCGGCTGCCTAGGCCACATGGAACGTTGTCAAAAATAGTGTCTGTCAACTGTTTGAGCTTGGGCTTTACGTCTTCTTCGGTAAGGCTGGTTGTAAGCAGTCTTACACCGCAGTTTATATCGTAGCCTACTCCTCCTGGGCTTATCACTCCTTCCTCATAGTCTGTTGCCGCGACTCCTCCTATGGGGAAGCCGTATCCTTCATGGCCGTCAGGCAGAGTGACTGAGTACTTGTATATGCCAGGCAAATGGGCTACATTGACACTTTGTTGCAGTGTTCTGTCGGTTTTCATTTTCTCAAGCAGTTCTTCATCTGCGAAGACTCTGCCTGGAACGCGCATGCCCGGCTTGTATTCTTGTGGGATGCGCCATGAGTAGTCGTCAAGTTTCTCGAGAGGAATGTCATAGGATCCGCGTCCTCTCTGTCTTTTTCTGGACAATGTATTTCTCCTCTCTGAATTTGAGTGAAAGGCGGGATATAAGTAATTTTGGTGTAGAGACCAAAGATTTTCATCGAGCTACTGACTTTGCCTTTCTACGTATTTGAAATACTCGATGAAGCCTTGAATGTTCTGCGAGATGATGCCCCTGTTCATGATAGGGTGAGTTTCAATATAGTCGCTAACTTTATGTATGGCTGGATCACGTTCTGCAATTTTCCTCTTCATCTCCTTCACGGTCGCTCTTTCCTTCATTTTCTTGGCAATCACGTTTCCCCAGAGTTTCAACTGGTCGGCGTGGAGCTGCAGTTTTTCCATGGCGTTTGTTGCTAGACCAAAATGCGAGTAATACAGAAGCCTAGGTCTCAACTGCTTAAGTTTTCTAATTGAAGCTAACGTCGTTTCTAAATGGAAGGGAGGCGGAGTTGTAGGTATGATTACATCGAATTCAGGTATGTAGATTCCAGCAGCGTCACCGGGGAAGACGCCTCTGCTTCTCTTCTCATAGAAACTTTGATGGTGAGATGCATGGCCAAGGGTCTCTATGACTCTGAAATCAACGCCTTCACCTAGATTGAAGGACATGTCATCCTCGGCGACTATTATTCGGTCTTCGGCAACAGGTACAGGTGCCTCATAGAGTTCTGCGACTCTTCCTAACACTTGTCTCGATTGTCTCCATAACTTCTCAGGGTTTGCAATATGCGGAGCACCTCTCTTTTGAACGATAAGCTTTGCCTTTGGTAAGTGGTTGAGAAGGGCGCCAGCGCCTCCACCGTGGTCGAGATGAATGTGGGAAACCGCTACGTAATCAACGTCCTTAACATCTACTTGAAGCTCCCTTAACCCTGCCAACAAGTTTGGAATGGTCACAGTCGGTCCTGATTCAACTATCGCCACTTTCTCTGCTCTTATCACGTAAGAAGCAATGAAATGGCTGAAGCCAGCTGGTTTGAGGTCTATTAAGGAAACATGTTGGTCGAGTTGAGTGGTGAACAATTTTTCCACGGGTACATAGCAAGCATGTGAAGAATTTAACAGTTTCAGAAAAGGGCGGATGTTTCAATGTTCGCCGAGTGCCTTAGGGTAGCCTTCATCCTCCAGTTGGATGGTGGTATGATCTATTCCGAATTCTTCCTTCAGCACATTTATCAGAGTGGTGATCATCTTCTTTCTATCAACTTCCTTTTTCACTACCACGTGACAACTCATACAGCACATTTTTGTGGGTGTGATACACCAAACGTGAAGGTCATGAACCTTCTTCACGCCTTCTAGTTCTACTATTCTGCGCTCTAAAGCACTTATGTCGATGTGGGATGGAACTCCTTCGAGAAGGACGTTAACTGAATCTCGGACGAGTTTCCCGGAACTGTAGAAAATTAGAACTCCTATCATGATGCTAATTACGGAGTCCACGATGAACAATCCTGTAAAGAGCATGATTATCCCTGCGGTGATCGCTCCTATAGAGCCTAAAGTGTCGGCGACTACATGGAGAAATGCTCCTCTAACGTTCAAGCTCTCTTCCTTTGATCTTGAAAGGGACACTGCAGAGAGTCCGTTGGCTGCCAGTCCAAAGACTGCAATGATCAGCATGTTTAAACTTTCTACTTCTGAGGGCATGTGAATCCGTTGAAGAGCTTCAAAGAAGATGAACACGACGATCGCCCACAAGAAGATACCGTTCAAGAAAGCCGCAAGAATCTCTGCTCGGTAATAACCATAGGTTCTTTTCACCGTAGTGGGACGCTGTGCAAGCCATGCCGCTACGAGGGAGAAGGCTAAAGCAAAGACATCATTTAGCATGTGCCACGCGTCTGTCAACAAGGCTAGACTGTTTGTCAGGATTCCTCCCAGCAGCTCGATGATAAAGAAAGATACAGTGATGACTAAGGCTATGCCGAGATATCTTGTGCCTTTCGGTGGGTGAGGATGCGCGTGCATCGAAATCTCATCCTGATGAAATAGACTTCCTGCATGTGGCTTTTAAACCTAAACTTTTTAACATCTTCATCGATGAAGTTACTGGACAACAGGAGGAGATGCTTTGTCTAGCCTGCTTTACGCGACTTCAGCCGTAGTTGTAGTTAGCCTCTTGTCATTGGTTGGAGTTTTCGCGATATCTTTTAAGGAGGAGACTTTGGACAAGATACTTTTTGTCCTTCTCAGTTTTTCAGCAGGCACTATATTAGGCACGGCGTACTTGGACCTGTTTCCAGAAGCTGTGGAACTCTTTGGTGAAGAATTGCTTTCAACGGCGGTTCTTTACGTTACTCTTGGGTTCCTAGGATTCTTCTTCCTTGAACGATTCATCTATTGGTACCATGGTCATGTGCATGGATACGAGTCTGAGGTTGAAGAGAAAATGACCGTTAAGAAATTTGTTTATTTAAACTTGATAGGAGATGGAATCCATAACCTTATTGATGGAATGGTCATAACAGCCAGTTTCTTCATTAACGTTGCAGTTGGCTTGTCCACCACTCTTGCAGTGATTTTTCACGAAACCCCACAGGAGATAGGTGATTTCGGAGTTCTGGTCTACGGCGGCTTTACAAGAAACAGGGCCCTCCTGTTCAACTTCGCATCCGCCTTAACGGCTATTGCCGGAGTTCTTGTCTCTTACTATTTTTCAATACACGTGGAAAACTTCGTTGGCTTTCTTGTCGCTCTGGCAGCTGGAGGCTTCATTTACATAGCAGCCTCTGAATTGATTCCTGAGATACAAAAGGAGAGGAACGTGGGAAAGTCTATGATTCAATTTGTCTTATTCATCTTGGGCATAGTTCTAGTGTGGTCATTGGGTTTTCTCTTCCCTGAGTAAAGAATGTAATTAATGTTGGCGCCACATCGGTTCTTACCGTAGGCTATGTTCAATCTATCGCGTACGATAATTTTTGAGTTCCCTGAGGGTAGGCATCTTTCTGAGGGTGCCTGGGGTAATCCTATCCCAATGTATACCTTTTGGTTGTCTGCGTTTCCTTTTCACTCTGATTACTCGTGTAGGGGTAATGATGAGGTCGACAAATAGGTCGTGATCCTCGACCGGAGCCGTCTCTACTACTTGGGAGTCATGAACCGTTGTAACTATTGGAGTCTCTTCACCAGCCCATCCCAACTCTCTTAGAATACCATACTCGATCTCGCTGTAACCGCCGCCTTTCCCTATTCTGGCACCGTCGAGTGATACAGCAACTGATCCAGCCACGATCAACTCTATTCTCGGGATTTCTTCTAGGCCCAGAGGTCTTCCGTATTTGAAGGCGCCTCTAATAGTGGCAGCTTTCCTGTAGGAGCTTTCAGGAATCTTTTTCGGATCTAGAACTAGAAATCCTTTTCTTAGTTTAGGTGAAGGCATTATCAAAAGCTTGTTTTTGGCAAGAGTAATCCTCCTCACAGGATTTTGAGGAGAGTCTGGGTTGACCTTGACTATTTTTGCTCTCTGAAACTTGGGCGCCAGATTTCTTCCCTTAGCTTTCGCTTAGAAGCCTTTTCATCTTGTGCTTCATCTTCGAGAATTTTCGTCACCACCAAGCTTTCCACGATTGAACAACACGACTCTCATAAAGACAGCCACATATTGCTCAAAGAATGTTTGAAACCCGCCTGTTGCATCTTTTGCAGAACCTCCGTCTCTTACGGTCTGTGTCAGCCATTATATTGGAAAAGAACATAACGCAATAAGGATTTCTGCAGTGTTTGAGCCCTATTATATGGCCGATCTCGTGGACCGCTTCCTTTACAGCTCGCTCATGATATAGTTTAGTGTCTGAAGGGAGACCATAAAACTCTTGTCTTAGACGGAGCAGCGATATCAGGGCAACTCTCCCAGAGCTGCTAGCTTCTCCAAAGACAAAATTCAGACCAGGCACATAAAGATCAACGTCTGTTACTCCTAAAACATAATCGCCACCTAGATCAGCCCGCTCAACTATCTTCCCTAATATCTCCGAGGAACAGTACTGGTTTCTGGCAGGATTGAACGTGTCTTCAGGAATCGGCATAGTTTCCTCAAGGACAACACATTCCATCCTACGAAGTGTTTCAGGAATTTCCCTCCTAACTACCTGCACTGTCTCCTCTGCAACCGGTCCAACGCGCAGAATAACTGTTTTATGCGTGCTCAACTGTGCGGGCATCTCTGCGAATTGACCTCTCCTAAGGCTTCGATAGCTACTTTGATGTCTTTCTTCAACTCTTTAACAGATGCAACTCCAACCATGCATCCTTCCACATCAAAACTGAAAACGTAAGGAAATGCATCCTTCGGGCTTACTCTTCCTCCAGCAAGAGGTTTGATGGCAAAAACTTTTTTCTCATTGTTTCGCACTGCCCTTTCCGCCAACAGTTTCGTTGGGAACATCATCACGCCGAGTGGGTTAAGGGGGGTCACGTAGCCATCGAATCTGTCAAGGTTGTCACTATGCAGCGGGATTGTCACTCCTGCGTGGTGGATGCCAAGCAACACCTTTTGGAAGCCGTGTTCTTTCGCTCTGTCCAGAAGCTCTCCGATGAGGTCAAAGCGATGTGTCATTGTTAAGAAGTCTGTTTCGGAGCCGAATTCAAGGTAACTCACTGGCAGTTCTTCAAAATGTTTTAGATCCTCATTTATCTGAGGCCAGTCTATTCTGAGTTTTTGGAAGTCCTCTTCTGTGTAACCCTTGCTTAGTGGAAGTTTATGCTTCCAGTCTTGTCTAAAGCTGAGAATTGGGTCGTCGATCATGCGCTGGTTCACTTCTGAGTAAAGCTTTCTTTCAAAATCTACGTATGTTGCCCATCGCCTGAATGCGTCGACCTTACCATCTTCGAGTTTGACCGGAATTTCTATGCAGGGAAAAAGCTCAATTTTGTATCCTTCATCGATAACTAGACGGAGAGCCTGCAGATATACGGGTGAAAGAGGCGAGGTGTGAGGAGTGGCTGCTGCGAACTTGTGAACATCCATTTTGACGGCTGCTTCAATTAATTCTTTCGTTGCATGTATCTCAGAAAACCGTTTACGGTATTCTTCATCCTTCTCTCCGCTCTGATAAGAGACTCCGATGAGGGGCATGTGACCTAGGATCAGTCTTTCCGCAGGGTTCATGGTTTCTACAACGATTGTGCATGCGTGGTCTTCAGTTCATATAGTTTGTGAGCCAGTTCCTTGATATAACGGGTTCTTTCCAGCTTTTTCTTCCAAGATGGTACAAGGCCTCTTTCACCTAGGTGTGCCCCGGCTATTGCACCGGTCATTGCGCCTATTGTATCTATGTCTCCTCCTAGGCTTGCTGCGTACAGGACGGCTTCAGTGTGGTTGGACGGATTTCTTGCGAAGCAGTAGATGGCGGTTGGAACGGAGTTGAAGGCTTCCACGGTGTTGCCGAGGCTTTGCGATATTGTTCCTTTGTTTTCTGTGCTGAGTAGACCTGCTGCTTTTTCCAGCTTCTCTGTAAAAATCTTGTCTTCTGAAAAAGCTATTATTCTTTGCAGCAATTTTTTTGGTTCAAGGTTTTCCGTTTGCATGGCCAAAGCGACTGCGTAGGCCTGTATTGCAGCACCTTCCTTTCCGAGCTGATGTGTGTGCGTAATCTCAGCTGTATTGCAAGCCACTTCTCTTATTCTTGCCGGGTTATCATAGTAGAGTAGACCTACTGGAGCAACCCTCATGGCTGCTCCGTTACCATAGGAGCCGCCTCCGCCATATAGCTGGTTAGCAGCCTTGTTCCACGGAACTCCAGATTTCATCATGCGAAAGACATTCGGGGGACCTGGTCCATAACCTCTCCAAGGCTCCTTCTCCCAGTTTTGCACAAAGGTCCATGCCATATGCTTTCCATCAAAACCTTTGTTCTTGATTAATGACTCAGCTAAGCCGATCATCATATGCGTGTCATCGGTCCACCTTCCATGAAACCGGATGCGGTCTGATTCCAGAGCTTCGGGCTGTGAAATCGCAATAGAGACTCCTAAAGCGTCGCCAATTGCACTACCAATCATACAGCCTGCGAATCTTGACTCTAGTAGCTTTGTAAGCTTCATGTGACGAAACCGTCTCAAGTAATTGTTTATGCGGCAGTTATCCACTGAACAGTCCAGCTAGGATGTTAGTTCCCGGTGAAAATAAACAGTCCCACCCGTTCTGCATATGCCCCAATCTGTTTCGTCTTCAGCAAGCAAGTGAGAAGCTCGCTCTAAAAAAGGCGTATAACATGCCGTCATGATACTCTCAACGCTTCAAAACACTTGTCCATAAATTGACGCTGCACCAAAAGCTCACAAATCAGGTTCCCCTGTGAGGTAGGGTAGTAACTTATCTACTGCATCCTTGATCTTTTCCCAGTTTTCATGTCCTCGCACCACAAACTTCTGTCTCCTCTTCCATTTGTCTTCCACTTTGTTCCATAGATATATGCATACTTGTTTGCGGCCAAAGGACTCTAAAGCTACTACGGCAGACCACCATTTGTCTGATTTAAACAATGTGATGCCATCTGCGACTTTTAGTTTCTCTGAAACAGGATACTTCTCTTCGGTCACGATATCACCTCTAGGACCACTATGAATTCCTGTGAGGATATATAACAATAAGTGTATTTACCAGTCCACTCCCCTTTTTATGGACCGCATCAACATCACTTACTGATGTTTATCCATGGCAGCGGCAAAACTATTAAACTGGCAAGCACATTGCGATTGACATGTTCTCAAAGAATGCTGCCTCGCCGCAGACTCGAGGAGTCCCACTTGTTCTCACCGGATCAGCAACCGACATGAGCGACTTCAAACTCAGTCCTTTTCGAGCATTCTTAGGAGGATTCCCAACAAGCATTGTCCCGAGGGCCCTATTAAGAAAATATTTGTATCCCCCAGTACCAGATAATGAGGATGGCACTGCTAAGTTTGCCCCCTATGGGATGAGAAAAATTGAAGCCGTGCTAGCTAGGGAATTCGGCGTGCAAAATGTTGCAGTCGTACATCCAGATAATCTAAAAATGGTCGTAGGACCAAATACGAAAGTCATCGGATTATCTTCTATGGAGCCAGCTGGAACAGGTTTTGTCAGCCGAACTTACACACCATTTGTGGGCTTAGGTGGAGAACCACTGGCAGCTGCTGAGTTCAGAGAGCTAGTAAGCAAGCCAATTCTGCGAAAATGGGGTGCTAAAATAGTCCTTGGAGGTCCAGGTGCATGGCAGATCCATAAGGCGGAACTGCAGGAGAAATACGGTATAGATTGTATTGTTATGGGTGAGGGCGAAAAGTCAGCTTTGAAGATTTTTCGTATGGCTGTTAATGGCGAGGAACTTCCGCAAGTGGTTGAAGCCGAGCCTCCTGACCTCGGAGAAATTCCCTGTATCATTCATCCATCGATTTTTGGTGTCGTAGAAATTATGCGTGGTTGTGGACGCGGATGCAGTTTTTGTTCGCCAACACAGAGAAGACGTTACTCATTTCCTATGAGACACATCTTGGAAGAAGTAGAATTGAATACGAGGAATGGCACGAAAATGATCATTTTGGGCTGTGAAGACTTGTTTTTATACCAGTCCAAGGGGAAGTTTCTGCCGAATCGTGAAGCGATTGTAGAATTGGTTGAATCGGTTGCGGCCGTCCCTGGAGTCGAGTACATTCAACCTGCTCATGCGTCGTTGGCACCTGTTGTCTATGATCCTGAGACGGTTGAAGAGATCGGGCCGATTCTTCTTGAGAAATCTCGGTGGGTTTCAAATGGAATTAAGCATAACTCAGTCGAAATCGGCATAGAAACTGGCAGCATTCGACTTATGAAGGAATATATGAAAGGAAAGATGTTGCCGTACAAGCCTGAAGAGTGGCATGATGTCGTAACAAAGGGATTTGAGATTCTAAACGAAAATGGCATTTGGCCATTGGCAACGTTTATCATTGGCTTGCCCAATGAAACTCAGAAGGATACGATCGCAACGCTTGAACTACTAGACAGATTAAAACATCGCAAAGCATTCTATGTGCCCTTGTTGTTCACTTCAGAAGAAGAATGCATGCTCAAGGAAGCACGACACATGGATTCAAAAGGGTTAACACCACTACAATGGGAGTTCATAGCCACATGCTGGGAACGCAACATAAAGGTTTTCGTTTCAAAGAGCCTCCAATGGAAGATAAGGCTTGCTGCAATGATTGCCTATGCCTTATATTATCGATGGAAACATGGCAGAAGAGTTTTACGACCAATAATGAAATTTTCAGGATGGAACGGATAATGCTCGACGCGCACGGGCATACGTTTGTCTAAGGTATGTCTGTGAGGCGCCGCCGGTAGGACTCGAACCAGCGCCCAGTGGCGATATCTCCACTGCCTCCCGCAAAACCCCTTTTTATTTTAGTCAAAAGCAGTTCCATGCATTATTCTCTAAGTAACATAGTATAATCTTTATCCATAGCTGATGAACTCAAAAATGCAAGATTGCTTGTAAGCTCCTTGAGCGATGAGACCCCCATGACAGCTATGCATACGCCGCGTTGGCTAAGAGTATAGCTTAGGAGTTTGGCTGGAGTTGTGTACTCTGGCACTTTGAAAACTAATGATTTCCACCCTGATTTGTAAGCGGGAATCTTCACAGTTTTCCCGGCGTTTAGCAGCAGTCCTCCTGCGAAAGGTTTCATGGCTACAACTCCTATGCCAAGCTCGTCACATTTTCCTAGTGCTTCATTGCGTGCCTGAAAATCGTGGTTAACAATATTGATTTGATGCATGATGCTATCGATTACACCGGTCGAAGCCGCCAGCTTGATTACTTCAGGGTCATGGGTACTTATAGATACGACTCTGGCGAGTCCTTCATCTCGAAGCCGCTCTGCGAGGGCAAGAATGCCCTTTCGGTTTATTTGCTTCCAAACCTTAAGATTAGCTATGTAATGAATGTTGAGTACTGGTGCATACTCATAATCCAGTTGGGACAAAAAATCAATCAGTTGTTTCTCGCAGTATGCTGGGTCGCGACTTCTCTCATATTCACCATTCTTAATGCATGAACCCAGATGGAAAGCAAGAATAGGTTTTCCGCTTTGACTCCGCAGGGATTGTCGAAAGCCTTCTACTATGTTGGGGAGGAACCAGACAAGATCAAAATAGTTAACTCCTGCCTTCATAGCGAAGCTGATTATCTGCCTAATCTCTTCTGCTGAAAGCTTCTTAAAATACTCGGCCCCAATTCCTAAGGAGCTAACCTTCAGGTCTGTTTTACCCAGT
>CAYGBS010000016.1:16611-21291 GCA_964348215.1 uncultured Candidatus Bathyarchaeia archaeon
AAGGTCACTGCAGGTGCAGTTAAATGTTTTCACTCCGTGACTGCAAGTCTGGTTTTGATGGAAGCTTGTCAAGTCTGTGAAATAGACGAAGTCAAACTGTTTAGGAAACGCAAATAGTCAAAGGTGTCTCCGGTTCGTCTAAACAATGGTTTTGGCGCCGCCGGTAGGACTCGAACCTACGACCGACTGGTTAACAGCATCAGCCTCTGACAGAGCGCTATCAGAGTCAGCTGCTCTACCTAACTGAGCTACGGCGGCAGCGTAACGACTATTTTGACAAAGTTCGGAATATTTAAAGCTTCATACCTTGAAAGGCAGCAGATTGAGCTAAAAGTGTTCAAGTTGGTGCAACTGCTTCTATGTCTCTGTTTTTCACAGGATTTCTGGTGTTGGCCCTTCAGTGGGTTTTCTTCGGGTTTTGGTTTGGAAATGGCAGATGTTCATTGCAAAAGCTTTTCTCGCAGCCGTCGTCACTTCTTCGCTTAGCATCTTGCGTGGACTGGCTGGGAGAACTGGAAAACCTTAATTTGCTGCTGTACAAGATAGGGGAGATAAGGGGCCCGTAGCTCAGCACGGTTAGAGCGACAGGCTCATAATCTGTTTAGAGGGGAGACCTGTTGGTCGGGCGTTCAAGTCGCCCCGGGCCCATTGTACTTCGCTTGGAATGCCAGCTAGCAGATAGAAGCGGTGAACTATGCAGGGTTGGATTGTTTGAAGCGGGAATATCCTTCTCATCCAGTTGTGGGTGTGGGGGCAGTCATCGTTTGTAACGGTAAAATTTTGTTGGCTAAACGCGGTTCTGAGCCGGGAAAAAATAGGTGGACTGTCCCCGGTGGCATCGTTGAGCTGGGCGAAAAGGTGCATGAAACAGTGGTTCGTGAGGTTAAGGAAGAATGCAACCTCGATGTGGAGGTTCACAGCCTAATTGATGCGGTGGACAATCTGGAGCTAGATGAGAAGAGTGAATGGCGTTACCATTTCGTTGTTCTCGACTTTTTTGTGCGTTTGAAAGGAGGCAGTCTTCGTGGGGGTAGTGATGTTCTCGATGTCTGTTGGGTTCCTCTTGAAGAGGTGGAGAAATACGATTTAACGAGAACTTTCCGAGAGTTTTTCGTGAGGAACCGAGAGATGCTGCAACAATTCAATTCCTGTTGAAGATGCAATTCGATTTCTTTCTTGAGCCGTTTACTCTTCCTTTGCCAAGGCCTCATTTAGTTCATCAGCTTTGACATGTTGCTGGACCCTGACCTTTACCTTCTTGATGCCGGCAACCTCTTTAGCCTTCTTCCTAATCTCTCTGCCAATGTGTAGAGCAAAGACAGGGGGACAGAAGGGGACAGTAAGGTGGTACAGAATTTTCGCAACGTCTCCTTCGACTTTCACCTCGTCGACAAGCTGTCTCTCCGTTATGGAACGCCCGAACTCCGGGTCTTTCACCTGCTTCAGTTTTTCGAAAATAGCTTCTTTCTTTGACATACAACTTACCTCTACGCTTTTGATGAGCCTATTCTTCCAGTTTCCTCTTAACTTGTTCGGCAAAGAAATCTAGATTGCCCTTAACCTGCGAACCTGCCAACTGGTTTATGACCATTGACAATGCGCCGAGACCTTGAACTTCCAGTTTAAGCCTTGCCTTTGTTTTCTTCCCTGAAAGGTCCTGTAATGCTGCGTCTCCGGCCCAGAGGAGATGGTTCCCTTTAGCTTTCCAAGACAACGCACGTTTTTCAGTCAAGTTGGTGAAGGAAGCGTCTACATGGGGGGTTCTGGTGACCTTTGACATGGGGGACTTTATCGTCCAACGTACACCGCCATCTGGCAAGGCTTCAACCTTCTCTACAAAGCGTTGGCAGGAGCCGACAATTGTCAAGTCTTTCAATGTTCCCCAGACCTTCTCTAATGGAAAGTCAAAGGTTACGTCAACCTCAGCCTCAGGCATCGTCACACCAACTCCTGCAGTTCCCTTGGATAGCTGGTCAGCAGTTCCACGTCTTTTTCCTTCACCAAAGTCGTATCCTCCACTCTGACCCCTCCGATTCCGGGAACAGATAGAACAGAATGCCCCACCGACATGGTCATCTTTGATGAAACGGGTTCCATTATGTCCTCAGGAAAGATCGTTGGGAAAGGAGTCTCCTCAAAGGCTAGGCCTATTCCGTGGACAAACCCTCTGACATAATACTCGCCGAAGCCCGCCTTATCTGCCAGTTCCTGATTCTTGTCTTCTAGCTCGAAGATCTTGACCCCCGGTTTCATGTTTTCGAAGATCTGGTTCTGCATGCTGAGATACAGTGAGTGAAGCTCTCCTTGTTTTTCATCTGGTTTTCCCAGAATCACAGTTCTGGTGAGGTTGGCACAGTACCCTTTGTATACCGGTCCCACGTCGACAAGGACAAGGTCGCCTCTCTCTATCTTCTTTTCTGAAGCGAAGCCGTGTAGCCATAATGATCTGTAACCAGAGTTGACGAAAATTGGGAAGGCTATTCCTTCAGCTCCAGCTTTCTTCATCACGTATTCTGCTTCAATGGCAACATCAATTTCCCTTGCACCCTCCCCTATGGAATTAACCGCGGTTTTCATCCCTTCATCAGCAATGCTGCAAGCCTTTCGAATAAGGCGAACCTCTTCCAGATCCTTTATCTTCCTCAAAGGCGCGATAACTGAAGCAGCGTCGACGACTTCTACTTGAGGTACAGCCATTTTGAACCTTTCCAGCAGGAATGCGGGCGTTGAAAATATCATCTCTAAGCCAACTCGTGGTTTATTCTTCCCTAAGCTGTTGAAGAACTGTATGATGCTCAACATCATCTCATGCGTGGCTCTATAGGTCAAAATGTCTTTTATCCACGAGCTTCTTTCCACTTCATCCTTTTCGCTTCCAAATATGATTAGAATTGGATCCCCTTCTGCTGGAATCAATAACCTGGGTTGTTTGCGCACGTCGCCTGTGAAGTACCGGTAGCTCGCCATGCCCAAGACCAGGAGAACGTCAATGTCCTGCTCAACCATCTTTTTCTGAGCTTTCTTCACTCTTTCCTGATAAACAGACATTCTGCAACACTTCTACACGGAATTCTGCGTTTGTTCTTTTTAAATTGCTAAGTTGGAGACTATTAAAATGTGTCTTCACATAGAATGGCAACCTGATTTAGTCAAGATATCGGTTCAAATTATCGGAAATTCGTGTGGTAGCTGCCGACCACTCTCACCTAGCGAATTCTCTATCTCGAACCTTTCTCTCCTTTTTCAATACTCATAATAGATGTTTCGCAGTCACCGCTACGCAAGATTAAAAATCAAAATCCCGCGATTTTGCTCTTATGAGGCTATTTCAGTCACGGCTTTTGCTACTTGCTTTATGAGACCGCTTTTTCTCGCGTTCCAAACTTCTATGCCCATGACTTTTCCATTTTTGTCCAGTTCAAGGTGCACATCAGGGTCTGCCTCTATTACTTCATGGCTAGGTCCTTCCCCAAAAAGCAGGTATGGTATATCCACTGATTTATCGTACCATGCTCTTACTTTACTCTCCTCCATGTGCCTCTCACCGTCTTGGCTTTAAGGAGTCTATCAAGTTTGGTAGTGTAGTAAAGTGTTATAACCTTGACTACCCCCGCCTCCACATCATAGGCAAGAATGACAGATTTAGCGTTGACCCTTTTTAACCGCTACTACCGTTCCATGTTCAACATCATCATAAACCTCGTCTGGAGACTTAATCGTGGCATAAGTAACGGTTCTCGCTGAAACTCTAAGAACCTTATTTTTGTTCTCTCAGTTTCTCGAAATCTAGTTCTCTGATCGTGATTCTTGCGTCCTTGCACCATTCATCTACTCTGAACTTCGTCTTATCTGCATGAATGCAGATACCGTCGCGCACTTAGCTTAAGATTTTCTCAACTTCTTCCTTGTCTGCATCCATAATGTAATTAATCCCTGATATTTTTGCAGCTTCAGGGGTTAGAGCAGCAATGTCATCTCGCGTAATATGCTGAAGCGCGAATTTTCGGGCTCCACACATCAATTGCTTAAGTCCGTGGATTAACCTTTGATTGTAGGTGTAAAGGCCAATTGCTCCAGTAGGCAAACTCTGGAATTTCGCTCTAAACTTGCTTTTTAACCTAGCTGCTTCGACAAAGATCGCATCGATGGTGTTGCCATATCTTGCATAGTAGACTGGAAGACTGTCTTCATTGATTCCACCACCAACATTTTTTCCTACCATAGCTGCAGTAAGGGGAGCCCTTGCCATGCCTATTGCTTTAACATATGGTGCACCCAGCGCTAGTGCTTTAAAGATATGATCTTCCATAGTAATACCTCCAGCGAAAGCTACGCTAGGAACGTAGTCCCCTCGTTTAGCCAGTCTATCTATATATGTATACGTTAACGACCAGATCTCTACACTAGGTATTCCCCACTCATTCATCATACGCCAAGGACTCATTCCAGTTCCGCCACCCGCACCATCAACAGTAAGTAAGTCGATCTTAGCCTTTGACGAGAATTTTACAGCTCTTGCCACATCAGCTGGTCTGTAAGCTCCTGTCTTCAGAAAAACGTACTTCGCGCCCAAGTCTTTGAGCTCTTTCACTCTGTTAGTGAAAGATTCTTCTGTAACCATGCCAACTCGAGAGTGCCTTTCGAATTCTTTAAAGTGCTTTTTCTTGAACGCTTCAATAA
>CAYGBS010000017.1:0-836 GCA_964348215.1 uncultured Candidatus Bathyarchaeia archaeon
CGTCAAACGATTGGAATTTGATAGTTGATACAATGCATGACTATGACCTAAATTTGCTAGTAATTGAAGGGATGATGCCAAAATACGCAGGGTACCCAAGCGATGTCATCTCTGCAAGTGCAGGGTTCAATTTCATTGATGAAGCTATAGAAGAGGCCCATCCATTAGGCATTGAAGTCTACATAGCTATGGACGTTCTTTATCAGACTCCCAAGCCTGAATGGGGGTGCATTGATAGCCAAGGCAATTTCATAGATTGGCTGAATCCAACAAAGCAGGAAGCAAGAGATTATTTGAGAGCAATCGTTGAAGAACTCGTGGAAAAATATCCCGATATAGATGGATTCATGTTTGACTATATTAGGTGGGAATGGCAAGGAGCCACTCCTGACATGGATTATTCCGAAGAATCGAAAGTATTATTGGAACAGTGGTTGAACGAAACAGTAACCGATTTTCCAGGAGACTTTGCTCCAGGCGGTGATCGTTACAACGAGTTCTTGGAGTGGCGAGTAGAAGTAATCACCCAATTGTTAGTCGATATGGTTGGATGGATGAAAGCTATAAAACCAGATTTGAAAATCTCAGCAGCTCCTTGGACCATACTCAAAACTGGACATGAATATGAATGGGCTGAGAGGCGTAAACTAATAGGACAAGACTGGACGGACTGGGTAATTGAAGGTTATTTGGACTGGGTCGCTCCTATGGCATACTTTTACCCGAACGAACTGGAAACTCTCTTTCGCCCCTGTGTAAAGGCAGACATCGAATTGGGCGTAGGAGGTCCAGAGGGGAAAATTCCCTTGGTCATATTTGTAGCCAATATGACCAAG
>CAYGBS010000017.1:846-1372 GCA_964348215.1 uncultured Candidatus Bathyarchaeia archaeon
AATCAATTTCCAACTTTGAAAACTCCAGAGGAATTTAAAGCAGAGATCGACATACTTCGAGAAGAAGGAGCTGATGGCTGGATCATCTGGAAGTATGGTGGTCCGGGCGCCGGCGGGGTCGACATAACAGACTACCTAAGTGTCTTAGACCTTCCTCCAGTTTTCCAAATGGAAGAAGTGACAGTTCATCCGAATACACATAATAGAAGTGCAACCATAACATGGAACACTGACCTTCCAACCATTGGTAGAGTCGAGTATAGTACATTACCGTTATTTACAGTATCTTCAAGATACGATCCCGGGTGGGACTTTGATTATCT
Source organism: uncultured Candidatus Bathyarchaeia archaeon (assembly GCA_964348215.1). GTDB lineage: Archaea > Thermoproteota > Bathyarchaeia > Bathyarchaeales > SOJC01 > CAYGBS01. Next base: position 1,170 of record CAYGBS010000017.1, read on the forward strand.
CGATATTGACCATGCAAACGTGACAATTGCAGAGAGTTGGGAGAATGTTACACAGCACGCAGTGACCCTCACCAATCTGGAGCCAAATGTAACTTATTACTTTCGTGTACAAAGCCAAGATATAGAAACCGTAACCAGCAAAGTATTGAAATTCTCTTTAATGGACAATTGAACAACAGTAAAGCCCTAAAATCTTGAGGAGC
>CAYGBS010000017.1:1382-1672 GCA_964348215.1 uncultured Candidatus Bathyarchaeia archaeon
CAAACGTGACAATTGCACAAAGCCGGGAGAACACCACACAACATACTGTAACCCTCACCAATCTAGAGACAAATGTAACTTATTACTTCCGTATACAAAGTCAGGACTTAGAAACCGTAACCAGCGAAATATCCACATTCTCACTAAACAGTTAATCGAAGCCAGACATAAAGCACAAAATATCCTGAATTTTGCGGGTACTTTGAGGAAGGACGCGTTTTCAGGATCCTTCCAATATAAGTTTGACACATGATTATATATTATAGAACAATTGATTAGATTTTCTGTAC
>CAYGBS010000017.1:1697-2906 GCA_964348215.1 uncultured Candidatus Bathyarchaeia archaeon
TTGCTATGCAAACATTTCCAGTTGAATCACAAGAGACTCTGATCTGGCAAGCAGATGTGCCAAGCACAGGAGAACCAGTAATTTCTCCTGTCTTAGAGGCTGGGAGAGAGTATCGAATTGAGGTACAAAATTGGTTCATATCGACCCACCCGATTGGTGGATGGGTCACTTATGCTGCCGATGCTCAATACTATACCGCGGAGTTCAATGGCACATTTATCTACGGTCCGACTTGGACAACGCCCCTCCCTGCACCTGATGGTCACTCTTTCTTGCAGATTGACGGAATGGATGTAAATTGGGGCCCATTCAACAACACGATGCACATGTACACAACCTACTACACAGGAACAGGCACAGCAATTAACTTCACGATCGTCGATTGGATTGACGGCACTCCATATCGCAACTTCTGCCATCTAATCGTAAAGATTTACGAAGGTCCACCACCACCCCCAGAGGCCGAAACTGCGTTTGCCTACGGCGGCGATTACGCTACATGCTTTTTGAGCATGGGTTTCAGGAGTTGGGGTTGGACTAACGGTCCGCTCGGACCTGGATCTTACAACTTCGAAATATGGGCAGGAGCAGCTCAGTGCGACCTCTCAAAGGGGACCTTGGTGGGAAACCTCACGATAGACTACGACGGTTCAACCGCTACCGTTACATATACGATGGACGCAGGCTGGAAGATGACAAACACTCAGCTTTATGTGGGCTCTGACCCGCTACCAATAGACAAGAAAGGCGATTACACGGTTGCTCCAGGACAGTACCCCTATCAACACACAGGGATTGACGCGACAAGCGATACATACACTGTGGTTGGTCTCTCAGGCGATATCTACGTGGTCGCACACGCAGATGTAGTGGAAACATAGACTCCTCGACTGCCTAAGCCTTGCAGTCAAGACAGAAAACCTCATATGGAAAGCCATCCAACCTCCCCTTTTTTCTTTAAAAAGACTCCTACCGTATTTAGTTGCTTCCGTTCAAACCAAATAAAGGCAAGTTAAGCAAGGGCGCATGAATGGGCGCGCATTTCTGGTCCCGAATAGAGTTCTAGCCAGAGTCAAATAACCAATGGCGCTTAAAGGTGAAAAGTTCTTTGCGACAAGTGAATTTGGGCCTCATAGGCTTGGGATCGATGGGAAGAGTTCATCTGAAAAACTGCTTGCGCCTTAAGAGCGCCAAGCTAGTTTCTGTCGC
>CAYGBS010000017.1:2921-3243 GCA_964348215.1 uncultured Candidatus Bathyarchaeia archaeon
GATTAAAAACGTTCAGTCAGACTATAATAAGCTGCTCGACGATAAGAGTCTTGATGCAGTTATAATTTCGGTGCCCAATTTCCTTCACCGTGAATGCACATGTAGGGCTGCTGAAGCAGGAAAAGCCATTTTCTTGGAAAAACCTCTGGCGAGGAATGTGGCAGAAGGAGAACGGATTCTATCTAGTGTTAGACGCGAGGGAGTAAAACTCATGGTAGGATACCCATCGAGATTCAGTGAAGAGTTCAATGGATTAAAAACGAAAGTAGAGAGCGGCAAATTGGGAGATGCTGGGGGACGGGACTGGAAGCCGCCGCCCCCT
>CAYGBS010000017.1:3253-5154 GCA_964348215.1 uncultured Candidatus Bathyarchaeia archaeon
GGCAGAAGGAGAACAGATTCTATCTTGTGTTGGGCGTGAAGGAATGAAACTTATGGTGGGATACCCATCGAGATTCAGCGAAGCGTTTAATGGATTAAAAGCGAAAATAGAGAATGGCTCGTTGGGTGATATACAGATCGCCTATGCAACTAACATAAGTGAGGGTCCTTTTTCTCCTAGGGGAGAACTTGGTAGACCTGCCCGAGTGCCTGCGTGGTGGTTTAGTAAAGAGATGATGGGTGGTGGTGCCCTCTTAGATTTAGGGGTCCACTTGATAAGTCTTTTCAGATGGTTTTTTGGAGAAGTCATTGAAGCTGAAGCTTATCTGGGACACAAATTCAACATGGACTTTGAGGATCATGCGATATGCCTTCTAAGATTTGGAGGCGGGTTACCTGTGATCGTTACTGTAGGCTGGTTTTCCAGAGAGCCTCAAGTTAGTGTGGAACTGTATGGAACGTTTGATCATGCATCAGTGGCTCGTTCCCCTCCATCAGTATTCAGGATAATTGCAGACGATCTTCGAACGAAGCTTGGAAAGGTGGAGCGTTCACTTACTCGTTACTTTAGAGAACTTGAGCATTTCGTAGAATGTGTGAATAATGATATTCCACCAAGCCCATCGGGTGAAGAGGCGCTTCAAGATCTTAAGGTCATTTCGATGGCTTATGAAAACACTTTGCGCTTTGACTCTTGACTATAAATATGTAGGATACGTGTTGTCTTGAGCCTGGTAAGTTTTGTCCGTGCCAGAGCGCCGGATCATACTTCTATTAAGAATGCTATCGCGAAATCTACCGATCTCATACAGTTCAATTTTAGAAGAGATGTTAAGAGAATCCTGATAAAGCCAAACTTGTGCTACTACTATGATTGGTCAACTGGAGAAACTACCAACCCGAAATTCGTAGGAGCTCTCATAGATGTTCTCAGAGAACGCATAGCCTCGAACCTAAACATCTCTGTCATCGAGTCTGACGCTTCTGCTATGAGATGTGAATATGTCTTCAGAATGCTTGGCTATGAAGAGATGGCCGAGGAGAAAGATGTTGAACTAGTCAACTTAAGTGAAGAGGAAAACGAGAATGTGGAAGCAAACATTGGAGACTATTATTTTCAATTCCGGTTGCCGCACATCTTCCATAAATCGGACATGTTGATAAACGTTCCAAAAATGAAGTATCAATCAGGTGTACAGACCGACCTCGTGGTAGTGGACGGCGCCATCGTGCGAGGGGTAACCACTAAACGCCTCGGACTGGTTATGTCAAGCACGGACCCTGTAGCAATTGACACCGCAGCAGCAGAAATCTTGGGTTTAAAACCGAGCTCTGTCGAGCATATCACACTCGCATCCAAAGAAGGAGTAGGTAGGATGCAGTATACATCAAAAGGCGAAAATCCAACTCACATTCGGCGCATCTTTCCAAGGAGAAGACTTAAGAACAAGCTCAAAATGCTGCTTGCCCAAGTCTACATGCGTTACATAAGATAAGATGCTGGCTGAGTTTTGCTGGAAAAGGCGGGGTGACTGGTCATAAGAGTAAAAGCGATAGACAATTTCAGTAAATTCGAAAAGCTAAGAGATGAATGGAACAGCACTCTACTGAATAGTTTAGACAACAACATTTTCTCCACTTGGGAATGGCTGTCAAGTTGGTGGAAGCATTTCGGAAGAGGAAGAGAGCTTAGGATTTTACTTACTGAGAAAAAAGGGAAAGTTATAGCTGTTGCGCCGCTTATGTATTCCAAGTATAATTTTCTTCATCTTGGCAACCTGACAAAAATAGAATTCATCGGAAGTCCCCAATCTGACTACAACAATTTCATCTTCATTGAAGATGAACAGAAATGCCTAAAGCTCCTGTGGAATTACCTAACAAAGAAGTATACTGATTGGG
>CAYGBS010000017.1:5164-5861 GCA_964348215.1 uncultured Candidatus Bathyarchaeia archaeon
TATCGAACTTGAAGACGTCCCGGAGAACGCCACTTCAGCCAATCTAATGAGAAAGTTGCCCTTCGAAGAATTATTTGGGGCTCATCTAGAAGAGGGAATGACTTTCATGTGTCCCTACATCGATCTTGCCATCTCGATTGAGCAATATCTCCAACGACTAAGTGGAAACATGCGGAGGAATCTGCGTAGGAGAAAGAAACGTCTCCGAGAGAAATATCAAGTTGAGGTGAAGACACACATCGATTTCAATTCAATTGAAGACGCTATGGATGTCTTTTACAAGCTTCATCAGAAGAGATGGGAATCTCAAGACATGGCCGGAGTGTTTGCCCAGGAAACTCTTCGCGACTTTCATTACGATATCGCCCGCAGTTTCTCCGAGAGAAAATGGTTGAGTCTCTATGTCTTGACAGTAGATGATCAACCTGCTGCCACGATATACTCTTTCGATTACGAAAACAAGAAATATGAATATCTTACAGGGTTCGATCCAGAATACTCCAAGTATGGCGTTGCCAATCTGTTGAGGATGCATGTCGTTGAAGATTGTATAAGAAGAGGATTGAAAGAATATGATTTGATGAGAGGTGGCGAGCCTTACAAGTTTTCCTGGGGCGCTAGAAGCAGGAAAAATCTAGAGTTTCGTTTTATCCGCAAAGGTCTGTTTTCGAAGATTTACGGGTGGGCAACAAAAAAT
>CAYGBS010000017.1:5871-19424 GCA_964348215.1 uncultured Candidatus Bathyarchaeia archaeon
GGTTCTTTTGAGTTTTGATGTTGAAGGTCCTCCTCTCAGAGAAGATTTTCTAAATGATGACGTAGCTGTAGCCTTGTTCAAGGTTCTGGAGTTGTTGAAAAAATACCACTTAACAGGACTTTTCTTCATCACAGGCACTATTGCAGAGCAAATCCGCCGCTACCCGAAAGTTCTGAAACTGTTAGCTGTTCACGAAATAGGTTACCATGGATCAAGCCATTCCACAAAGCCTGCTATTTTCGAATATACAGATGTAGAAAACTATGCGAAGGCCACTGAGATCTCAAGGAGAAGGGAGACATCATCGATCGATCCTTTGACTGGAAAAGTCAATGGCGAGGGAGGAATTTTTTCACTACAGCAAACTTTTCGTGAAAAAGAGATAACGGCGTTCAGAGCTCCTTTCTTCTGTTGGTCTCCGCCGCACATGGAAGCATTAAGAGAGCTGAAATTCAAGTTTGACTTTTCAGCAGACATCTGTAACTCGCCTGTCTGGCATAAGGGTACGACCTTTTTTCCGTATCCCATACTAATAGATTCACCAGCAGTCAATTTTCCGATTATAGCGAAGAAGATGCTAAGCCAGAAATTCTGTGTTCTCTTGATGCATCCATCTCACATAATTTTCAAACCAGAAGAACATTTCTATCACCGCTACAGAAATCCGTTTTATCCTGTCAGAATTAGAAAGCGTGACCCGTACCAGATCGCAATTGAATTTTTGATGCTCAAAACCTTCCTGTCAGGGCTTTACCGGTTAAAAAAGAGAGGGTTGATTAGTCTTTCAGGCACCATAGAGAGTGCTAGAGAGAAACTAGATCCAAACGAGGTTGACCTGGTGAAGGTTTATGATCGAAGCTTGTATGCTGCCCGTAGCCTGTTCGGTTATAAGCCAAAATTTCTACCCTCCCACTTTCGCCAATTCATCAGAGATTAAGCCAAAGGAGGAGTAAATTGTGCCTGCGAAGAAATCAAAGATACTGGTTTTAGGTTTCGACGGAGCCTCACCCAAGCTAATTGACCAATGGATCGAGGATTTACCAACTTTCAAAAGGCTCAAGACACACGGCATTTTCGGGCATACCATTCCTCCTATTCCGGCTCAGACTCCTGTTGCATGGACGACATTCATGACAGGAAAAAACCCTGGGAAACATGGCATCTTCAGCTTCATGATGCGGAAAAAAGGATCATATAGAAGACAGATAGCTCAGCCTTCAATGACCAACTCAAAAACAATATGGCATCTCCTAAGCGAAGGAGGGAAAAAAGTCGGCGTGATCAACGTACCAATGAGCGATGCAGAACAAATCAAAGGATTCATCATCCCAGGCTTCCTTTCTCCCACAGAAGGCACACCTCACCCAGAAAAAATCAAAAACATAATCAGCAGAAAGTTTGGGATTGAAAGCTTAACTGGAGATGTTGAAACAGAAATTCTGCGAAACGTGGACAAAGCACCAGAAAAATTCTTCAAAAGAACTAACGAGATAACTGAAGAAACTGCTCAAATATCCCAGTTTCTAGCCCAAAAAGAAGATTGGGATTTTTTCATGACAGTCTTTATGAGTACAGATAGGATTCAACACTTCTTCTGGAATTACGTTGACTCTACCCATGAACAACATGAAAAGAACAAATTCACCCAATTGGTTAAGGACCATTATGTAAAACTTGACGGGATAATGAAAGATTTCTTAGAACTCATCGACAAGGAAACAATTGTAATAGTTCTTTCTGATCACGGATTCTGCCAAGTAAGCAAAGAACTCGTCATAAACAACTATCTAGAAGAGCTAGGCTTCCTCAAAGCCAAAAACGACAGAGTAGATCTAGAGCGGAGTGAAGCCGTTTCCTACGGCTACGGAGACATATGGCTCAATGTCAAAAACCGAGAACCACAAGGCTTGATAAAACTGGGCAAAGAATACGAAAAAACCAGAAACGCAATTATACAAGCACTTAAAAATCTCAGAATGGACGGCGAGAAACCTTTCAAGGATATCAAAAAGAGAGAAGAGATATACTGGGGAGAACAACTAAGCAACGGCCCAGACCTCATGGCCATTTTCAACACTGGTTGGCAGGCGGCCAGACGCCCTGAAATCATGGAAAAACAACCGTCAGGAACTTATGTGAATGAGAAACCCAGATGGAGCGGCGGGCACGATGGAACACATGATCCTGTTGACGTTCCAGGAATAATTGGGATCATAGGACCCAACACACAAAAACCGCTAAAAATCCAAGTTCATCTGTGGGACCTAGCCCCAACAATATTACAAATAATGAACATGCCCATTCCACACGACATGGACGGCCAGCCTATTCAACTTTGAAAAATAATGTGTATAAAAGAAACCTTGACCCTTACATAGAATGCACTCGCTAACAAAACTCTGAACTTTGAGCGATGCATAATTGAGGATCCATTACTAATCCTTCACGAGAAGAAACCCTTAAAGACCTAGGAACAATCTTTCTTTGCTTTCCACACACGCAAATTCTTCAAACGCCTTTGCACACCCCTTTCAAATCCAAATCAACAGATGACGTCAACCTCAAATAAGAACCGCTACAAAAACAACAAAAAGTAAGCTGAGCCGAAAAAGGGCGAAGGATTTAGACAGGCGCTGGAGCAACGATCTTAAATACATGCCTGTGTAAGAATAGAGATACGGATGAATCGGAAATAAAGGCAAAATTGAACTCATTAACTGCATTTTTACAATCTTCAAAGAAGACAATCCTTCTAATTCTAGCTGTCGCCCTCATAACGTTAATTGCCAGCACTCTAATCTCAATGTGGCTGAGTAGCTTCCACAATCTAAATTTCCCAAGCATCGGAACCATCTACACCTCTAGGGTTGAAGCTTACTGGGATATACTTCTAAAGAACAAAACAGAAGAAATCCGCTGGGGAGCCGTCTACCCAGGAACATCAAACAACGTCACATTTTACTTGCAGAGCATGAGCAACATAGAAACAATCCTCAACCTCGATATTGCAAATTGGGCCTTCAAGAACTCTGACAACCAAATCGTCACAGGACCCACCAATACCACAACCTACATGAACTTAACATGGAACTACAACGAAGCCCCAATAGAACCCAATCAGACCATCCAAGTGACACTGACCCTAAAGATCTCCTCCGCCCCAGAATTCACCGACTCCATAATAGAAAGGGATATCAAAACCTTCAGCTTCGACATAATCATCACCGCAACCGCACAAGAAGAAAACTCTCTATCACGATAGTTCTCAAGGTTGTAAAATCATCTAAGCTCTCTTTCAGGAACACCTGTATATACTCTGAGTCGTCGACCAATCTCGACCTCCATTAAAGAATCACTAAACACTGACATTGAGGCTTACATAGAGCATTCATAGGATAGTTCTATATCCCTGTTTCACAATGGCTTTTAAGGCACATTCTGTCTTCGAATTGTTGTGTGATCGATGAGAAAAATCTTAACAGTTCTTACCCTAACACTGTTCGCCGCTCTGATGACTTCTTCGATTGTGAAGCTAGGAAAAGCGGGAAGCATCAGTGTCGGAACCTATGACGCCGCAGGTGTACCTAGAGAGGTTTTCCTTGAAGGGGAGGAGGTCAGAATCATAGCAGAGAGCACTGACAGCCCGATAACAATCACGGTTACCGATCCAGACGGCATTATTGTGCTCACCGAAACCTATTACGGCTACATATACAATAAGACTTTAGGTGGCCTTACAGAGAAATCGGGTTGGTACACTGTGGAAGCTGCTTCACCCATTGATCAAGTCCGGAGAAACTATGCATCTACATACTTCAATGTAATTCCCGAGGTTCCCTTTGGCACTATCACCGCTGCAACAGCAGGTTTATTCGCACTCGGCTTTTATGGTCTGAAGCGATCTAGAAAACAGTTAATACAGATTAAATGAACTTTCTCATAACTACACAGCTTACCACTTTTGCGATAGTTTTGCACAGGGTTTACACAGTCCCACAGAATTATGCGCAAGTGAAACATTCTGCTAATTGTTCTATATCATATTTCCAGATAGTTTAAAAGACAAAAAATGGGTGTATTCTTGGACGATAAACTGAACGAAGGAGAAAGAGAGAAGCAGATGCTACCAGCAGCTAAGCCGGTGATTTCAGTGGTAATCCCGGCATTCAACGAAGAGAGGAACATAGCAGGAATTATCACACAAACAGAGGAGGCTCTGCAAGCCTTCAACCTTCCCTACGAAGTCATCGTTGTCGACGACGGTTCCAAAGACAACACCAGACACTGTGCCTCAAACAACAGAGCCCAACTAATAAGCTACTTCACGAATCGCGGCAAAGGTTACGCCGTCAGAACGGGACTAGCAAAGGCAAGAGGTCAAATCTTGGTTACACTAGACGCTGACGGATCCCACAGGCCAGATGAGATTCCGAAACTGGTCAGGCCTCTACTTCACGGAGTCGACGTTGTCATCGGCTCAAGGTTCCTGAGTAGCAATGGAAAAGTAACAAGTAGACTTCACACCTTAGGCAACCACTTATTCAACCTCCTCATACTACTCTTTACACAAAAGAAAATCACTGACAGCCAAACAGGATTCAGAGCCTTCAAGAGACAAGCACTTAGAGGAATAGGGCTATTCTCTAACGGTTACGAAATAGAAAGCGAACTTACAGTCAAGACACTTAAGAACGGCTTCAAAGTTCAAGAAGAGCCGATCTCATGTGATCCAAGGAAAAGTGGCTATTCAAAGCTGAGCCCTCTTAAAGACGGCTTGACAATACTCAAAACAATTCTCAAGGCAAACTTCGTATAGACCTCTCGATTGCATCCACCCTTGTGGGTTATAGCAAGCAGCGCGGAATAGAACATTTCTGGCTATTTTCCATAACATTCTTCCATAGCGGTTTATTAAGAACGGAAAGTCCGCATATTGGTGATAGAGATGAATCAAAGACGTACACTCTCAGCTTACACATTTGCAGCACTAATTTTCGCAAGTTTAGTAATCGCGCCTACACTCGCAGCCGAACTAAAAGGAACCACAGGAGGCAGCTTAAACGCCCTCAACTCAGGCTATGCAATTGCCCGATGGCCTTGGGACAGCGGTGACGTTCTACCAGGCGAAAATGCAACGGTGAGAGCTTGCACAACCGAATACCCAGAAGCTACACAGGTAGTATTCAGATGGAACCGACCAGACGGTAGCCACTTTGATATAGGACCAAAAACCCTCACTCTTAGCGGAGACACGTGGGACGGAGCCGACATACATGACGCTTACGACAATCAAACCATAGACATGGAAGGAGATTGGGGAGTCCAAGCAATATTCATGGACACCGAAGGAAACCTGATGGGACCAAACGACCCGTATGAAGCTGTGGCAATTAGAGCAATATCCTACCACGCCATTCCAGAAATACCTCTAGGCACAATTGTAGCCACACTTAGCATGCTGGGGGCTCTGGGAGCCTTTGTAATCTTCAGAAGAGGAAAGGGTATCCCAAAACTCTTCTAAAGTAAGCTTAACCAGCCTTATTGATCAAAGAGTCCCTTCCGTGTTCCTCGTACAGTTTTTCACTACTTTAAACGGATGTATAACCTTCAATGAGCATACAAATTCTTATACGGAGTTCTCGTGGAATGAAAAAAGTTGGCGTAGCACTTGCAAAAGCTGTGAAGTATGTTAGGTCCTACTGGTCACACATTCTCTCGACGCTTTTGATACTCATGGCCATTTCTGTCGTCTATCGGGGCGACTTCGAAGTACTTGCAAATGAAGCTCTGCATAATGAAGCCGCAAGCCACATCATCCTAGTTCCCTTCTTGGTAGGCTTTCTCCTATACAAACAAAGAGATCTGGTTAAGGCACTGCAGACCTTAGAAAACAGTATGAAAAAAACCACCTTCAAATATCTAGACGAAGTTATCGGCTTGGCCCTCTGCCTCGTCGCCTTCCTTCTCTACTGGTACGGTTCCTACACATTTTACCCCCTAGAATACCACCTCCTTTCCCTCCCCATATTCGTCGCAGGAATCGTGATAATCCTGTTCAGCTTGAGAACAGTTCTTGTCTTAGCTTTTCCCATCCTCTTCCTCTTGTTTCTCATACCACCCCCGGCAGAAATAATGTACATCATAGGCGGAGCCATGGGCAACTTCAACACCCAAGCATCCTACACGATATTACATACACTGGGTTTACCTGTAACCCTACAATCCTCCTATGGACCACCCACTATCGCAATCACAAGTTCCACAGGTCAACCCCTCCAGTTCGCAATAGACCTCGCTTGCTCAGGAATCTACTCACTCATAGCCTTCTCAATGTTCGCTACTTTCCTAGCATACATTACAGTAGCCCCAATCCTCAAGAAAGCTGGAATCTTCGCTCTGGGATTCACCGTCTTTGCCGTAATAAACGTCGCCCGCATAACTACAATAGTCTCCGTCGGTTACTGGTTCGGTGAAGAAACAGCCATGCTCATATTCCACACCGTAACTGGATGGCTGCTAATCCTCGCAGGAATGTTCTTCATCCTCCTCATTGCTGAAAAATTCTGGAATGTACAAATAACCCAGTCAGCCCAAGAAAAAGCAGCATGTTCAACCTGCAATTCAAACAATCAAACACATGAAAAATTCTGCTCGAAGTGTGGAAGATTCCTTAGCTCAATCAGCTTCAAGATTTCTCGCAAGTTTTGGTCCAAACTCCTTCTGCTCCTCCTGTTCTCCTACCTTATCACGCTAAGCATCCAAGCACCAACCTTCGTCATTGCCCGAGGACCAGCAGGAGTCACGTCAAACCCAAACTGGGAAAACTCCACAAACATCTTCCCCCAAATTCCAAACTACCGGCTGAAATTCCTATACAGAGACACTAACTACGAAAAAATAGCTCGCCAAGACGCCTCTCTTCTCTACGCCTACTTACCAAACACCACTTCCAACCCAAAAGTATACGCAGACATAGGCGTTGCCAACACAATCTCAAACCTCCACAGCTGGGAGGTATGCTTAATAACATGGCAGATAAACAGAGGCCGCAATCCCCTTGTAACAACACTGGATTCCCGAGACATCCAACTCCTACAAGACACACCAATAATCGCTCGATACCTAGTCTTCGAAAGCCCACTAGGCTACACACAAGTTACTCTCTACTGGTTCGAAAAAGCCACAGTCAACACTGGCGTCACGGTTGAGCAAAAATATGTCCGAATCAGTCTAATCATACTTACTCAAAACAGCACTAATTACCTAACTCTCGAAAACCAACTTCTACCCGTAGCGCAATCCATCGCCTCCTACTGGGAACCACTGAAGACCCAATCCTTAATCTCTATAGGCATTCCAATGCAGCAATCGCTTCTAGTCTTGGCAACAGCTTTCGTGGCAGTCACAAAAACCGTGGAACACACACAGAAATGGAGAAAGAAAAACAGCAACCTAAGAATCTTCAACAGTTTTGCCACCGCGGAAGAGAAACTGGTGCTCAAGACAATTCAAGAACTAACCAAGAAAGCAAAGACTGTGCAAACCAGCCTAATCGCTGAAACCCTGACCACTGAGACGAATAACCCCTTCAAAATCGAGGATCTAACTGATATACTGGAACGCTTAGAGACATATAACCTGATAAGAAGAGAGGTTGTCAACGTCAAGGGCAAACCTTTGCAAACATGGAAAATGTGAAGCCAGAATTTCTTATTCAAACACAACTTTAAGCCTACGTCAGCTTGTAAAACTTAAAAGACAAACCTGCATAATTCTCCACGGAAGCCATGGCACCCGATAAACCTGAAAAATCACAAAAAGAACAAGAAGCTGAAGACAAATCAGCAGAGCTTTCAACAACCCAATACCTAGTGGAGACCGTGAAACGCCTTCAAGCCGAAAACGAAAACCTGAAACTTGAACTCATGGAGACCAGAGGAATCCCCTCAGGCAAGATTGGAATAATCTTTCTCGTGCCAGGTGTATTATCCCTCGCCTTCTCCGTATACACAGCCTCACCACTACTAGCCTTCATCGGTTTGGGCTTAACTTTCTGGGGTGCCCTCTTCTTCTTCGCCCGCCCAATAAAATACGTCAGAAGCACGCTCCTCGACTCCACTGCAATCACCTCATACTCAACAATTGACCGAATAGTGAAGGATCTTAACTACAAAGGAAAAAGCTACTACATACCGCCCTACCCAAGAGACATCTATCTCCCAGAATACCTCAAAGGCCTAAAGGACATGATAGTATTCATTTCCGCCGACAGCGGAGCCAGTATGCCCTCTATAGAAGAAATGGCCAAAAGCCGCTTCCTCATCGAAAGCCCCAAAGGAATAAGCGTAGCCCCACCAGGCCTGGGACTCCTAACCCTCATCGAAAAAGAAATGAGAACTGACATGACTACCCTCAACATAAACGAATTGTGCGATACGCTTCCAAAAATCATCCTCGAAAACTTCCAACTCGCAAAAGCAATCGAAATGAAACATGAACAAAACGATGTCTACCTGAAAATCATGGGCTCAATATACAGCAACCTCTACAGCAGAGAAGAAAACCTGGAAAGTGTACACTTTCTGGGGTGCCCCCTTGTAAGCGCCGCAGCCTGTGCAACGGCCAAAGCAACAGGCAAGATGGTCACCATCGAAAGAGATAAAGTATCACCAGAAGAGCAAGTAATCCAAGTTTGGCTACAAATCGTAGGAGAATAAAAATGAATTTTCCCCTATCAACATCCGATGTCGGCCTATGGTTGGCAGTCACGGCGATAATTCTGCTCATAACATCCGAATTCCTATCTTCCTCCACAACATACCTCGGCGACATTGTCATCGAAAGAACCCGTCTCAGATTAGCAGCCATCGGAGTCGGCATAGCCTTCATGTTTACAGTGATACTGCGAATATTTCAGCCCCTCTAAACACACATGAAATTGGACTCGACCGATTTTCAGCAACATAGCAAGCTTCGGTCGTTTCCCCAGCGAAAGCATTTCCTTAAGAACTGCAACCACGTGCCGTCCATGGACAAGTGCTTGACGTAAGCTTCGATTTCAGACTTCGTGTTGACTAGCAGTTTGTGTCATGAAAAAGGGATAAGCTGGCGATTGGTGGCATTGAGCTAAGCTGGGGAAACGTTCCTTGTTACTCGCTTCCAGCAATTGTCAAATCGAAACTGAAGCTTGAAATGCCAGTCACGTTTTGCGACACTGAAAGCGTTACAACTGTTTCAGCGACGGCTCCAGAATCAACCACGTAGCCCTGACGGTTCCATCCTGCTGTAACATATGTTGGAGTTGTTGAAGGGTTCCAGTTGCCTACAGTCATGTTCAGAGTCATCGGCACATTTCCCTCATTCCGTACGAAAACAGTAACATTTCGAGTGGACCCAGGCTCCAGATAACCCCAGTCTATTGAAGACACATTATTGACGCAGCTTTCTTCCCAGTAGACTCCTACTCCTATTGCGTTTACATTTCCTTCATTATAGATCGTTCTGTCTCCGAACAGTACTGCTGATGTCAGGAAAACAGCTATAGTGGCCATTATAGCAATTATGAGAATCGCTATCAGCGGGTATTTTTGGCTCATTTTCCATCGAAACGAATCCATTATCGTAAGTCTTAATAAAGCTTATTGTCTACATGTTGCACAAAACTACACAAACCAAAAAGCCAAAAATTGAGAATACGAATTTTACACACCCCAAGACAAAACAAAAAGAGAAACTACAGCAAAGCCAAAAACAAGAAGCGCCCCGCCTCACACAGTGTCTTTTAATCACAACCCTTTAACACAAAGATTATTTAATCAAAGATTTTCCTCTCTTCAGGACAACACAATGTTTGCCGTAGGACACCTATCACTCGGCTACCTCTTCGCCAAAGCCTCAGCAAAGTCTCTAAAACAAGAAGTCAACCTGCCCCTCATATTCCTCCTCTCACTAATACCCGACATAGACATAATCATCCCAGGCATTGAACACCGAACCATAACCCACTCAATCATAATCTCAGCCATCGCATTTCTCCCCCTCTTCACACACTACAAAGCCAAGGCAATACCTTACTTCATCGCGCTAGTACAACACAGCATAATCGGCGACATAATAACAGGCGGCACAAACGCAGGCGGAACACAACTCCTCTGGCCCATAACCTCAACCTTCTACGGCCTCCCAGTCACCGTCTTCAGCACCGTTAACATAGTCATAGAGTGGACCAGCTTCCTAGCCGCGATAACACTGATGATGCGAACAAAAGACATGCAAAAACTCCTGAAAGGCAAGCTGTCACACCTGTTCATCTCCGTGCCCGCCCTGACAATCCTCCTCCCCACCTTCATCCACTTCCCCCTCCCAGTCCCCCTTACACTCCTAGTCCCCCACCTCACATACCTTGTTCTCTTCACAATATCTATCGCCAACGTCTCCAGAACAGTTCTCACAAGCAATCATTAGCCCCAAATCCCCTCAGCAATTCTGCAGGTCCACCATGCGGCTGAGGCGATCCGAGTGGAAACCGGGAGATTCGAAGGACAGAGACACAAAAAGTTTATGACTCGGCAGCTCGACTTCTATAACCCAACGGAGTGGGGCACAATAAAAAAAGGGATTTTTCCTCGCTTATTCTTTGCTCTATTCCTAACGGTTCTGACTTTTGCAGCACTTCTCTCACCGACCGCCGTCAAGAAATCATTTGCAGTCGAAACCTTCTATGTAGGGGCATACTGGGACAGTGAATGCGCACAGCCGGTGACATCAATCGAGTGGGGAGAACTAACTCCAGGCTCAACAAGCCAAGTAAACATTTTCCTGCGAAACGAAGAGCTAAGCAGATCATGCTTCGCGTTTATGAACACTGAAGAGTGGAACCCACCAGAAGCAGCATACTACCTTTCCCTAGACTGGGACTACAATAGTGAAAACATCGGGCTAGGCGAAACAGTACTAGTTACACTGTTCCTCAAGGTTGACAGATACGTCCATGGGATAACGGACTTCAATTTTAACATAATCATTTTTGGAACAGAATACATACTCGGAGACTTAGACCATGATGGAATCGTAAGTATCTTCGACTTCGTAGAGATCGCCGGAGCATATGGCACAACACCTTCTGACTCTCTCTGGAACCCTCAGGCAGATTTGAACAATGACAACGTCATAGATATCTATGACATAATATTGGCGGCAGCTAACTACATGGCTTCCTCCTAAAAATCCCCGTTGCCGTTGGAGTTAGAGGAATAATCCACAAGGCTTAAATCAGGCTAATTAAATTTAATTACTAATTAAATATCATTACACGGTAGAACAGATGACACTCACCAACACGAACACTCACCGCCAAACCGCAAAGGCACTCCTCTACAACATCCAACTAGCCATAATACCGTTCATTCTCTCCACCTTAAACGACTACGCAACCTTCTTTCCCATGCTACTCTTCGGGTTCCTTGCAGGATACATAGACGGCGCCATAGGAATGGGCTTCGGCGTTACATCCTCCTCTCTAATCCTCACAATGGGCATAGTCCCTGCTGTAGTCTCAGCCTCAGTGCACACAGCTAAGGTGTTCACAGCTCTTTTTGCAGGAATCTCACATTGGCGATTCGGCAACATTAGAAGAGACATCGCACTCCCCCTAATTGCCCCCGGAATCATAGGCGGCATAGTGGGAGTAGTCTTAATCTCCTACGTCCCAAGCCAAACAGCAAAACCGATAATCGCCCTATTCCTCTTCCTCGTAGGGCTCATCATCTTCCTAAGATATCTTATCAGAAAAAACGTTCTGATCGTCGAGAAACCCATATCAAAAAGCAGCCTGACCACCCTAGGATTCATCGCAGCCTTCTGCGACTCAACTGCCGGCGGAGGATGGGGACCGATCGCTACACCTTCACTGATCATGACAAACAAAAGCGAACCTCGAAAAGTCGTAGGATCAGTGAATACTTCTGAATTCTTCATAGCCTTAGCACAGACAATTACCTTTCTCATAACACTTGGACCCCTCGCCTTTCACTGGACCTGGGTGCTCGCCCTTCTTATAGGCGGCGCTGTCGCAGCACCTCTAGCTGCATACACATGCAAGAAAGTGCCTTCACGTTGGCTCGGTCTTTTGATCGGGCTCATCTTAATGGTCTCTAACTCACTGACGCTCCTACATGTAATCGGGGGAATAAGTTGAGATGCTATCGAACGGAAGAAAAGCGCTTAAATGAGAGGGCAATCTACCAGTAATGATATGTAATTAAGAGGAAACCAGCATGAAAAAGAAAAAGCCTGAAGAAAAAAAGAAGTTCACCACCGTCTCAATACCAAGCCCACTCTTCAAAAAGGTCGAAGAAAGAATCAAAGGCACAGGGTTCACATCAGTCTCAAGCTACGTTGCCTACGTGCTGCGAGAAATAATAGCTGAAGAGGAAGAAGAGGAAGAACCCTTCAGCGAAGAAGACAAAGAAAGAGTCAAAGAAAGACTGAGAGCCCTTGGATACATCGACTAACCGAGGAGAACCTGATGTCGAAACCCCACGGCGGCAAACTCGTAGACAGAGTGCTCAAAGGCAAAGAGAAAAAGCAAGCCTCAGAAACAGCAGCAAGCCTCGAAAAAATAACAGTGTCAGACGCAGTCGCAAGCGACGTCGAAAACATCGCTAAAGGAGTCTTCAGCCCCCTAGAAGGTTTCATGAACCGCGAAGACCTCGAATCCGTACTACACTTGATGCGTCTTCCAAACGACCTAGCATGGACGATCCCCATACTGCTCGACGTTCCTGAAACCAAAGCCGAGAAGCTCCGTGAAGGCGACGACGTAGCCCTATACTTCAACGCCAAGCCTCTGGCACTAATGCACCTAGAAGAGAAATACAGCTTCAGCAAAGATGAACTGGCAAACCAAACCTTCGGTACACTAGACACGGCACATCCCGGAGTGGCAATGGCAAAAGACCTAGGAAAAATCTTCCTCAGCGGCAAGATAAACCTCATCAACGCTCCAAGAGGTCCATACGACCAGTACAAGCTCCAACCCATGGAAACACGGGTACTCTTCGAAGAGAAAGGCTGGAACACCGTCGTGGGCTTTCAGACGCGAAATCCACCTCACCTCGGCCACGAATACGTACAGAAAACCGCCCTTGCTTTTGTAGACGGAGTCTTCATCAACCCGGTAATCGGCAAGAAAAAGAAAGGCGACTTCAAAGACGACGTGATACTTGAAGCCTCCAATGCTTTAATGAAAAACTACTACCTCAAAAAATCAGTGGTAATGTCAATTCTACCCTTCGAAATGCGCTACGCCGGCCCCAGAGAAGCCATCTTCCACGCCATCGCCAGAAAAAACTTCGGCTGCACCCACTTCATCGTCGGCAGAGACCACGCAGGAGTAGGCAACTTCTACGGTCCCTACGACGCTCAAGAAATCTTCAACGAATTTCCAGACCTCGGCATCTCCCCACTGTTCTTCAAATCCTTCTTCTACTGCAAGCGGTGCAACGCCGTGACCAACGAAACGATCGAGACCCAGTTCAGCGCCGTGATGGCCC
>CAYGBS010000017.1:19455-19880 GCA_964348215.1 uncultured Candidatus Bathyarchaeia archaeon
AAAGCTTGCCCCCACAGTGGAAAAGAACGCATCAACTTCAGCGGAACAAAAATCCGAAAAATGCTGTCAAAAGGGCAAATTCCCCCCTCAGAGTTGATGCGCCCTGAAGTCGCTGAAGTAATAACTAGACACGAAGACCCCTTCGTCAACTAGAGGACAAGAAGATGAAAGCAAAACGCGTTATGGCAATCGGCTTGGACTCCGCCCCGCCGGAACTCGTCTTCAACCGATTTGCAGACGAGCTGCCGAACATAAAAAACATGCTCGACAACGGTGTGTACGCCAGAATGGAAAGCGCCCACCCACCTATAACGATCCCAGCTTGGATGGTGATGGCGACAAGTAAAAACGCTGGCCAACTTGGAGTCTATGGCTTTCGCCACCGCAAACCAGGAACCTACAACGACATATGGCTCGCCAACTCC
>CAYGBS010000017.1:19890-20763 GCA_964348215.1 uncultured Candidatus Bathyarchaeia archaeon
GTGATAGTCGTAGGCGTACCCCCAGCCTACCCACCTAAACCAGTAAACGGCTCCCTAATATCATGTTTTATGACCCCCGGCGCTGACAAAGAATACACTTATCCACGAAGGCTAAAGCAGGAAATTGAGAGGCTGGCTGGAGAGTACACTCTAGACGTGGTCTTCAGAACAGAAAAGAAAGACAAGCTGGTCAAGCAGCTCCACGAGATGACAAAGCAACACTTCAAGGTGCTGAGACACCTCGCAAAGACCAAGCCTTGGCACTTCTTCATGTTCGTCGAAATAGCCCTAGACAGAATCCACCATGCCTTCTGGAAGTTCTTCGACAAAGAACACCACCTCTACGAACCTGACAACAAATACGAAAACGTCATACTTGACTACTACAAACTCCTCGACAGCGAAATCGGCAAACTGCTCAAACACACAGACCGCGACACCTCAATCATAGTTGTATCCGACCACGGCGCCAAACGAATGAAAGGAGCCTTCTGCGTCAACCAATGGCTAATTGAAAATGGATACCTAAAGCTCAAAAAAACTCCACCAGCAGGCACATCCCTCACAAATGCACAAGTCGACTGGCCCAAAACCCAAGCATGGGGATGGGGAGGCTACCACGCAAGAATGTTCTTCAACATCAAAGGCAGAGAACCCCAAGGAACCATAGAACCGAAAAACTACGAAGCCTTCAGAGACCAAATAGTGAAAGACCTGAAGGACATCAAAGGGCCAAAAGGCGAAGAATGGGACACAAAAGCCTTCACTCGCTTTTCGAATATGCGTCTAGGCAGTAGAACCCTGCGGTCGCATTTCAGGCACTGGATGCCGATATCGGCACCGACGCGCACTACCCGCCATTCGTCGCTGCCG
>CAYGBS010000018.1:0-19954 GCA_964348215.1 uncultured Candidatus Bathyarchaeia archaeon
GTCCTGGGTTCAAATCCCAGCGACCCCACCAAACTCCCTAGTTGAAATGACAACTGCTCCTTGTATGTCAACTTTTCAAGAGTGTTCCTCAATTTAGGCAGAAAGGCTTAATGCGTATTAAGACGAAAAGCCTGTTCTCCCGTCGAAGCTAGGAGTCTTGCTAACTTGGCTTTGCTCGATCCCTTAGCAGCCCTTTCGATTTCGTTTGTCCTTTTAGCAGTTATGCTGTACAAACGGGTGAGTATAGGGATTGCATTGGTTTTTGTCGCGATGGTTATGGGTCTCCTTTCAATGAATCCAGTAAATGCTCTCAAAGCACTTGCTGAAACTAGTGTTGATCCCACTACAATATCCCTTGTTTTGGTGACCTTTGGAATAATGCTGTTAAGCCTTCTTTACAAGGAAACGCAAGCCTTGGAAACTCTGAGCAAGAGCTTTAGCGGCCTCCTCAAGAATTCCAAGCTAACCGTCGGTACACTCCCAGCTATAATTGGTTTGCTTCCAGTTCCCGGAGGAGCTTTAATGTCTGCACCTTTGGTGGAGACGGAGGCCGAAAAGCTTGGATTGGAAGAATATGAGAAAACCTATGTGAACGTGTGGTTTCGGCACATAATTTTCCCAGTATATCCTATGAGCCAAGTTTTAATACTCACCGCAATACTCACAGGGGCTTCAATAACTTCCATAATAGTAAGCCAAATCCCAGTTGTTGCTACTATGACAGTTGTTGGATATTTTGCGGTACTTAAGAGACCCAAAATCTCTGATAATGTAACTATAGAAGCAAAGACTAGGGACAGTGTAAGAAGCTTTCTCAAATCATTTTCACCAATCATAGTGATGGCTCTAACTGTTATCATATTTGGAGTCGACGTTTCTATAGCAGCGTTCGTTGGAATAGCACTTTTGCTTTCTATCACTAGACCTCGCCCACGAATTCTTATCAAAACAATCTCAAATACAGCCATCTACAAGGTAGTCTTAGCTGCATACGGTGCCATGCTACTGCGAAGTTTCACGATGGTTTCTGGAGTTTCAGAGATTCTTGGTCAGATCATTGTTGCATGGAACATAAACGAAGTTGTGTTACTAGCGACGCTTCCTGCGGTTCTAGCTTTATTGGTTGGTTCACCTTCTGGAGGCGTAGCTGTGAGCGTTCCAATCATTGCTGGAACGTTGAACTTTACTTCTAGTAGCGCTGGTTTGCTGTACATTTCAGCTTACTTTGGATATTTAGCCGCCCCTACTCACCTTTGCTTGGCTTTGACTGCTGACTACTTCAAATGCCCTCTAAACAAATTGTACAAAATTCTAGTTCCATCGTTGGCAGTATCGTTTTTGGCAGCTTTACTTGTCTTCATGCTATGATTTCTCAGACTCTGGTTTGGAAGAAGGCAAGCTCAACAGCTTGCTAAGAGATGACTAAGCCGTAATTTGCAGAAATCTTGAGATTCCCGTTTTTGTCTACATGCAATAAAAGCTTTATGCGTCTGAGGGAAACCTCCTTAGGCTCGTGGATAAAGACGAATCGCACTCCTTCAGAATCAAACATGAGGTTCATTTTGACTAGCGGTCTTGCGAAGGGGCTAGTCCTCTGGAAAGACGAATCGCATATGGATGTAGGTTCGTTAATAGGTTTTCGAATCTGATCTAGACAAGTACTCGTTCAACTTTTCACTGGATGCTGCCTAAATTCTTCAGGGGACTTTGTCTTTTGTTTCTTGGAAAAAGGCGACGTGTCCGTAGGCCAAACTTCACCAGGGACAGCATTAATGGAACTTCCATCAAAGGACCTATTACTGTGGCCAATGCAGCACCCGAGTTTAAGCCGTAGAGAGTTGTTGCCACTGCGATTGCGACCTCAAAGTGGCTGCTTGAGCCGATAAGTGTCGTGTCGATTGAGGTGGGATAGTCCCAGTTTGATAACCAAGAAATAGAATAGGTTATTGCAATCATGGTAATGTAATGGAGTAGGTTGGGAGCAGCGAGATAGGCCACAAGAACTGGGTCGCTGAGAATGACTTCCCCTTGGAACGAAAACATGACTATCAGTGTGAGCAGTAAGGCTATGATAGATATTTTGCGCACAAGCTCAAGGTAAGTGTTGTCAAACCACTCTTTCCCTCTTCTTACTATCAGTATCCTTCTTGAAATTGCACCTAATAACACTGGAAGGGCTATGAAAATGATTACGCTCATGGCAATTAGATCCCATGGAACAGGTATGCCGCTCACTCCTAAGTAGAAGGCGGATTGAGGGGCATAGAGTGCTACCATTAGTAAGGCGTTGATAGAGGTGTTTATTAGTCCCTGAGCCAAGTCCCCTTTGGCCAGCAGCATCCACCACATAACCATGGCAGTACATGGTGACATGCCTAAGAGAATTATACCTGCTCGTTGAATTGGGTCGGCTACAAGTAGGTTTGCGTAGAGTGTCATTATTGGTGGAGCAATGACCCAATTCGCGATTATCGTGAGAAGCATTGGCTTCGGTTTCCTTACAGCTTTTTTTACATCACTGAAAGCTATACCTACGACTGTTGGGTACATCATGAAGAATAGACATATCCCGATTGGAATCGAAAGTTGAGCAAATTTCAAAGAGTCCAAGTATTGTCCAAAAACTGGGACAAACCTTCCTAACAGTAGGCCCATTATTATACACAGAGCAATCCAAAGGGTCAGATATTTTTCGAAGACCCCTAACGTCCGTTCTCTCTTTTTAGCCAAAGTTGCACTTCCAACAGTTTTGTCGGTTTCCTTATGATGAGGAAGCTTATTGGTGAGCTATAACGTATTTAGTTGCATATACTTTTGAGAAGGCGCGGATGGCACCTTTTCCTCCACTTCCAACTACGGCCAAGTCAACACCGGTCAACATTTTTTCCACATCAATCTATTGCCAAGATTTTCCATCGTTCTACCTCTGACGGAATCGTTGAATTCAAAGATTTAAATTTATCAATTTAAATCTTTTCTTTCCTTCACATTAAAAACCGTTACAATATACTCAAACTGGAGAGAATCTGTCTATTGCGGTTTTAAACCGGGGAACTCAAGAAAGCTGAAAAGATTTTCAACCAGCGCTGGTTTCGCAACGCTGTAGAAGACCCATTTTCCGTCTTTTCTGTCTCTTACAAGTTCCACGTTTTGCAGAATGTTCAGGTGATGAGATGCCGTCGGTTGTGTCAAGTCTAACGCAACTGTGAGCTCACAGACACACATTTCACGAAAGCTGAGAAGCCTCAGCATCTTTAGCCTTGTTTCATTCGCAAGTGCTTTAAGCAAACGGCTCTTTTTCCTAAAAGTATCGGAATTTGTCAGCTGTTCGGCAAGTTTCACTAATTTGTTTGCATAGCCCTCCAAGTCTTCTGATGGTCGAAGTCCCGAGCAAATAAGCCGTTCAAGCCTTTGGTCGGGTTTTCTAGTTCGTTTTGGTGACTGCATTCTTTCAATCCTTCAGGAACTTCGTATTGGTATAGATTTTCAAACAGATTTAAATATTTTGATTTAAGTAGCCTTATGTCTATTCTGTGCATGTTTGAGGTCTAGTTTTCCGAAAATCCTAACTTTCACCCTACTCTCCACCATTCAAAGCATTCGTTGCTTCACAGACATTAAATAGAGCGTCAGCTAAGTGTGCTGATGCTTGCGGTTCATCATTATCTTTGCTGTGAACGTTGAGCATCTCTACTAACTCATATGGATGTTGACGATATGTCTCAGAAGATAGACGCAATACTCAAGCGTTATTCTCTGAGTGATCAGCACTTAGCATCAGTAACGAATGGGTCTTTTGCGTGCGTAGCTATGGGTACATATGATCTGTACGATAGAGAATAGGTGGAAGCGGTGGAATCATGACTCAAATGTTATGAAACTAACAATTGGCTAGGCGTTAGGTTTTGCAGTATCGGTTTAAACATCTTGAGTATAGCGGCTTGAAAGGAATTATTGGTGAGCAGTTAGCAAGGAGTTTTGTACGAAGCGATCTGGCTCCCAAACTAATGAGAGAAGAAGGGTGGGATCACGTTGTCCTCAGCAGAAATGACTATAAACGACATGCATGGACATGGAACACAAAACTGTTCAAGCATGACCATTTTATAGAGGATTTTATAATTCACGGCTTCTTTGCAAACATTAAGCTTCTGTCTAAATACACTACTGCAATAGGCGTTCTTGAACAAAACCATTGCACTCCAGACGGAATACTACTTAAACTCAAGGAAAACGGGAAAACAAGGAGCTTAAAGCAACATGTACGTACGCCTTTGATTGCAAAGCTGAGAATCGGGGACTCTGTGAGACATGAAAATTCCAGGCTGCCTATGGTTGGAGGCGATCTGGAAATTGTTGAGATCAAATGTGGTCGGAATGCGAAGTTGATGGATAAGCAGAGAAGAACCTACAACGATCTCATTGCAAAGGATGTCCCTCTCCGCATGATCAAGGTGAGAATTGTCTCTTTTGATCTCAATAAGTTTCTCGTCGAGGAGCATAGATATGAGAAGTTCCTGTAAGCAGAAACAGATTATCCTTCATGTCGACATGGATCATTTTTTTCTCACTGGTTAACAAGCGAGAACACCCAGAGTTTAAAGGTTTGCCCGTTGTTGTTGGTGCTGACCCGAAAGAGGGCAGAGGTAGAGGAGTTGTCAAAACCTGTAATTATGAAGCTAGAAAATTCGGATTGCACTCAGGTATGCCGATCTCAATGGCTTGGAGTCTTTGTCGTAACGCTATCTATGTAAGGGCCAACTATCAGCTCTATAGGGATGTGTCCAAGGCTGTTATGACAATGCTAAAAAGGTATTCTGACAAATTTCAGCCGTGGGGTTTCGATGAGGCTTTTCTTGACATTAGCTCCAAAGCTCAAAACTACGAGGAGGCAGCCAAACTGGCCGTGGCCATAAAACATGATGTTCTTTGGAACGAACGGTTGACCTGTTCTATAGGCATTGCACCTAACAAACTTGTAGCCAAGATGGCCAGCGATTTCAAGAAGCCCGAAGGGTTAACTATTGTCAGAGAAGAAGACATTAAGAGTTTTCTGGCGCCATTGCCTGTGCGAAAAATGCTATGGATAGGTAAGAAAACCGAGCAGAAGTTGAATAAGCTGGGAATCAGAACAATAGCAGACTTAGCCGCGTTTGACGTTTCAGTGCTTGTCGAGAAATTTGGAGTCATGGGACAACGCTTTCATCAGTGGGCACATGGTATATACACTTCAGAGGTCGGAAACAGAAAGGGGATGAGAAAATCCATAGGCCATGAAAGCACATTTGCTACAAATACCGACAACGTGAATCACGTGCTTGAGAGAATTAATGATCACTGTCAAAGAATTCATAAAAGACTTGTCAAAAACATGGTGCTTTTCAAAACGGTCACTGTTAAGATTCGGTTCGAGAACTTTCAAACGTTCACACGTGGAAAGACTTTGCCCTTCTTCACAAATTATCTTGAAGAGCTGCAGAACACGGCTCGCGTGCTTGCTCAAGACTACCTTCAGGAGAGTAGAAAGATAAGATTAATAGGCGTGCGCGTGTCTAATCTAAAATCTAGTAAAGGACAAAAACCTCTTGTAGAGGATGATTCACTTCTTCCTTTCTCTTCATGAAAACCTCAACAGAATGCCAAGCACAAACTGACTTCTGTGACGTTAGGGTACACAATCTCGACTCATCATTCTAGGAAACCGTGGCTAGTTGCAAATATAGGAGAATAACAACATGGCTACCTGACAGATTTAAGCTCGAAGGCCATAAATTCCTTTTCGTCAGGATAGAGCTTTCTTGTTATCTTAACAGCTTCAAAGACAGTTGCAGCAGCAGGGTATACCCGCCTATAACTAATATCCAAAAATATTCTGGCTAGTGAACCCTTGTGAACCTTCGTGATCTTCATCTTTAAAACGTCTCTTCCACACAGGAAAGTGGCAACATCTCCTATCTTGGTGTTCTTCCACTGAGGTTTAACATCTCTCAGCTCCACGTCTTTTCTACCGGATTTGTAAGAGTCAAAGGAAGCTTTATTCACCATAAATGAAGGCATAGACTCCTCGTCTATAATGGGGAGTGGTTCTTTGAAAGCTTTATTCGGATTTTCAGGAGATTTCTCTCTAAAGTGTAGAGGCTTACAGAAAATAAGAACAATGAGATTCGAGGTCTAGTCTTTAGCTGAAATTCTTAAAACCTATAAGGCTGGATCAATATATCGAAAGGCTGATTGTTATGCGAAGATCCAAGCTTGAAATCCATGTTGATATTCTTAAAGTCCTAGCGCGTCATGGACCTCTGAAGCTTACACATATCATGTACAAAGCCAACGTCAACTGCAGTGTTCTAAAAGAGTATCTGGACCTCTTAATTCAACAAGACCTTGTCAGAAAGCAGAAGCTGCGGAAGAAAAGAGTTACATATGCCATCACTGAAAAAGGTAAAAGAGTAATCAAATACTTCTGGAGAATCGATAAGGCTCTCCAAATCACTGAAAAGGCAGAACAGATTCCACCGCTAATGTATTAGTACGCAAATTGCCATCTGGCTAGTTAATCACTCGCAAAACATTTTCACACCACAGTTTGTCCGATCTCTTAAGTGACCAATCACAGTTTCTGCACAAGTAGGCATATGAATCGTGTGTGTTATTACTCAGAACTTTCGCGACGAATTGCGCATTTCTTACACGTTAAATAGATTATGGCGTCCATTTCTGTCATATTTGGGTTCTTCTCCATCACTGCGAAAACCTCTTCATTAATTTCAGCTAGTCCAATTGACCGGACAAACTCCTTGACAATCGAAAGTTTACTGATTTCTGTTCTGCTAAAGTTGCAGGCTAAATATTCTCGCTGAACCACTTCCACTTCACATTTACCACTTGGAGTCGGCTTACCCATCAAATATTTCACAACTTCTATATCCATAAGCGACCTGTTCAACTCTGCCTCAAACGCCTTTCTAAGGCATTTCGGTTTAAATTTCTCTCTCTGCAAGCCAACTCGTTCAGCTGCATCTTTTATGACACGCCAGATGCTTGAGACCGCCATTCTTCCGCCAATTGGCGCATTCCTTCCTTCCGACGCGAACAGAACACTGCTTTCGTCCAGCCCATTGAATTCTCCTGTATCATCTTGTTTCATCATTTCTTCGATCTTTCTCTTTCTGTTGTCAATGTACACTTTCAGCGCCTCGCAAGCCTCTGCCCCGAAGAATGTAAAGTATGACATTTGTGAACCTCGTTCACTAATTTGCGGTGTTATGTGTATCCTTATGGGAACACTGTTCCTCTCTAGCTGTGCCTTTACATGCCTGAAATTCAGGTTTCGTATGGGTGTTACTCCAAGTCCACTCTGATACATACACAGAATTATTGCTCGATCTCGAAGAGAGCTTGTGTAGTCCGCCATAGCGTAAATCTGCTCTCTGCTAGGAATCACAAATTCATCCTTCGGAGCTCGTGAAACGCTTCTGAGCTTTAACGCGATGCCATTTGCTTTAAAAAAGGATTTAAGGCAAGTCCTTACCTGTCTGGCACTTTCTCTCTTACCAGAGTTTACAAGCCGACTTATGAAGTCTTGTGCGAGCTCACTGATTTCAGGAGCTGCTACCCTTAACTTTTTTTCTTGGCTAATGGCAGCACCAGCGTCGGCTGCAATAGCAATTATCTCGTCTGGGTCTTTGTCAGCATAAGCAGTAAACCTACATAGAGTTCTGAGGAAAATCGGAACAGTCGTCCTCCATCCAGTTTTTCTTCTTAGATCCGAAATCCATTTCTTGACGCTTTCATATTTCAGCATGGCCATATATCTAGGAGATGAGGAAACAAAATAACCACGAGCATTCCGTCGACGCCAATCCTTTGGCATTCCTTCACAACACGTAAGTTGTGGGAAGTTATGCTCTCATACAACTAGTCTATAGGCAACGTATTCTCCAGCTGTAGGGCTATCTCGGGTGATCTTAACAATGTCTCCACGTTTCGCGCCTATCGCCACAACAGCTACATCTGTTGCCTTAACTCGAGGAAGTTGATTTGGTCGAATATGAAACTTTTGAAGAAGGTCCTCCACCTCTCCAGGCGGAATGATTTCATGCTTTGGCACTAACTCGTGCTCGAATATGTTAAAGGAAGGAAAGTGTTTTGGAATCAGTTCAATGCGACCTTTTTTTGCTTCTCTTTTGGACGCAGCAGTGTATCGTGCGTTTGCAACAATTATCCCTCTTTCAACTCCAGCTTCGTCCATAAGTTTTTTCAACTTTCTGACATACAAGACTCCTACGACTTTCCGTTTCAATATGCACGAGATAATCGCTTCTTCCCCTTTGGGAGATCTTACCACAAAAGTAATTATGTCTTCCTGCTTTGTACGTTTCAGCTGTTTATAATTTCTGAGTTTGATGAGATTAAGAGTCTTTTCCTCTTCAAGTCGTCTTTTTTCCGGCATAAAGTTCACAACGTCAGATGTGGGCACACTTCTGTTTGCATTACCGCTTTGGTTTATAAGAGTTGCTATTCTTGGCTTAGTCGAAGGTCTTTCACGTACCTTAAAGTGTCATGATGATTATCTGATTGAGCGTGACATGCAGGGCGAAGAGAGAATTCACAGAATGAGCAATAGGGTGAGACATGCCTCACGTAATCAGTTTAGACCGCTCATGATGAATGTGGTGTGATTCTCATTAGTGCTCTTCTTGACGAAGCATGAAACTAATCTTGAAATCTGAGATTTCGGCAGATGGCAGGTTCTACACTTGTTGCTCCAGTAAGGATATATTCATCTTCTTACGCGATCTAAAAACCTCTCGAAGAGGCTTCGTTCTGAAACTTCAAAAAAGCTCTCGTCATATGCAGGCCTAAAACTAGGATTTTCCTCTTTCAACCTACTTATTGCCTCTTTAAGCGCTTCTCCTCTCTGTTCGCTTCTTACCATACCTTTACGTCTATAAGCACTGTAGTAGAAGCGAAGCTGGTTTTGGGTAGACCCTCTTGACCCTCTAGGTATATGCTCTAGCTCAGATTCAAGAATTTTGTTCATATTTTCTCTTTTCAATTTTTTCCCTCGCGATGAGTTTAGTTTAGCCCTCCGGCAATAAAATATTTTCGATTCGAATGAAAAATAGCATGACTTATATAAGTACCTACGTAAAGACATCCTAGACAGATATACCAAAGAAGGTTTGAATTTGAGTTCCACGCCAACACGCAGGAAGGGACAGTCAGGTAAAGCTGAGGCAGTGCAGTGTATCCAGTGTGGAAAGATGATACCGCGGGATAAGGCTCTCGAGAAACGCAAATCAACATTACCCTTAAACCGCAGGCTTAAGGAGCTTCTTAAGAAGAAGGGTGCCTATCTAAGCGGCGGAAAAAGCACCGTCTATTATTGCATATCTTGCGCTAAGCACAGAAAATATGTATAACCGGTGCATTTTTGTTTTCTCGGGAGGAATATGTACTTCACAGACTAAAATTAACGAAAAGATGTTAAAAGCTCCTTTCAGCTAAGACCTTTTATTACATAATCATTTCTCATATATCACAAAAAAACTGCAGGTCAACTCAAAGGTTTATTTTTTGGGTCTGCAGCTTTTAGTGAAGCTTTAATTAAGGTAACGCGAAAAATAGGGGAGATGCACCTATGAAAGAGCTGATTCACAACGCAGTTCTCATCCCTAAGAAACCTGAATGGAAGAAGCTTTCCATAAAGGTACAAGGCAAAAGCATAAACCTAACGCCAGAACAGGAAGAAATGGCTATCGCGTGGGTGAAGAAGCTCAACACGGACTATGCAGAAGACCCAGTTTTCGTCAAAAACTTCTTTCAAGACTTCCGTAAAGCACTAGGCATAAAGAAGAAAATTCCCCCGGAAGACTTCGATTTTTCCCATGTTATAAAGCAGGTTGAAAAGGAAAAGACCATCAAACTCAGCCTCACGAAAAAGGAAAAGAAACAATTAGCTGCCATGCGCAAAAGAGCTAGGGAAAAAAACAAAGAAAAGTACGGCTACGCCATAGTTGACGGTGTCAAGGTAGAAATAGGAAACTACACCGCTGAACCCTCAAGCATTTTCATGGGACGGGGAAAACACCCTCTAAGAGGGCGTTGGAAACGCGGTCCAGTCGAAAGCGACATTATTCTTAACCTTTCGCCGGACGCAGCAAGACCGCCTGGTAAATGGAGAGATGTGGTCTGGCAACCTGACAGCATGTGGATAGCGAAATGGAAGGACAAGCTTCGTCACAGAGAGAAGTATGTATGGCTAGCGGATTCATCACCTTTAAAGCAGCAGAAGGACATAGAGAAGTTCAACAAAGCCATTGAACTAGGCAAGAAAATAAGAGACGTTAGAAGGCACATAACAGCTAATCTGGACACAGAGGACGTTACGAGGCGAAAAATAGCAACGGTGTGCTATCTGATTGATTCTCTAAAACTCCGTGTGGGAGACGAAAAGGACAAAGATGAAGCCGACACGGTTGGCGCCACAACTCTGAGACCCAAACACATACGCATCGGAAAGAACAACATCGTCTCCTTTGACTTCCTAGGTAAAGACGCTGTCAGATGGCGAAAACGTGCAAGACTACCAGACCAAGTGATCAACAACATCCAAGAACTCATCGAATCCGCCAAATCGTCAATCTTCGAAGGAGTAGGATCACAAAACATTTCCCTCTTCCTTGACGAAGTTGTATCAGGCGTTTCAGCGAAAGTCTTCAGAACATACCATGCTTCTAAAGTTGTGTCTGACTTTCTTAGCAGCTCTGATATTTCCAAACCAGACCCAGAGTACGCAAAAAAGCACGTTGCAACTATGGCTAATCTTGAAGCCGCTATCGTGTGCAATCATAAAAGAAGACCACCTAAAAATTGGGAAAAATCTCTGGCGAAGAAGAAGAAAAGGCTGAAAAAGCTGAAAGCCAAAAGCACTTCAGGTGCAAAAAGAAGAGCCAAAATCCTGCAATACAAGATTATGGCCTTCCGTGAAACCAGAGACTACAATCTCGGCACTTCGTTGAAGAGTTACATTGACCCTCGCATCTACTATAGGTGGGGGCGCAAAGTGGACTTTGACTGGATGCTTTACTACCCAAAGGCGTTGCGAAAAAAGTTTTCATGGGTGGAACGTGAATCAGATTAGATTCTCTCAAAGCGTATAATGTAAACCAGCTGGGTTTCCTCCCATTCACCATACTTTTGCTTCCAAGTCTCTTTGAACTCTTTTAGCGTATAACCTCCCTCTGCCTTGGCATCCTCTTCAGTGAAGTACTTCAAACGCTTTCTTTCAACTGAAACCACACGTAGCTCTGCAAAACGAGGCTCCAGCACTGTAGCGTAGACTCTCTCCCCTGCTTTTACCTTCGGATCTGGAGCACTGGTTCTTGCGGTTTGAGTTTTTGAGCCCTCTAGAATATTGTTCTTCTCAGCTGCTGTGAAGAGCAGCTCACAAGGTTCTTCAATGACCTCTTTCAGGATTCGTTCAACAGGCCTCCCTGGTTGCTTGGCAGCTCTGGCAATCACCTCACGTGCTTTTCGGCCGTGAACTGGTTTACCAGCGATTTCTTTGGCGACTTCAATTTGCCTCGTGGGTTCTTCGATTTGGCGTGTAATCGTCAAAGCTGTGCTATAGTCAAGCTTGCCCAGCTCCCGTGGTACCCCTGCCTTTTCTGTAGGTGCAACAATCTTTCTAATTTCCTCAGGAGCTTCTGTCAGTTTCAGCCAGTTGTGAACAGTATCAGCAGATACACCGATTTTCCTTCCAATAACATCTATCGACGGATATTTTTCAGGATATCGCTCTAAAAGCTGTCTGCAGCAATTCCCTTTCTCCACTGCGCTCAGGTCTTCCCTTTGTATGTTCTCAATGAGGTTGAGTTCAATTACCTGCTCGTCTGAGAAGTCACGTATAATAGCCGGAACCTCTTTCAACCCTGCCTGTTGTGATGCCCTGTATCGCCGTTCACCTACCACAACTTCATATCCATCGTCCCTACGGCGGACTATGAGAGGTTCGAGGAGACCTACTTGTTCAATACTGTCAGCCAGCTCGTTAAGTCTTTCAATGTTTATCTCAAGACGTGGGTTCAGCTTGTTCGGGTAAATTTTGCTCATTGCGATTTGCTTCAATTCGACCATGCGCAGTTCCCCTTCTCCTCTCTAAAAAGACGTCTTGTCTTATAAATCGAGTAGGCAAGATGTCATTGCCTACAGCGGAACAAGAAATCGCTTCATAAGCGCCGAATCACCTTTTCCATCCCATCTTTTTTTGCCAATAAGCCTGCGAGTATCAGAGCCGGCGTTTGAAGAGCGCCCTCTGTCAATCAAAGCACGAGAGCGGGGTCTGATCGGGTTACTCCATAGAGAGCATGCTTTAGGGTTGGATGAAAGAAAGGGGAACCTCCAGAAGAAGATTTCTCGCTTTCATCTACGATGGCTCCTCTGAAATCTGTTGATGCAAAACTGGCTGCAGATTGCATGAGCTTGAACCCGTCATGATAGCAGTAAAGAGCCGGATCGAAGGAAGGATAATAAATCACGTTCACCGAACTGGCCACTCTGCATTTTTCAGTGGCAAGAACTTTTGCTGCGGATTTTCATTCAAAACCTGCTGTAATTGTCGTAGGGTCAAGCCTGTGATTACATCTCCATAGATTTCGCATTTAACCTGCCGATTAATTTCTTGTGGGTTGCGGACTATGATCTCGGCTTTCCTTGTTGGCAGTTCCACGTAGATGTGGAAAGAGCGCTTTCTTTCTCCTTTTTTTGTCACTGTCTGAACCTCAGTTTCTGCTATTACGAGATTTTTCCTATGAAGCGTTGAGATGATTTGCCGGGGATTCTGTGCATACGTGATGATGTCGATGTCGCTGTTGTGATGGGTTGTTCCTCTCCACACGCTTCCAACTAGAAGAGGGTTGAAGTTTTTTAGAGCTTCCATGATTTGAAGAGCTTTCCGTCTCATTTTGACAAGGTTTTCCTGTCTCGCTGGCCCCTCTCTTCCTTCAGCTATTCGATTGAGTTCGATTGCTATCTCAGTGTTGCTTGGAAGAAAATGGATGCCGAGCGTTTTTGCAGCACTTAGCTTAGCCTGCTTGTACTCCTTTTCTTGTCCAGTGTAAAGTAGTTCTGCAGCTTCTCTGGCTGCTCGCTTTCTCAGACCGAACCTATGGTTATTGACCACTATTTGTCCCATATTCAAGAATAGAGGCTTGCTCATGCTGCTGCTTCGACAGCTATCTCAGCAGGTTGGAAGATCAGTTTCGATTTTCTTATACCCACATGGCGCAAAGGGGCAACTTTCTTCGCTTCATTGTAAATATCTGACGCTATCTTACCCAGCACAACCTCTTGGGCAAACTGGTCAAACGTAAGGGTAGTTGCTTTCTCGCCTACAATATGCCGCATGACACTTCTTATGGTCACTTCTTGAGAAGTTTTCACACGATTTAGAGTAAAAGCACATACTGCAACTCTAACCCTATAACCATCCTTTGTCGTTACATTGAGAAAAATGTCAACACGAGTAGTTCTCCGACGAACGAGGCTGCGTAGATAGTCCCGACTGTATTCATGCCCCTTAAACACCGTTTTAGCTGTTTTCCCATCTACTCCAGTCACTTGGAAATACATTTTGAGATATTGATGTGCGAAGTCGTTGGTGATGTCATAAAGCGTGGCGTTGACGATTCTGCCAACAAGTTTTTCAGGATCGTCTGTTGGTATGGCGCCCAGGTTTACGTTGCCGAAATAGCTTGGAGTCGTGACTGTGAACCAAGCTTTGTTGCGCCATTTGTCGCGAACACGTCTTCTGCGTTTAGACAAGTATTGGACCTCGTTGCGTCTGGAGAATTCAACATTCGAGTATTAAAAGATTTGGTAGCAGAATCGAAACTGTATCAGCAATATGCCCTGTGGAGACGCTAATAAACTGATATGATGCAGTAAGATATGATCGCGGTTATGCTTGTGATTGTCTCGGTATTGGGAGGAAAATCTTCTCTTTTGCTGTCAATGTCGGTGCAACAGTAGCTATCAATACAGTTGCAGCTACTGGGCATGTTGAAGTTATAGGCACAGTCTTATGCCCCGTATTGAAGAGTTTCATGTCAACATTAAGGAGTTCGTTGGGGCTCTAGTTTCTTAAGGCCGTTCATGTACTTGGTCAGTACTTCAGGAATAAGAACCGATCCGTCTCTCTGCTGATATTGTTCTAGTATGGCTAACATTGTTCTGCTTGTCGCTATTGCTGTATTATTTATTGTATGGACAAAGCCTTTAGGCGCTTGTCCTTCTTTTTCTCGGTAACGAATGTTTAAGCGTCGGGCTTGGTAGTCTGTACAGTTTGAGTTTGACCCGAGTTCTCTGTACACACCATCAGCCATCCAAACGTTGATGTCATATTTCTTGGCTGCCACTATTCCAATATCGCCAGTGCAAACATTGACCACCTTATAATGTAACCCTAGCGTTTGATACATCTCCTCTGCATTTTGCTCCAGCCTCTCATGAAATTCCCAAGAGTTTTCGGGAAGGCAGAAAACGAACTGCTCCACCTTGTTGAACTGGTGCATCCTGAATAATCCTTTTGTATATTTGCCGTGGGCACCTACCTCCTTTCTGAAACAGGGACTTATGGCAACCAGTTTGATCGGTAGATCGTCTTTAAGCAAAATTTCATCCATAAACATAGCTGCTAAAGGATGCTCAGAAGTCGCAATGAGGTACAGGTCTTCGTTTTCGACTTTATACATGACATTTTCGAAATCTGCCAGCTCTGTAACACCCTCGTATGGTTTACGTCTCAGCAGTAGAGGCGGTTCGATAAGTTGATGCCTTCTCTTAAGCATGAAATCAACGGCAAACCGTTGTAGCCCCAAATCCAACAACACCAGATTGCCTTTTAGGTAAAAGAACCCACGGCCTGCGACTTTGGCGCCTCTTTCATCGTCAATCAAGCCTAGACCCATGGCGATTTCAAGATGGTTTTTTGGTTCAAAATCGAATTTCGGCGGTTTGCCCCACACTCTAACCTCCACGTTTTCATTTTCATCTTTTCCCACAGGTACAGATTCATGTAGAATATTCGGCAACCTCATTAGAATATGGTCAGCCTTCCTCTTCTGCATCTTCACACGTTTCTCCAAAGCCATGATCTCAGCGTCCAGCCTACGGCTTTTCTCAATTTGCTCCTGAACTCCCTTACCAGCTTTTTTCAGAGCAGCTATATCATTCGTGATCTTTCGCCTTTCGTGTCGAAGTCCATTTGCCTCAGTTAAGAGTCGACGCCACTCGCGGTCGTAATTGATCAGCTTGTCTAACATCTGCAGCTTCTCATTATCAGCTCGCTTCTTCAGATTTTGCCGCACAATCTCCGGCTGTTCACGAATCAGTTTAATGTCCAACAAAGTCTCTCAACGTTCCTATGTGAAGATAGCTTTTTAGCCCTAAGTAGCTACCTTTCGTCATTAAATAATTTTCTTGTTATCCCTCTCTAAAGGTCTTGACCATTCACAATGTATTTTCGTTATTGGCGCCTCCATTCGCTGAACTCTATGATAATACATTTAAAGTCAGGGTCTAGAGGATAAGCAGGGTTGAATGTGATGAAGCTCCTTGGAGGTTCAGCGTCCTTCCTGCTGCTGATCGGCATTGCTGTTTCGTTGGCAATTGTGGGAGAATTCAGCGGCGAGTTTGCGAAAATCAGGCAACTGGCATCAAAACGCCAAAACGCTGTTAACATAACGAGAGGAAGATTCAATTCCTTGAATAACGGTGTCTTTTTCGGATTTGATGTCGACAGTAAGGGGAATGATATTCTTGAAGTGAGGCTTCCTTCTAATCAAACCTTTAGCTGGTATGAAAAGATTGAGAATGGAAAGAGGGTTTTTAGGAGCGAGAATTTCACGTTAGACGGCGTGAACTGGTCCTTTGAAATCGATGTGATTGTGAGACTCTACGACAAGCAAACGTTAACAATTGTCGATCAAACAAAGCCACTTAGCTAAGCCTATCAGCGAGACTGCAACCTCAGTGCTCTTATGGTTTCAAAGGTTCTCTCTGCCACAGATATGCAAGCTAGCAAATCATCTAAGGTTGCTAAGAACGTCTCAATTGATTTTTCACAACGCACTGAAACTTGCGGGTGACAATTGCTCATCACCATTTTGACGTTTAAGCCTGCAGGCACTTTGATGTTGTCTGGTGAAACCGCTTTAACAACAGACTCCGCCTCTCGCTCACTCTCATAAGTGAAAGAAAGCTCAGCTTCCAGTCTCAATCTTAGCCATCCACTTCTTAATCAGCTCATCCACCAACTCAACAAAAGCCTCCGCATCCTTTATTGGGACCTGAGCCCCTGCGGCAATGTCATGCCCTCCGCCTTTTCCCTCAAACTGTTCTGCAGCCACACGCATAATCTCCCCGAGATCCAATCCTTTACTGGTCAGCATATCTAAAGTTCTAGCTGAAACTTTCACAATATCATCTTCATCGACAGCCGCGTAGGCAATAATAGGTTTCTCAGGCTTCGGAAGACTAGTGGAGAGTATAGAAGAAAGGGTACCGATAACCTTCTCGTTAATGAAATCTCCGCCATGAACTACATATATGCTATCCAATTCGGTGATTCGGTCAGGCTTCTCCATTAGCCAACTCAAGTACTTTGTAATAGTCTGTCTATACTCACCCAACACTTTTTCCGCTTGCTCCAGAGCTAAGCCTCTATCTCCCATGCAGATGGCAACGCCTAAGCCTGCTTTTTCCATGCGGCCAGTACCATTAAGCAGAACTGAGAATTCTCGAGCATCTCTCAGTGGGGTCCATGGCTCCTCGTGGACAAGACTGTACACTGTTCCTATCAAACTCAACACATCGCTTGGATAGCCTTTGGAGATTAGATGGTCTGAAAGGGCTGAGCATAACTGCCGTTTCTCTTCTTCTGAAAGGTCTCTCAGCGCGCGCCACTTGTCTCCATGTTTTGGTTTTATGTTCAAACCGACAAGAAACGCAAGGCTCTTATCTTCTTCGCCACTGAGGCCTGGGAGGAAAGGGCTAGTAGTGTACGCTAGGGCTTTGTGTATTGGTCGGGTTTCTCTGCCGAAAAACATGAGGTCCCTCTCAACTTTCAAGCACCCTGCTGCCACGGCATCAGCTACAATCTTATCGTTGAGCCCGCCCAACGCCCTTCGTTCATACTTGTCTTGCAGATCACCTAAGGCGCCTACTACTGCTATGTCAGCCAGGTCCTTGTTTGCGTCATCCAACGCCTTGGCCACGAAATACGCAACACCTGCACCGCTAATATCTCTGGAGCCATCAATGCCATGAAGATGAGGGTTTACCTGGAACGTGTCCTCAGTAGCTTCCCCTACTGGTTGATGGTGGTCCAAGATGACTAATTGGTGATTGGAAAGATGTTCGTTCAACACATTCAGGTAGCCGCTTCCGAAGTCTGTAAAAACACTTATTGCAGGTTTGCAGGAAGTTATGTCTGCCACAATTTTCTCGTCTATCCACTGCTGGACTCTTATCCGGAAATTGGCGCACAGTCTCCGCAAGGCTTTACCAATGACGCCGGCTGCTGCCAAACCGTCGGCGTCTAGATGAGAAACAACATGAATAAATCCATCTTTTCCCGCGCATTCTGAAATTATATTTGCTGCTTTTGAAGCACTGCTTGTGAAAGCTTTCATGTCATTTTCTTCTACCGCCATGTTTACCCCAGAACTAGACGATAGAGGCAGCCTTCGGCTCATATTTCCAATCAGATGGCAAAACGTCTTTCCGTTTATAGTACTTGGACAATTTATGAATCTTAGCCTCTATGACCTGCAACGATCTTTTGTTTGCCAAGTCCATCTTATTTCTCTCAAGATGAGCAGAGAGCCGCGCTGCTTTCTTCATAAGCATTTCAAGATCTTCTGGAATGGAAGGAGCCATATCAGCTTCCGCTAAGATGTGAGTAACACTTTTTCCTGTTATAGGCTTCACTAGCGGTATACCATGTTGATCTCGCAGTATGGTGCCTATCTTACTGGCAGAGTAACCTTCCCTGGCTAACTTGATGACCAGTGCTTCCACTTCTTCAGGCTCATATCCACACCATGAAGGGGATCGCTTGCTAACTGGGCGTATTGAATGGGATCTTCCTTTTTCCTGCTTCGGCACCAGCCTGTCCTCCAAAGGCTCATTTAACGACACATTGCGTATATTTAAAACTTCTGAGACTTAAGAACGTCCCGTGTACCATTTGGCAAACTTGTGAAAAGCTGAGGCTCGATGGGATAACTTGTTTTTCACATCAACAGCCATTTCAGCAAGAGCGATTGAAGAGCCTAAAGGTTTGAAAATTGGATCAAAGCCAAACCCCTGGTCGCCGTGTTTTTCTACGAAAATCTCTCCTTTGACATCTCCTTCAAAGCATGATGGTTTATCCATAGAAGGCTCTAGGTACGCAGCGACCGATTTAAAACAAGCATTTCTGTTGGTTACATTTTTCATTAGCTTTAGAATGCCGTTGTTGCCAATTGTTCTGTAAACATAGGAGGAATAGGGTCCTGGAAAACCTTTAAGCGCTTCAATGAATAAGCCTGCGTCTTCTACAACTACGGGTAGATTGCATTTTTTAACAGCATCCTTAGCGCTGGCTTTTGCGATTTCTTCTATGTTATCATGCTGAATTTCAATTGCGCCAACTCGCTTCATCATTGCAGTGGCTATTCTATATTCGCTTAAGACTAAGCGGACCTCGTTAAACTTATGAATGTTGCCAGTGACGAGAAATACTACTTTGCCTCTTGGAAAGCTGGTCATAACGTCACGGAGCCTTTACGCCTTTAATGCTTGCCTCGAAGTACTTTTTCCAATCGATTTGCATGATTTCCAGCAGATTCCCGTCGGGATCAAGAAAGCTTGCTTCTCTACCTCCCCAAGGCTCGTCGTGAGGTTCTTTGACGAAAACCACGTCTTTCTCCTTAAGCGCTTCACATACAGCGTCAACGTTATCTACAAAGAACTGGATGGAAAATGCGTTTTCCACAGGTTCCTTTGTCTTTCTTCCGGGTCTAAGCCCAATTTCTAATCCACCGCATTTGAAGCCCACACATGAAGAATATTCGTATTTCTTGTTAAGCCCTAAAATTCTTTCGTAGAAGTTTGTGGCCTTCTTGAGATTGGATACCCAAAGCGTCACGCTCCAAGCACTCTTAATCATCCTTTCACTTCCTTCTCTCAGATACGTATCTACCTCGCACTTCAATCTCCTTTATTTTCCCTAATACTTCTTTCGTCATCTCAGCCCCAACTACTTTGGCGTAGCCCTCCAAGACCGCATTGAAGCATTCTTCAGCATGGCGGAAATGGGTGCTTTGAAACGCTCGCTTCATGAGATGAAGGTCAACGCCTCTTAATTCAAGCTCAACAGCTTTTTCTCCGAGCCCGAAATCAACAAGAACCAGTTTGCTGGTCGGAGTCAGTATCATGTTAGAAGTTGTAAGATCACCGTGTACAATCTCGTTATGGTGAAGGCGCCCGATGAGTTCACCGACGTGCCTGCTTAGTCGTTGACGATCTTCAGGGGAGAGGGCGTCCAAAATCTGCTTCACCTGTTTACCTTCTACGAATTCCATTATTATGTTCGAATCAGCTAGATCTATCAGAAATAGAGTGGGTGTTGGAACTCCTGCCTCTTTCGCATAATGAAGAAGCCGAGACTCGTGGATGGTTCGATATGTGCGGATTTTTTCATCTATTTCTGAAAGCCTATATTTCTTGGGAAGCCGCCGCTTCATAACTACCTTTCGACCTTGCCAGTCTTCGAGAAAAAGGCTTGCTTCGGCTCCCTTTTTAATCAGCATGTTACTCTTCAACCCATGGAGCACTTGCGGCATCGAGTCTCCACTTTAACCGGACATAACTTCTTCCAACAGGCGTAGTTAACCCATGTTTGAAG
>CAYGBS010000018.1:19964-20510 GCA_964348215.1 uncultured Candidatus Bathyarchaeia archaeon
AAAAGCGACTATTATGCTCCTTAGCTACAATGTTAAGCATGGCTTGCAATCGCTTGTTTGCCCCTACTCCTCCGGTTAGAAGAATCTCGCTTTTTTCAGTGTGGGCCAGTGCACGTTCAGTGACTTCAGTAAGCATGGAAAACGCCACTTCTTGCAAGCTGTAGCACAAATCTTCAAGCTCATACTTTCCACTTTTAAGAAGTTTGACAGTTGCTGTGAGAAGCCCGCTGAAAGACAAGTCCATACCCTTCACACTATAAGGTAAGTCAACCAGCTCCCTTCCTCCGTTTGCAAGCTTTTCCACTATAGCGCCATAAGGCATACCTCCACTTTGATGAAGCCCAGCTTCCCTGGCGAAAACATCTAAACAGTTGCCTACAGCTATGTCCAAGGTTTCCCCGAAAACGCGATAGCACCCAGCTTCAAAAGCTGAGACTATTGTGTTCCCGCCAGAAACGTACAATGTGACTGGATCTACAGCACCTGTGGTGAGTTTTCCAATTTCAATATGGGCCACACAATGATTGACTCCCACCAAAGGAACGT
>CAYGBS010000019.1:0-313 GCA_964348215.1 uncultured Candidatus Bathyarchaeia archaeon
AAGTTCGGTTGAACTAGGCAGAACTGGAGACATCTCCCGAACTCACTAATGAGATTGGGAATATCTCGAATCTGAATTTTGGGTTAACAAAGTCTTTTTGGCATCGTTTTGCTCTGCAATTGTTTAATCTTATCCGTGAAGCTTTTAATCTCTTGTTTAACGTTTCAGTTATGCCTATTTTTCTACATGCTTTGTTTACTGCTTTCCAATGCTTCAACTCTGGATTGAAGTTCATAAATGGTTGCCCAAAGTATATCTTCCTTTTTTCCACTTGTTGCCAAGCCTATGAAAAGCGTAGCAGTCAAACAGAAAG
>CAYGBS010000019.1:323-1097 GCA_964348215.1 uncultured Candidatus Bathyarchaeia archaeon
GTACCACATCGTTCATGGTGGTGTACAAAATGGCAACTCTTGGCTTATTCACCAAGTTTCGAAGTCTTGGAACTTGGTAAGGTCTGACAAAGAAAGATAGGACCCTTTTGGAGATCAAAAGCGAAAAAGAGAAGTTGAAAAACACGAGAAAAGAAAACATCAACACCGACACTGGTCGCGACCAGTTTATAACAAACAGTGCTAACGCTAAGTCTAGTGTGAGAAATATCGCGATGACCAAAACAAAGAAGGATATTTGAACGCCTCGCAATTCTTTTAGAGAAACTGCCACCGCGTAGACTCCTTTCCAATCCCATAATCAAAACAGCATCAAACCATATTAACGTTGAGGAGAAATCTTCTAGAGAATTACATAAGTGCGTGCATCTGGCAATGGCTCCAACCATGGCGGAATACATCTGAGAGAGCCTCCACAGTCTGAACAACTAGTAAAGACCTTTTCATGAGCTAAGTCGTGAAACTGTATTGTTCTTAGATACTCACAGCCATCTGATGAAATAGGCAACTTTTGTGTAAACTTCGAATTCAAAGACGGCGCACTAAGCCTTCTTTGGCTTTCTCTTCATTTGCAGAAGCTTCTTTATGTCCCCTGTGCCACTTGTTTGCAGTAATCTAATCCATAGCCAGCGTCCATCATGCAACTGTTTTGCGTCTCCCAGAAGCTCATTGATTTTAGAACTCAATTCGTCCCTCATTGAAAGAGCCTTTTCAGATTCTTTCTTACCTAAAACTATTAGAACGGTGAACCCTCCT
>CAYGBS010000019.1:1107-18424 GCA_964348215.1 uncultured Candidatus Bathyarchaeia archaeon
GGCTACCATGGAGTTGCAGAAGGCATATAAGGGGGAAAAGGGAGCACAAAGTTTTGCCGCTTTTGCGGTAGCGAACTGTCCATCCATACTTTGCTCCGTAAAACACTGTCTCAGGCTTAAAGTCATAACGTTTCTCGATGAACCGTTCTGTCTCCAACCAAGCTTCTTTTGCATGTTCTCCTATGAAGTTTATTATTTCCTCTTTAGACGGCTTATGCGTCTTATCTGTCATCCGAGGAAACCCTTGCCCCATGTATATCAACAGCCTTTCTCTATTCTATTCCAAATCCCAATCATTTCTTTTTCCTCAGCTTAAAGCCTCTAAACTTCAATTTCGCAGTCAAAATCTTCTCTGTGGCGAAGAGCTTCGCAGCAATATATAGTAGGACAACAGTGAAAACCGCAACATAGACCACGCCGAGAATCGCTGTCAAGTAGTCTCCACTGAGAGTGGCTTGAGCTGCAAGCATCGGATGAGTATAGGGAAGAGCTAGCAAGACAATCTTAGCAGCCAATGGCAGCGAGTTGAAGTCTGTGAACATGATGATAAACATGGGCAGCATAATAACGACGTAAAGGTAGCCGACGATGGACTGTGCACCCCTTACGTCCTCAGAAAAAGCTGATATAATAATTGCCAAGGCAAGGGCTGAAAGCAGAGCCATAAAGACCGATGCCCCCAGAACAGCGTAGCCCAGAACCGTTGGTGCCAACCCTATTGCTGCCAGGTCTACAGAGGCCCCTAAGTCACCTATCACCATAAAAGACCCCATGTAATAGTTAAACCCGATAATGATAGCGATCGCTCCAACAGCCGCCACAATAATTGAACCTGCGAGCTTTCCTGACAAGATTGTAAATCGGCTGATAGGTAGACTCAGCAATGTTTCCAAGGTTTTCTCTTCCTTTTCTGAAGCCACAGAAGTGGCAGCAATCTGCATGGAGAAGACAAGCAACACGCTAATAGTGATAGGCAGCGCAAATACTTGCGAGTACATTATACTGAAGAGCACGGCAGGAGGCACGTCTGTGGGCTTACCTTTGATGATTGACTTTTGCATCGTTTGAAATGGATCAGGCGCCAACCATCTCTTGAAAAGCTCCAAATACTGACTTACAGCCGAGGAACCTGCAGTTTCAGCTATTCCTCCAGTTCCAGAAAAAACACTGTAGACTTCAATAACTGCGGGTTTCCCCTGCGATACGTTTTCCGTCACCCCGTCGGGGATCACTATTAGATCCGTTGCGTTTGTCTTTGTCTGCAGAATTCCCACTGCTTCTTCTACATTTGAAGCGTTGATATCGACGATTGTCACATTGAGAACCGTTTTGAAGAAATACGTCAGGTTTTCACTGATAACGTCACGGTCAAGGTCGGCGAGTCCGATTCGGAGGTTTTGAAGACGCTGCTGCGTAGACTCCATCGACCCTCTGATAACAAAACCCAGAGCTGGGAACATTACAAGCGGGACAACGATCATTCCAATAAGGATTTTCGGATCACGCAGTAGTTCCTTCAGTTCTTTTATAACGACATTTCCCAAATCTTCAAGCAAGCCCAACCACCTTCGCGAAAGCTTCTTCAAGATTTTCAACATTATTCTTCGACTTCAACTCTTCTGGAGTGCCTTCTGCCACAATCCTTCCATGATCAATCAAAGCAACTCTTTCGCACAGGTATTCAACTTCCAACATGTTGTGGCTTGAAAGCAAGACAGTGACACCGAACTCCTCTACATATTGCTTAACAATTTCTCTAACATGAACCGAATGAAGAACATCTAATCCACTCGTTGGCTCATCTAACACTGCGAGCTTCGGCTTTGTCATCAGAGCCCTAGCTACAAGAAGCCGACGTTTCATGCCTTTACTGTAAGTCTTAACCTTATCGCGCAGGCGACGGCCAAGCCCGGAAATCCCTGCGGCACTTTCAACGGTCTCCTCTAGGAGATCTTTGCTTTTTGAACTAAACTTTGCCATAAACTTCAGATACTCCTCTCCTGAAAGATTTTTGTAGGCTCCAGCTTCCTCAGGAAGATA
The DNA here is from genome assembly GCA_964348215.1 of uncultured Candidatus Bathyarchaeia archaeon. Lineage (GTDB taxonomy): Archaea > Thermoproteota > Bathyarchaeia > Bathyarchaeales > SOJC01 > CAYGBS01. The sequence goes on from CAYGBS010000019.1 coordinate 3,148, forward strand.
AGCTATAAGTTTGCGGACTTCTGAAGCCTCCGTAACCACATCAAGATCATAAACCTTTGCAGAGCCAGATGTCGGCAGAATCAATGTAGAGACAATTCTAAGCGCCGTCGTCTTTCCTGCACCGTTCGGGCCAATAAGCCCATAAATCTCACCTGCCTCAATTTTGAAACTCAGCCCATCCAAAGCTCTTATGCTGCCGAAAACCTTCACGAGATCCTCTGCTTCTACCGCAAAACTCATCCTGTATCCACCAATCTGAACCCGATAACATGCTCTGCTCTTAAAAACCTAATGGCTACCATTCACATGTGATAAGGCTGATGACAGACAATTTCGAGCAGGGGCTCTTTCGATTAGAACCGTAACAGTAAAGTAACCAACATCTTCACTCTACTCAGAATGCCCAAGATTGGAATTGACATGAAAGCAGATACAGTTCTAGTCTTAGACTTCGGCGGTCAATACTGCCACTTAATAGCAAGGAGAATAAGGGAAAACCATGTCTACTCAGAAATAGTTTCCCACAACATTCCACCCGTCGAAATAGAGAAAATGCAGACAAGAGTCAACGTTAAAGGCCTTGTGCTGTCTGGCGGTCCCCAAAGCGTATTTGAAACAAAAGCCCCCAAAATCGACCCAAGAATCCTCGACTTGAAGCTTCCAGTTCTAGGACTGTGTTACGGCCATCAACTGATAGCCCACATTACCAAAGGGATAGTCAAACCTGCAGAGAAAAGAGAGTTCGGCATTGCCCTCGCATCAATAGACAAACCCGTCGGCGTGCTGAAAGGCCTAAGTAGCCGAGAAAAAGTCTGGATGAGCCACAGCGACACAGTCTACCGCCTCCCGAATGAATACGAAGCCCTAGCTCACACCGAAAACTCTCCAGTCGCCGCCTTTCGCCACAAAAAAAACCCCATCTACGGGCTGCAGTGGCACCCCGAAGTAATTCACACCGAAAACGGAGACACGATGCTGAAGAACTTTGTCTTTGAAGTATGCAAGTGTCAGCCAAACTGGAAAATGGAAGACTTTATGGAAAAAGCAGTAGCTGAAACTCGAAAAACAGTAAGCAGTGGCAAAGCAATAGTGGCACTAAGCGGCGGCATAGACTCAAGCACTGCAACCGCCCTTGCAGCCAAAGCTGTAGGCAGAAGGTTGACAGCCGTCTTCGTCGACCACGGTTTCATGCGGGCAGATGAGCCAGAATTTGTCAACAACACGTTTAAGAACTTGGAAATTGACTTCAAGGCCATCAATGCCCGACAAAGATTTCTTCAGAAACTCCGAGGCATCACTGATCCAGAGCGGAAACGTAGGATTATAGGTGAAGAGTTTGTCCGCGTTTTTGAGGAAGAAGCAAGGAAGGTTGATGCAGAATATCTCTTGCAAGGAACTATTTATCCAGATAGAATTGAATCGGGGTTCCGGAAATTCTCAGACAAGATAAAGACCCATCACAATGTTGCTGGATTGCCAACCAAGATGGAGTTCAAAGCAGTTGTGGAGCCGTTAAGAGACTTGTATAAAGATGAAGTGCGAAAAGTCGCCAAAAAGTTGGGATTGCCAAATGAAATCGTTAAGAGACAGCCTTTTCCAGGACCTGGACTGGCTGTGAGAATCATAGGTGAGATTACAGAAGCCAGATTGGATATTTTAAGAAAAGCGGATAAAATTGTCACTGGCGAGATTGAAAAAGCTGGTTTGAAGGATGGATTGTGGCAGTATTTCGCGGTTTTGGCTGACACTAGGAGCACAGGGGTCAAGGGAGACGCACGAGCCTACGGGTGTATGGTGGCTGTGCGAGTTGTTCAAAGTCGAGAAGCCATGACTGCCAGTTTCGCTAGGATTCCCTACGAAGTCCTTGAACGAATTTCATCAAGGATAACTAATGAAATAACTGAAGTAACCCGAGTAGTCTACGACATTACCCACAAACCGCCAGCAACAATAGAATGGGAATAGCCCCACAAATTGAGCAAAATGCTTGCAGAAATGGAAGCAAACATCCAGAAATAGAAAGGACTAGCGTTAAGCATCAGAGGAATCTTTCCATCTTTTGACAAAGTTTTTAGTCGAGTATCACAGAATCTAGAATCCCTAATCGGAGAACTGAGAGAATATTGAAAGCTTTAATATTGGCAGGAGGATTCGCAACAAGGTTGCGACCTTTAAGCTGTACGAGGCCAAAACTCCTTTTTCCCATAGCAAACAGACCCCTTCTCGATTTAACGCTTGAAAGGCTCGCCGCAAACGGGGTGAAGGAGGCCGTCTTGGCCGTGAATTTTATGGCAGATGCCCTTGAACGAGCTTGCGGCAGGTCAAAATATGGAGTGAAGCTTCGTTACTCCAGAGATGCACCAACGTCAGAAACCACAGGCTCTCCTCAAAGCTCTTTGGGAACTGGGGGTCCTGTGAAAAAAGCTGAAAAGCTGTTGGGACAGAGAGACCCATTCTTTGTTTTGAACGGTGACATCCTGACCGATGCCGATTACAGAGAGATTATGGAAAGACACAAAAACAACGAGGGCATTGGCACTGTGGCGCTCCGCAGAGTTGCGGATCCAAGTCGCTTTGGAGTGGTGGAGCTATCGGTCGAGAATCGCATCACGAAATTTATAGAGAAACCTTCCCGGAACGCGCCTAGTAACCTAGCAAACGCTGGAATCTACGTCTTTGAGCCAGACATTTTCAACTATATTCTCGCAGGTGGACCGATATGGCCTACCCCAATATGAATATATTCCAGCTGGTAGAACGTGCTCTATAGAGCGAGAGGTTTTTCCAAAACTTGCGAAAGAAGGACAGCTTTTTGGTCACAAGATTAAGGCTTTGTGGGTTGATGTTGGAAAGCCAGCAGACTTGATTAAGGCCAACAGGCTTTGGCTTGAAGCTGGAATAGAGAGAAACGCTCGTTCTACAGGAGCTAAAATCAAAAGAAAAACAGAAATCAGGAAAGCCGTAGCTACTGGAGAAGATGTTACCATAGATGAAGGATCTATCATTGGTCCAAACGTGTCGCTTGGAAAAAAGGTTTCTGTAGGGAAAGAAGTTCGCATCAGAGATTCAATAGTTTTCCCATACACGGCAATCAGAGACTTCGCAACCGTTCAAGGAGCGATAATCGGCGAATCTGTCACTATCGGAGAGAAGGTGAAAATCGGGGAAGGGTGCTTAGTAGGTGATAACGCCAGAATCCAAGATAACATAACCCTCACAAAAGACGTCAAAATCTGCCCTGCAAAAGAAATCTCCGAGGAAGTACTCACACCTACTTGTATAACATAACAGAGAAGCATGAAAATGGAAAACACAAAACGATTGTTCGGGACTAACGGCATCCGCGGAGTTGTTAACAAAGAGTTAACCCCGGAGTTTGCAACAAATATCGCGGCTGCCATCGGCACCTTCTTCAATCGAGGCAGAATCATCCTAGGATATGATGGCAGAGTCAGCAATATCATGCTGGCAAATGCAGTTACTGGAGGGCTAGTCTCAACAGGCTGCGACGTCTATAATGCTGGAATGGCCCCCACGCCGTGTATTCAATACGCAGCCAAGAATCACAGGATGGACGGCGGCGTCATGATTACAGCGTCTCATAACCCGCCAGAATACAATGGAATAAAAGTCATGGCCAGAGACGGCGTAGAAATCCCGAGACACCAAGAGGTCAAAATCGAAAACATATTCTTTGAAAACAAGGCGAAACGGGTCGCTTGGGATAGCATCGGACATGTGCACGATTTGCCCAGAGTCTTGTACGAGTACAAGGAGGCTGTGAAAAAACATGTTGACATAGCCGCTATTAGAAAAGAGCGTTACCACATTGTGGTGGACGCTGCAAACGGCGTAGGCGGATTGGTAACACCCTATCTGCTTAGAGAACTTGGATGTAAAGTCACAACCATAAACGCCAACATTGACGGAACATTTCCAAACAGACCCCCGGAACCCAGACCTGAAAACCTACAAGACCTTGCAACAACAGTGAAGGTTGCTGAAGCAGATTTCGGAGTAGCCTTCGACGGCGATGCAGACCGATCCATTTTCATAGATGACAAAGGAGAAGTACAATGGGGGGACCGCACCTTCGCCCTCATAGAAAAAGACTTCCTCCAAACAAACAGGGGAGAAACTATCGTCACACCTATAAGTTCCTCACGGGTCGTCAAAGATGTTGGAGAAAAATACGGTGGCAAGCTGGTTTGGACCGAAGTAGGCAGCACAATTGTCTCTTTCACTATGAAGAAACTCAAAGCAAAGTTGGGCGGCGAAGAAAACGGTGGCGTATTTTATGGACCGCATCAACCCGTGCGCGACGGCGCAATGACAACCGCCTTAATATTGAACATAAAGGCGAAAACTGGCAAACAGCTGTCTCAACTGATTGGTGAAATGCCCCTCTACTATCTTGAAAAGGACAAGGTAAAATGCCCAAACGAACAGAAAGCGCTTGTACTCAAGAGACTAACAGCAGAAGTCAAACACCTAAGTCCTGAGACTATTGACGGAGTAAAATTGTGGCTCCCAGACAAAAGTTCCATACTGATAAGACCCAGTGGAACCGAACCGGTATACCGATTTTATGGCGAAGCAAGAACAAGGGAAAAGGCAGGTAAACTAGTTAAGGAATATAAACAGAAACTTCACCAGATCATTGCTTCACTTTGATCCTTACTCTGCGCTTTTAACTCATTAGAGATTGCATTGAACTTACGGCAGGTCGTTTCACGTCTTCAAAGATCTCCGGAATATATCTCATCTTTCCACTTTCAGGTTGATTTCTCCTCGTCTCGGCAAGCGCGTAAGCGCATGCCAGGACAGGGTATTTCGCTCAAAAAGGACGGAAAAAAAGGGAATTACAGGTAGCGTACCCATAATCCGAAAAGTTTTAAGCAGAAACTTTAAACACATTACAAGCCTTCAAAGTCAGAGCGCCCTTTGAGACCCGTAGCTCAACTGTTTAGATCAGCGATCATAAAGTGAAAGTAATGTCTAGCATAATGAACATCAGCAGAGAAGACATTGACACCCACGAAAAATGCAAGAACTACACCGTGAGCATCATAGAATGCGGCAAGATCGGTGTTCCACATGCTTGCCTTTTTGCAGATTCCGGGTTCAAAGTAGTGGGCGTAAACACAAATCCTCATGTACTCAAATTGCTAAGAAAAGGACGAGCTCCATTTCTCAAAAAAGCTCACCGTAGACTAAGAAGATACGTGAAAGACAGCACTTTTACCGTGTCCTCTGAGGTCAGAAAGACCACATCTGAAAGCGACATCATCGTCATAGCCACAGAAACCACGATTGACCGGAAGAAAAGGCCAGATTATTCTTTACTCGAAAAAACATGTAAAGAAGTCGGCATGGGTCTAAGAAAAGGAGCTTTTGTTCTCTTCGTCAGCACAACTGGCCCCGGAACTGTAGAAAATTCCATGCGAGAGATTCTGGAAAAAACCTCTGGGCTAAAAGCCGGAATGAACTTTGGCCTAGCATTTAGCCCCGCTCAAACAAGTTTCCACGGACAATCCGTCGAAGGCAATACCCCACCCCGAGTCGTAAGTGCCATTGACGAATCGAGCCTCAGAACAGCAAACCTAATCCTGACCAGAATCGCAGGGTCAGATCTCACAGAAGTCAGCAGCATAAAAGCTGCCGAAGCAGTAAATCTTTTCCAAAAGGCGAAAAGCGAAACCAATCTTGCCTTGGCAAATGAGTTCGCTTTATTGTGCGAGAAACTCAACATAGACTTTCGCGAAGCCTTGAAGACAGCCAACAAAGGCAGTGTATTTCATTTATCACGACCCGGCATAGTGGATGGCTCACTTCGAAAGGACTTCTATCTTCTTCTGGAAGAAGCCGAAAACGTGAACATGAAACTTCGCCTGCCACTTATGGCTAGAAGAGTAAACGATGAAATTGCAGATTACACGGTTCGTTTGATGAGAGACGCTTTGAAAGTTTGCGGCAAGACAGTGAGAAGAGCAAAAGTTTCAGTTTTGGGAGTTTCACGGTTTCCTAATGCCAAAGAACCTCCTGGAATTATGACAAAGAAAACTATCAACCTTCTTAAGAAGAAAGTACGCAGCGTACAGGTTTACGACCCGTTTTTTTCCAGAAGAGAGCTTACAGAGCTTGGTTTCGAAGCAGAACGCTTGTCAAAGGTTGCAGAAAAGACAGACTGCATAGTTATACTTGTTGGTCATTCAAAATTTGAAAGATTGAACTTGAAGAGAATTAGGGTCTTAGCTAGGAAGTCGCCAGCAATAGTGGATCTTGGATATGTGATAGATCCAGTTAAAGCAGAAAAGTATGGCTTTGTATATCGTGGTTTAGGAAGAGGAGTTTGGACAAAGTGAGTAAGCTGGGCGTAGCTGTTATTGGCGTAGGCTTCTGGGGTAAGAATCACGCGAGGGTGTTCAGTGAACTCTCTGAAACTGAGCTGTTGGCGGTCTGTGATGTTAAGATAGACAGAGCAAAAGCAATTGCAGGTCAATATGGTGTCGAGGCGTACAGTGACAGTCGAAAACTGGTCAAACGAGAAGATGTTGAAGCCGTTAGCATCTGTACGTGGACAACAACCCACGCAGCAGAAGCTAGCAGAGCGTTGAAAGCAGGAAAGCATGCACTTGTGGAAAAGCCATTAGCCAGCACAATCAGAGAAGCAAAGGAAATTGTGAACTTTGCAGAACTGAAGGAGAGGCATTTGATGGTAGGTTTCATAGAAAGATTCAATCCAGTGATCCAACACGCCAAAGAACTGCTGGAGAAGGGAGAAATCGGCCAACTTGTCTCAGGAACCGCTAAACGGGTTTCAAAGTGGCCGGAAAGAATTGGCGATGTAGGAATTGTAAAGGATTATGCAATTCATGAAATAGACATGGTGAGGAAAGTCTTCGGAGAAGACCCGACGACTGTTTTCGCAAGGGTTGGGAAATTGAAACACGCGAGATTCGAAGACTACGCTCAGATCATGCTCTCCTTTGAACGGGGAAAGACAGCTTTCATAGAAGCAAACTGGTTGACACCTAGCAGAATCAGGAATTTAACGCTTACAGGCAGCGATGCCATCCTATCCCTTGACTATCTTACACAGGAGATTACCGTGGAGACCTTGGAGAAAACATTGAAGCCGCGATATGAATGGGGAGAACCTCTGAAGTTGGAGCTGCAACATTTCGCCCAAAGCATAATTGAAGACAAGGAACCAGAAGTCACAGGCGTTGACGGCTTAAAAGCTCTCGTGATCGCTGAAGCAGCTATAAAGTCATCTGAAAAAAGAAGCTCCATAAAACTCAAGCTTGATCGAATCTGACTCGCTTACTTCTTCTTGGCTTTTGCCCCAAAGTTGAAAGGTTTGCCTTCTTCAAGAATCTTCGTGGGAACCTTGTTTTTCCACTTTCTCAAAAACGGGAGTTCATCCTTTTCGTCGCGGAGTTCGTCTGGCAACATCTCAGGGATTTCATCACGGATAGGAAACCAGCGTAAGCATTTCGGACAAATGATTAATCCTTCAACTATTTCTTCTTTCTCCTCAAAAACGTGAAGCTCAAGAGGGTAGTATTTGTCGATGGGGCAAGCCAGAATGTCCATCAGCTTTTTCTTCATCCAAGACGCTCCTCTGTTGAGACATTTGTGTCTTTGGTTCCTTTAAAAGACTTCCGCAAATCCTCTATTCTCTGACAATCCCTTCTCAGTGATAATGCTTCTTCATAATAGTTTTTACTGAGGTCAACCTAGACGTATAACAGGACGATGAAGCTATACTTATGGAACGCAAATTTCACCGACGCAAATCGTGAAATTCAACTGGAGTTTTTCGACCCTTCCAGCGGGGAAATTAGAAAGTATGGCATCAAAAGCTATAAGCCCTACTTCCTAGCGGCTTATCCTTTATCAAAGGATGAAGAAGACGCGGTTGCAAGCGTTCAAGGCGAAGTAGAGCTTGTTAAGAAGCGAAACCTGTTCACAGATGAAAGGACACAGCTTGTGAAGATCAAGGCTTGGACTCCATTGCTTCTTAAGAAGCTAAAAACACGGTTTAGCGATGTGTGGGAAAGCGAGATTGAATATGGTCGAAGTTACATTTACGATAGTAAGCTGGTTTTCGGCGCCCCTTATACTAAACAAGGCGACAACTTTGTAGTGGTCAAAGATGTTAACTATAGCTTGAAACAGAAGTTTGGAAGAGCTTTTGCACATCAGAGGAATATGTATTCCCCTAAGTATGCCCAGATCCAAGAATGGTTTAATCTCTGCCTTCAGCCAATTCCCGAAGCAGCTGCAGATTTGCTAGGTGGAAGGAAGAGACAAGAGGACAGTGTGGAGCGAACCTACTTGGCCTTCCTGCTTGCGAGAATAACCAACATTCCAGTCCCGGAAGCCTACACCAGCAGAAGAGTAAGCGACTGGATAAAAGCTATGATTTATACGCATCTACGAAGAAACAATATTTTAATCCCAACATCTAAAGAACTACGAAGAGGCCTTAAAACCCACAGAGTCCCCGGTGCCCTCACTATCGAACCAGAAGCAGGAGCATATTTCAATACTGTTGTTTGCGATTTTGAAAGCCTATATCCCAGCTGCATTGACAGTTACAATCTTTCATACGAAACAGTAGACTGCCCCCACGAAGAATGCAAGGCTAGCAAAATCTCTGAAATAGAACACCACATTTGCACAAAACGCAAGGGCTTCTACTCTCTGCTGATAGGAGCATTAAAGGATCTCAGGATTCACTGGTTTAAACCCTTATCTAAAGACACCTCCATTCCAGAAAAAGAGAGGCGCTTAGCAAGAGCCGCCTCAAAGCTGCTTAAACTGATCAGTGTTTCCAGCTACGGCGTAACCGTTCGCATCCATGGAGTTGCATGTCCACCGCTAGCGGAGTCCATAACTGGCTACGGGCGGTGGGCATTGCAGACGACATGGGAAATCGCAAAGGAAAACGGGATGCATCCAACGTATGGCGACACCGACTCCATCTTCCTGGACAATCCGTCAGCGACCCAGGTTGAAAATCTAATTGACACGGTGAAAAAACGTTTGGATCTTGACCTAGCCGTAGAAAAGCAATATACTCTTTGCGTGTTGCCAAAGGCCAAAAAAGCATACTTCGGCATAACGGAGAACGGAAGCCCAGACCTGAAAGGTCTAACAGCCATAAAGTCAAACGCACCGAACTTCATCCAACAGGTCTTTCGCAACTGCATCAAGGTGCTCGGTCATGTGAGAAACGTAGAACAATATGTTTCGGCTAAAAAGGAGATAATCTCTATGGTTCGCGAGGCAATAAGAGGGATTCGAGAACGAGATGTAAATCTTGAAGACCTCGTCTATTCGGTACAATTGTATCATGATCCAGAGGAAAGGGCAGGCACAACTAGTATTATGCCTCAGCCCTACCAATGCGCTTTGCAGTTGATTGACGCTGGTCAGAAGCTAGGGCGCCGAGACACTGTTCAGTTCATTAAGGTTAAACCCTTCAGATACAAGGGAAGAGTGTTCACAGTGAAGCCGATTGATTATGTGAAGAGTTTGGCTGAGATTAATGTAGAGGATTATGTTCGCAACTTAACGACTGCTCTGGAGCAAACCTTCAAGCCAATGGACATAAAGCTCGGAAGAGATATGAAACTAACTGACTGGTTAGAGACTTAAAGCTCAGACTTGCCTTCGAAGGTCCACTTGTGCGTTGAAAACTTCTCAGTTTTCAGTTCCTCGGCGAGATTTAGCTCGTAATCTGTCAGACTCCCTTCCATAAGATCTATGCCAAGAGCCTTCTCAAATCCCTTAGACAGTGCGTGGAAGACCTGATCATCTGACACTTGGTCATCCAATTCATCAGCAACAGATGTAATCTTCCTTTCTGCAATGCTCACCACATCTAAGCAAGCGTCTTTCCAGGGAGTCTTGAGGAACGTAAACATCTTCTTTAGATCAACATTAATCAGGAAAGTGCCGTGCTGAAGAATCACACCTTTCTTTTGTGCTTGAGCGCTCCCCGAGATTTTTCGACCTTCAACGATTATGTTCGGGCACTGTTTCACGTTGCCTTTATTGTACTCTGCATTCACACCAAGAATATGAGCAGCTTCAATCAGCCCATCACAGATGCGACCATAGGCTTCTGCAACATCATTTGTTCCCAAGTCCCCGCGTTTCACGACAACACTGTAGGTCATCTCAGCATCCGAGTCATGATAAACCGCACCGCCACCCGAGATACGCCTAACTACATCTACACCATGAAGCCTGCAGTTTTCCAAGTTAACTTCATCGGTGATGCTCTGGAAACGACCAATCGAAACGGCTGAAGGATGCCAACGAAAAAGCCGCAAAGTATTAGGCGCTCTTTCGCAGATTCTAGCTCGCAGAATAGCCTCATCAATAGCCATATTGACAAAGGCATTGTGTGTTTTAGGTTTTAGCAGGCGCCAAGTCGACACTTATTGCCCCCCAGCCCGTCTTAATATTCAAACGACTAATATAAATGTGAAATAACATCTGATCTTGATGATCGCAATGTATACTGAGGTTGTGATTAGCCGAAGACTACTGGATGTCATTCTGGAAAATGCTAGAGCAATGTACCCCCGAGAGACCATGCTTCTCCTCCGTTGCAAATCCAAAGAGAATAGAATCGAAATAACAGATCTTGTCATCCCTCCGTTAGCTACCCACGGCAAAGGCTTCACAACATTCCCTGCACACATGCTTCCAATGGACCTCTCACTTGCCGGAAGCTTCCACTCGCACCCCTCAGGCGTAGCAAAGCCCTCAACAGAAGATTTGAACCGTTCCTTCGGAAGAATAATAATGATAGCAGCATACCCCTTTGCAGGAAAAGAGGATGTTGCGGTTTACAACCGTTCAGGTGAAAAGATCCCCTTGAAATTCAGAGAATAGCAGTATGAACCCAAAAAAGGTCTCAAAGGAGACAGCTAGAAGATTTCTCATTGCCAGGCAAGGCTTCCATCGAAGCAGTGGAAAGACAGGGACACTAGAATCAATTAAGCGTCTTGAATGCGTCCAAATCGATCCGGTTCGTGTTATCCACCGCAACCATCACCTAGTTCTTCATAACAGAGTCAGCGATTACAGACCCTCACATCTAAACGCGTTACTCTATGAGGACAGAGCAGTCTTCGAATACTGGTGTAATGGGAAATCAATCATCCCCACAGAAGAATTCCGATATTTCCGCTATCGAATGAAGAATTATACGGAGTTCCACTCCCCTTTCTACGAACGTCTGAAAGCTAGGCGAAAACAGCACGAAGATGATATACACCACATCTTATCAATAATCAAAGCTGAAGGCCCAGTATGTGCACAAGATTTTAAAGAAAATATGGGAGGTAAAGCAGCAAATCGCATTCTGAACCTGCTTTGGGACAGCGGAGAAGTGATGATTCACCACGTGGAGGGAAATCTTCGGCACTATGACTTGACAGAGCACATTCTGCCTAAAGGCTTGAACACTGAGACGCCAAGCAGAGAAGAATACGACAGATTTATGGCTGAGAAGTACATGCGAGCTTACGGCTTCGTCGATGTGCGCGACTGGAGATTCGGATGGCTTGACTTGAGAACTGCTCAGCGCAAGACCTTAGTCAAAAAGATGGTCGAGGAGAAAAAGCTCTTCCCAGTTAAGATCGAGGGAATCAAGCATATCTACTACGTTCTGGAAGCATGTTTGAGCGACCTTGAAGCCGCTGAAGATTTTTCAATTGAAGGAAAAGCTCGTTTCATTGCACCTCTTGACAATCTCATCTGGAACCGAAGAATGATAGCCGAAGTGTTTGATTTCAGCTATTCTTGGGAAATCTACAAGCCTCCAGAGAAGAGACAATACGGATATTATACCATGCCAATCCTTTCCGGTACTAGTTTCGTTGGAAGGATAGATCCAAAATTGGACAGAAAAAACAGAACCTTGATCATCAACACTCTGATTTTAGAAGAAAAACGCCTCCAAGAAGACACGATTGCCGAGTTGATGGCGACTTTGGGAAGTTTCATCAGTTTTCACGACGCTTGCCAAGTCAATATCGTAGAGACAGAGCCAAAGAGGCTAAGAAATGCGTTGCTGACCAAATTAGACCAATCAGCCTACGTCAAAGCACTAAGTAGTTCCAAACTTCAAGAGGATAGATGAAGCCGTACATCGAAGTTCCCTCTGATTAACGGAAACTTTGTCAATGCTAGAGAAACTGAAACCTCTGCGCATCATTGGGACTTATGTTGTAAGTTTGCTCAAACAGTAATCATAGTGAACCTAAGCAGCATTTGGGCAGTCGCAAAACATTTCAGAACCGCTACATGTCCATCTGTATTCTCCTATGTGTGACAGTTTAAATATCAGAAATGGTCTTATCGTAGCGAGAGGATTCGAAAGAATGGGTTCAAAGTCGCCAAAAGGCGAATTCGCGGCAAGACAGCTGGTTAAAAAAAGGAAGAAGTTCCGTTGGAGCGACCGCTATTACAAACGGCGAATGTTGAGGCTAGATGTTAAAGCTGATCCCCTTCAAGGTGCACCTATGGCACGGGGAATCGTTTTGGAAAAGGTCGGTGTGGAGAGCAAGCAGCCCAACAGCGCGATCAGAAAGTGTGTGAGAACACAACTCATCAAGAATGGTCGATCCATCACTGCTTTTCTACCTGGCGACGGAGCCCTAAACATAGTAGATGAACATGATGAAGTAATAGTTGAGGGAATTGGTGGTTCCCGAGGAGGAGCTATGGGCGACATTCCAGGTGTAAGATGGAGAGTAACTACGGTGAACGGTGTATCCTTAAAGGAACTTGTGTACGGTAGAAAACAAAAGCCAATGCGCTAGAGGGATGAAAGCAAGTGACTAAACAAGCGGAGGAGATACAGCTATTCGGAAAATGGAGTTATGAAGACATCGAGGTACATGACCTCGGCTTAAAGAAATACATCTCCTTGGGACAGGTTTTTGTGCCTCACAGCATGGGAAGACATGAGCATCACCGATTTCACAAAGCAGAAGTAAACATCGTTGAAAGATTCATAAACAACTTGATGAGACCTGGGAAACATGCAGGCAAAAAGGCGAGAGCTATAAACACTGTGAAAAACGCCTTTGAAATAATCCATCTGCGAACTGGAAAGAACCCTATTGAAGTCCTTGTGAAAGCCGTTGAAAACTCCGCTCCCTGCGAAGCCACAACCAGAATAAGCTACGGTGGCGTTGCCTATCACATGGCCGTTGACATTTCACCTCAAAGAAGAGTAGACGTTGCCTTACGCCTGCTTTCTGAAGGAGCTAGAAATTCAACCTTTGGCAATCCCCGCAGTATAGAAGAATGCATTGCAGACGAGCTGATTCTGGCCGCAAATAATGACATAAAAAGCCATGCGGTGTCTAAACGCAACGAATTGGAAAGAATCGCCAGGGCTAATAGATAAGCCTATCGTGCATGCATTTCCACAACGTCTTTATCATCTAAAACGAAGGATAAACCTACCTTTTGTGGGCTAAAGGGAAGTCTCTTTGACCACACCTTCGCATAAGAAAATCGGCTGTAAAAGTCGCTGTGAATCTGTTTCGCCAATTCCTCAATAGTGGCATCTTTCTTCAAGATGAACGGGGCTTGAGATGGTTTCTTGCTACTTGGGTTTTTGGTATAAACTCGAATGACCTCAAGCGATTTAAAGAGCTCGGCACCGAGCATTCTTAGTCCAAATCCTGTTTTGCAAGACACTGCAATTGGCTTCCAGCCTTCTCCAATAGATCTCTTCAATTTGTCGAATCTTTCTGAGGCACCTTCCACATCGAACTTGTTTGCCAGCACGACCGCTGGGCGAAATACAACACTTTCAAAAACTGACTCTTCGATATCATCAAGGGTAGCGTTGCCGTAGATTCTCACAACAGCGTTGGAAATTCCATAACTCCTCAACAGCTGCTTCACGTCTTTTAGCGTGCAATTGACTAAATTACCGATTGTGAAAACCCTTAAGCCGGCTCCCATATGTTTCCTCTCCATTTCCACTCGGGCAGTGGGTTTCTTAACGAGAATGCGAGCTTTTTCAAGCTCATCCAATATAAGCGAAAATTGTTCACAGGGATTTCTGTCCAAGTCAACCATCAGAATCAAACCATCAGCATTCCGCGCCAAGGCCAGAGTCTGCAGGCCCCAAGCCTTTCCTTCAGCAGAACCTCCAATTAAGGCTGGCGCCTCAACGATTTGAAGTTGAATGTCCTCAAAAAGCAGCATACCGGGAACAGGCTCCCGCGTCGAAAATGCATAAGTAGAAACTTCAACTCTCGCGTTTGTAACAGAGGCTAGAAGGCTGCTTCTCCCTACTTTCGTCTGTCCTAGAATGACAATTTGAGCAGCTCCTTCTTTTTCAATGAAAAAAGTTGGACCTCGCGATTTTACTTTTCGCTTTTTCTCTTCCATTTCTCTTCGTAACGAAGCCATTTTTCTTTTGACCTGCGCCCGAAGTTTTTCTGTGCCTTTGTGTTTTGGAACTAGGCTTAGAAATTCCTGCAAATGTTGAAGCTTCTCTTTCGGGTTTCTGGCTATGGAAGCTTCGTTCCACTTCTTTTTTGCTTCTACTGGCAAGTTGGTCGGCATATTGTAGCCTCCGGGAATCCAAGCGTGTGACTATATCTATGTATGCGGAGGGAAAAATGGTTTTGCAGGTTACGTCGGTTGGCAAAGCTTGGCCATAGATGTTGTTAGTGTTATCGTGGAAAGCAAACTTAATATTGTCGAAAGAACAGTGGTGTAAACCGAATTTCACCAATATTTGGAGGAAGAAATAAAACAATTGGAGGAGGAAAAATGAGCAAAGCAGAGAAGCCGCACCTTAACCTAATCATTATTGGACACGTTGATCACGGGAAATCTACAACGACTGGACATTTGCTCTATAGAGCTGGAGCCATCGACGATCGAATAATAAAGTCTTACGAGGAAGAGGCAAAAAAACTGGGCAAAGAAACCTTCAAGTTCGCATGGGTCCTGGACAATCTTAAAGAAGAAAGAGAACGAGGCTTAACAATTGACCTGAGATTTCTCAAATTTGAAACACCAAAATACTTTTTCACAGTAATCGACGCGCCAGGCCACAGGGACTTCGTCAAAAACATGGTAACAGGTGCCAGCCAAGCAGACGCCGCCATACTCTTCGTTTCAGCGAAGAGAGGAGAATTTGAAGCTGGAATCGGTCCAGGCGGACAAACACGAGAGCATGGTTTTCTAGCCTTCACACTGGGCTGCCATCAGATCG
>CAYGBS010000019.1:18438-20430 GCA_964348215.1 uncultured Candidatus Bathyarchaeia archaeon
AATCAAAAGCGAAATTAGCCGCATGCTTAAAATGGTAGGCTTTAAGCCGGAGAAAATCCCCTTTGTGCCAACATCTGGCTGGACCGGAGACAACTTGACTGAAAAGAGCGACAAAATGCCTTGGTATAAGGGACCAACGCTGTACGAGGCTCTGGACGATTTTGAGGTTCCACCTAAGCCTCTTGAGAAGCCGCTACGTATACCCGTGCAAGATATTTACACAATAACAGGCGTCGGCACCGTACCTGTAGGCCGCGTTGAAACTGGATCTCTAAAGGAAGGTGACGCGGTCATATTCATGCCATCGAACGCAAAAGGCGAAGTCAAATCCATGGAAACCCATCATACAAGAGTGCCGAAGGCCGAGCCTGGAGACAACATAGGCTTCAATGTACGAGGTATATCTAAGAAAGATGTACGGCGCGGAGATGTATGTGGACACCCAGACGATCCACCGAGTGTTGCTCAGGAATTCGTTGGACAAATCATAGTAATCTACCATCCCACCGCGGTAGCAGCGGGTTACACCCCAGTGCTTCACTATCACACAGGACAGGTGGCCTGCCGATTCAAAGAACTCATCAAGAAAATTGACCCACGAACTGGCCAGACAGTTGAAGAAAAACCGGCATTCCTGAAGACGGGAGATGGCGCCATTGTTCGTATGGAACCTCTGCATCCTATCGCGGTAGAAACGTACACTGACTTTCCAGAGCTGGGAAGATTTGCTGTACGAGACATGGGTACTACAGTAGCAGCTGGCGTGATCAAAGAAGTCACGAAGAAAGGCCCTTAAGACGCTAAACGTTCTTTCTAATTTCTTCCTGCTTTTTTATCGGCAAGATGCGACGTAGATTTCTCAACATTTTATTAGATGGCAAGCATACTTGACTATTATTTGCGAGTTGAGAAAATGGTCGGAACTGAAACATTAGTGCCCTACACGAAGGAGCCGAAAAAGGAGCCGCAACCGACGATAATTGTTGACAGCCACGAAGCAAGTAGTGCTTCAAAAATCGTCAAAGGATTAGTAGAACGAGGCGCTGAAGTGAAAACCCATCCTTTGCCAAAAGGCGACTACATTCTCTCAGATCAATGCGCTGTGGAGCGAAAAACAGTTCACGATTTCGCCTATACACTTACACGTCGCTATTTGTTCGACCAACTCTTTCGGCTGAAGGAGCTGTATCCAACCGCCATGATCCTGCTTGAAGGATATCTGCCGATAATTTACAAGTTCACACGCATCAATCCGTCAGCAGTTTGGGGCGCCATGTTTGCCTTAGCAAAGCAGGAAATTGCCTTGATCCATACTACGAACTATAAGGGGACAGTTGACTTTCTCTACACTGCTGCCAGACAAGAACAGATAGTTGAAAAAAGGCTTCCCATAGTGCACGCAGCAAAAAAGACGGATACGCTAGCTGATGCGCAGCTATACTTCGTGGCAAGTCTTCCAAACATAGGCCGCGAAAAAGCATTAGCCATACTTAAATCTTATCAAACTCCTATGAACGCTTTAATCAATGTAGATGGCTGGGCACAGGAAGTACATGGCCTTGGACCAATAATAACTAAAAAAGTGAGGAAAATCTTGAACACACACTTCAAGGAGTAAGAAACCCCTTTGGATGTTGAAATCGCACCGACTAAGAAAATCATTGTCCTAGGAGTCGACAAGCGTTCATTGGAAGATCTTATTTGGTGCGCGTCAACCTTTAACATAAACCGTTTATTTTGGATAGATGGCTACCTTATGTGCGCCGAAGTTTACGAGAAAGCCTTAGAACACGAAATTGCCAAACGCGAATTCCCGATCAGTCAAATCTGCTATACAAAGTTTCCGAAATACAAAAAATACTACGAAGTAGAAAAAGGAGTACACGTACCAATAGTCAACGTCACAGGAGTAAAAATCTTCGCAAATCTGCTCAAAGCAATCCAAGAGAATGAGAAAAAACATCTGAGAAGGAAAAATGCCAAGAAATAGTG
>CAYGBS010000020.1:0-13873 GCA_964348215.1 uncultured Candidatus Bathyarchaeia archaeon
CGGTAGTGGGTGTCTCGCCTGCTTCTGATGCTGTTCCAGCAGGGTTTGACCTTGACATCAGTGTAACTGTGGAAGATCAGGGCGACTTCGTGGAAACCTTCAACGTCACAGTCTACGCTGATGCAACGACTGTTGGGGAACAAGAAGTCCTTCTCAACTCAGGGGAATCGGCTATACTGGTCTTTGCTTGGAGTACCACGGGGTTTTCTGTGGGCAACTACACTATCAGTGCCTACGCTGCTCCGGTTGCAGAAGAAACGAATACAGATGACAATGCTTACACAGATGGAGTGGTGACGGTGTGGTTGCCCGTTTATGATGTTGCTGTCATCGATGTTACGGCTTACAGGACTGTTGTTGGTCAAGGCTATTCTGCCTCTATGAACGTCACTGTTGGGAACGAGGGTAGCTTTACTGAAACCTTTAACGTGACAGCCTACGCTAACACCACTGCCATCCAAACCCTTGTCGTCACAAACCTACCAGCTGGAAGCAGCACCAGGATCACCTTCGCGTGGAACACGACGGGCGTGGCCAAGGGCAATTACAGTATAAGCGCATACGCCACTCCAGTTCTGAATGAAACAGACACAGCGGACAACACCTTGATTGATGGCTGGATACTTGTAACGGTTCCAGGCGACGTTGATGGAGACCGCGACGTGGACATCTTCGACATTGTCGTGATGGCTGGCTCCTACGGCTCTGAGGAAGGGGAACCCAAGTACGTTCCGAACTTTGACATCGACGGCGACGGAGACATAGACATCCTCGACATAGTAGCCGCAGCGGGAAACTACGGAAGAAGCTGGTAGCACGGTAGTTCAATCTCCCGGACGAAGGTTGATTCGGCAGTTAACTCGCGTAAGGAGATCGAAGATTGTGAGGCTCAACTTCAAACGTACTGCTGAAGAACGGAAGTCCCCGTGCACTGACAACTGCTTCAAGCATGAACTTCAATCCCAGTTTATGGACAGCGTTTTGATGGAAGATTGGGTGAGGAAGGCTTTGAGTTGACTCAGAATCGTGTTTCTGGGAACTGGCGGTGGACGCTTTGAAACTATTACGCAGAAGCGACGTACCGCGGGAATTCGCCTGCTAAGTGACAAGTGCAACGTGCATTTGGATCTGGCCCCGGCGCCCTTGTACATTCCTTGGGCTTAAATCTGCCTCCTCGGAAGATTGATGACGTCTCGGTTTCGCACGCGAACTCAAACTGAGAAAGTGTTCGTTGTACAGGTCACCTGTTTTTCAGTCGGTGGCCTTCGCCGTATTGGTATGCTCTCTTCATGTTTCTCTCCAGCTTTTTAAGGAACATCTCATCTAGATCTATCGTGGGACAAGCCAGTCTACTGGCATCTAGAACATAGAATATTACGTCAACTAGCTCCTCAGCTATCTCTTCTTCGTTTCCGCCTTTCTTCCAAGCATCGCTTGCTTCGCCTAGTTCTACGAATGCGAAAAGCAATTTTTTCGGAATATCCTCAGGTCTGTTGTAGAAGCCTTTCTCCAAAACCAGCTTCTCTATTTCCTTCTTCATCTCTTCCAAGTTCACGCTTCACCTCTCCCGTCTTCCATGCTTTTAGCATGCCTGCAAAAGACTTTATAATTGTTGGTTACTACTAAACTATTTCTTTCGTCAAAATGAGGTAGAAAACAATTGAGAGAAGTTGCTATTGTCGGTGTCGGATGCACAGGTTTCAAGTCGGTGACACCAGAGGTTTCCTACAAAGAAATGATGTTCGAAGCCGCGACAAGAGCCTATCAAGACGCGGGAAACATCAGCCCACGCAAAGACATAGATGCATTCATCTCTGTAGCTGAAGACTACTGGGAAGGATTCAGCATATTCGATGAATTCGTCCCTGACCAACTGGGAGCCGTGCTACGCCACTTATTCACAGTTTCAGGCGACAGCATCATCGGATTAGCAACGGCTTACATGCTTATCAAAACAGGACACTTCGACGTAGTTGCCCTGGAATCACACGGTAAACCCTCAGATATCCTTACACTATATGACGTTGTTTCCTTTGCAATGGATCCTATACTTAACAGACCACTCGGGGGACACCCATTTTACGTTGCAGGAATGGAAATGACCCGTTTCCTCTGCGAAACAGGCAACACAAGAGAACAGTGCGCAATGGTTGTAGCGAAGAACAAAGGGAATGCTTTGGGCAACCCCTACGCAGCCTATGGGGCACAGGTTGATGTTGATGATGTACTAACTTCTGATCCGTACTTTTATCCCCTGAACAAGCTTGACATAAGCCAGCCCGCAGACGGTGGCATCGTAATGGTGTTGGCATCAGACGAAGTTGCCCCGAAACTTAATGACAATCCGGTGTGGGTGAGAGGAGTTGGCTGGGCATGTGAAACCCCTTCGCTGGAAACCAGATGTTGGAGTGATGCTGTTTACGCCCGAATTTCTGCAGATATGGCTTACAAAAAGGCTGGAATAGGCACCCCGAGCGTAGAGGTTGACTTCGCTGAGGTGGATGATCTGTTTTCTTTCAAAGAGCTTCAGCACGTGGAAGCTCTCAGGCTCTGCAGAACTGGCGAGGCTGGAACATTAATTGAAGAGGGGATAAGCCGGATCGACGGCTATCTTCCCATAAACCCTTCAGGCGGAAACCTTGGAATGGGTTGGGCATTAGAGGCATCTGGAATGCAGCGCTTGCTGGAGGTCGTGCGGCAGTTACGGGGCGAAGTTGGGAATAGACAACTGTCCGATGTGGAGGTCGGCGTGGCGCAATCGTGGCGTGGTGTTCCAACAGCCACGGGCGCAGTTGCGGTTTTAAGCAATTGTTAGAGGTAAAGAAAGATGTTTGGAAAGAAAAGAGTTGCAGTTATAGGCGCAGGGATGACGCTGTTTAGACGAAACTTGAAAGAAACTGGCAAAGAACTTGCATGGGAAGCATCTAAGATTGCTTTAGATCAAGCTGGACTTGAGCTGAATGACATTCAGAGCGTCGTCACGGGAACGGCGCCGGATGCTTTTGACGGAGTACACATGAAGGGAGAGTATCTGGCTGACGGTGCTGGGGCTTGGCGGAAACCTTATTCCAGAGTATACGTAGGCGGCGGAACCGGAGTTTTCGCAATCGATGCTGGCTGGTGGCACGTGGCCTCAGGTCAGTTCGACACTTGCCTAGTTGTAGGAGAAGAGAAAATGTCATCATGCTACCCACACCCAGCATATGCCTTCACAACTATTTTCGACCCGATCTATAGCAGACCACTAGGTGTGACGTTGATTTGGATTTTTGCCCTCGAAATGAACAGATACATGCATATCCATGGCATAAAAAAAGAGGAAATAGCTCTAGTTTCTGTAAAGAACAAACGTAACGCGTTGGATCACCCATGCGCCCAGCTAGGCGCCGAAATCACGGTTGAGGATGTGCTCAACTCAGAAGTCATGTGCTGGCCAGTTCAGAGACTTGACATCAGCCCCACTAGCGACGGCGCGGCAGCGTTGATTCTAGCCTCCGAAGATGTCGCCAAAGAGCTCACAGACAATCCGGTTTGGATTGACGGTGTGGGCTGGTGCATTGACACAACTTTCTGGACAAACCGCGACCTCTACTACCCGAAATACGTTCAAGGTGCAGCACAAATGGCTTACAAAATGGCAGGAATTAAGAATCCGCCGAAAGATATCGACGTCGCAGAAGTCTACGATCCTTTTGACTACAAGGAACTACATCACATGGAAGGTTTGATGCTCTGCCGCAAAGGACAAGCGCCAAAACTAACTGCAGACGGGGTAACTCAAAGAGACGGGGACCTCCCGGTAAATCCCTCAGGCGGCCTATTGGGCGTTGGCAACCCCATCGCCGCTGCAGGTACAATGAAGTGCTGTGAAGTCTTCTGGCAGCTAAGAGGCGAAGCAGGTAAGAGACAGGTAAAAGGTGACCCGAGAACAGGACTTGCACAAGCATGGGGTGACCTAATGCAATACGGGTCAGTCGTAATAATGAGGAGCTGAAAATCGTGAGCAAGAAAATCAAACATTTCCCGGGTGAACAACTGAAAAGCAGAGACATAAGAGAAGGAAGAATCCCAGCGGTGAGACATCGACCCAAGATCAGATACTTGTGGAGCACAGGAGTTGCAATGAGCCGATTCTTAGAAGGACTGAAGAAGGGAAAAATCGTGGGCTCCACCTGCAACAAATGCAGCAGAATCATGGTTCCCCCTAGAGCCTTCTGTGAACAATGCTTCAAACCAGTTGACGAATACACGTATGTCAAGGACACTGGGACAATCAACACATGGTCAGTATCGCACATAGCAGCAGACGCTAGTCGTATAAAGGAACCGATACTCGTTGCAGTAATCGATCTAGACGGAGCCTCGAAAGGGATGGGAATATTACATCTGTTAGGCGAAATCGACAACTGGAAACAAATCAGGTTCGGCATGAGAGTTAAGGCTGTCTGGAAGCCTCCAGAAGACCGCACAGGCGCCATCACGGACATCAAATATTTCAGACCTGTCAAGGAGGGCTAGACATGGCGACAGAGAAAATCACTGACATAAGACGAATGCATCATTGGCCAGGACACATGGAAACAGACTACATATACACTTTGTGCATCGCTGGCGAAAGGTTCTTCAATGAAATCAAGGAAAACGGAAGAATCCTAGGCGCCAAATGCAAATGCTGTGACAACGTTCTTGTGCCTCCAAGGCTATACTGCGAAAAGTGCTTTGAAAAACTCACCGAATGGACAAATGTAGGAACAGAAGGAGCAGTGCACACCTTCACTGTGGCACATGTCGACATTAACGGCGCCAGGCTCAAAGAACCGGCAATATACGCCCTGATAAAATTCGCAGGCGCAAAAGGAGGATTAGTTCACAAACTCGGCGAAATAAGACCCCACGAAGTCAGGATAGGTATGCACGTTGAACCTGTATTCAAACCTCAAACCGAAAGAACAGGAAGCATAAACGACATCAGATACTTCAGACCAAGAAAATAGTACAGCTTTTTTCTCCCCTTACTGTTTTTCCCTCTCGATCCAGAATCAGAGGACTGATCATGCATCTGCCAGGCACTCATAAGACACTGAAGAAGAACCGTCCGCCAAGCCAAAGAACTATTTCTTACGATGGCGAACTTTCCTCTTTCCACTCTTCTTCTTAACAATCTCGCTTTCCTCAATGAAGCTGGCATCACGCAACTCACGCATAAACCAAGCCCTGTCTCGGGCAAAATAAATCCCAGCCACCAACCCGAAAACCATCAACCCCAACCCACTTAACGTCAAGGCCAAACCCAACACAGAACCAGGTCCCACCGACAAAGCCACCGGAACAAATAAAACCCATTCCACCAGTTCGGCCACAGACAAAGTCTCCAGAACTCCACCAACAAACAGAACACTTCCCGCAGCGAACATCAAGTATGCGGACATCTCATCATGTCTAGACTCTGCAGCCCTCTCATGCAGATAATCCCGAACCGCCAACGCCACAACAACAGAGAACGATATTCAAAGGCTATGTAAACGTTATGACGCATCACTATAGACCTTAAATCCACAAAATAAAGGAAAACTGCACACACGTACAACAGCAAGACGGAAATGTTTATTAAATCTTAAATCTTAAAATTCAGTATACTCCCAACAGGTGGCTTTCTATTGTCAAAACTCATCTCGATACACACCACAAGAAGTGTCGAAAGAGAGATTACCACGGACTCTTGCGAGGCCTGCGGGCGAATGGTTGAAAAAGCCATTAAGCTAACTAATCTTTCAGCAGTGCCCCTGCAGAATTACAATGCATGCCCATTCTGTTTCTCCAAGTTGAATGTAGATATGGTTATAGAAGAACCTAACGACATGAAAATATCTGCTGTAGAAGAAACAAGAAATGTTCCTGGACAAAGCAAAGAAAATGTGGACTCCTCGAAGCAGACAGATTGCCCACATTACTTAGGATATCTAAAGAAGCGCCCCAAAAACATGCCGATTCCAGACGACTGCCTCACATGTAATAAAATGATAAAATGCGTACTCTAACAGCAGAAAAATCATGAATCCAGATATTCTCAAAACATATCTAAAGTTTGTATTTAATGTTCAGAATCGGAATTCATAAGCTATTTATTTTTTGCAGTAGTTTATTATCGCTGGGATTAGTATGGCAATTGCGCGGATAAGCATTAAGAATGAAGATGAGCTGCAGAAAATCGTTGTGAATGATATAAGCGTTGTCGAGGAGGATTTGACGGTAATCTGTAATAACATGCCGATAGATTCCAAAGCGAATATTGATGCATTATGCCATGACGAAAACGGACAGCTGGTAATCCTGAAGCTGAGCACAAAAGAGAACGACAATATGTTCTTTGAAGGTCTTAAAAACTTAGCCTACATCAATAACGTGAAGCCGATGTTAAAGTTTTCCTACAAAGACTTCAAGATAAATGACACAAAGACGCCACGACTTGTCTTCCTAGCACCTTCATTTTCGACCCAACTAGTCGATGTAGTGGCTCAGATGGAAGGGTTCCAAATGGATCTTTACACATGGGAGTATTTCGAGTTTGATGATAAAAAAGCCCTACACCTAGAACCAGTTTGGCTAAGCGAGAAAACCAAGGCAAAACCACGAAGAACCAAACCAACAAAGTCAAAGTCACGGAAAAAAACCGAGGAAAAGGAGGAGGAGGAACCTGAAAAGGTGACAGAAGAGGCCGTGATACCTCCAGAAGAAGTTAAGCCGGAACCACCTAAGAGGGAGCACAAGGACCAAGCTAAGAAGAAATCGATATTTTCAATCTAGAAACCCGGTCCTGCAACGATTTTCATCTCTTGTTTTCTTCTCAATCTAACGGGAACGCAGAGTAGAAACTTGTTCCAGTTTTAACGTTATTAAGGGGAAGATTCACTATTACATCGAGGTGGCACTAATGGATGTGAAGTTGTTCGTTGACGATGAAGAAATTTCATTGAATGAATTTGTAAGCAAAATACTGAGCGGAATGGTTGCAGGAGCAGTAACGTCATTAAGAGGTATAAAGCGAAATTGGAAAGAAATTCGAATTGAAGTAAGAAATAAATAAGCAATCACCAGTTCTTCGCGAGTATGTCATCATAATCCCGTATCATGCTGTTTACTGCTTATCGCTAACTACTTTGGGACATCAAAACTTGCAGCAGCATCCCAACTGTCATAGGGCTTGATATCTAGGATCGGAGTCCCATCAAACGCGTCGAGGCCTTTCACAAAAAGGCTGTTCTCCTCGCGCTTCACAAGTTCCACTAAAGTCAAACCAATAGTATTCGGACGATTAGGAGCTCTTGTTGCGAAAATTCCAACAGGGGGCAGCTCCACTCTGCCTTTCGGATGAACTTTCAAAACCGTCTTTTCATAATCCGAAATTTTGTGTAGCCAGAAGATGATAAAAACGTGGGAAAACTCTTCGACACCATCCAAACCATCAGCCAATT
Source organism: uncultured Candidatus Bathyarchaeia archaeon (assembly GCA_964348215.1). Taxonomy (GTDB): domain Archaea; phylum Thermoproteota; class Bathyarchaeia; order Bathyarchaeales; family SOJC01; genus CAYGBS01. The sequence continues at coordinate 7,473 of CAYGBS010000020.1, forward strand.
CATTCTTGAGTACTACCCTTGAAATAAGCCTCCTATCTTTAACATCCTCGTCACGTGATGTTCGTTTCACAAAACCAATTGGTTCTACTTCGATTTTATTGACATTTGGCATAAGTATCACACCAATAGCTTGCAGTTTTCTTAAGAAAAGTTTAACCCGTTCTTGTATTTGTGTTGGACGCATCGACAATAAGGTTTATTAAGTATTCCGATATTTGATATACTGATCCCCAATATGTGTTGGAAGAGAGAGTTTGAAAAAAGCGTGGAAATAAAATGAAGGGTCTAGCTGTTTTGCTGGTGTTTTTCGTCATATTCCTAGCATCATCACTTGCAATTCCCTCTCCTCTGTTTCCCGGAAACGTTGCTTGTTATTTGCTGGGAATTTCAAACGTGAGCCAATTTTCCCTGGTAAATGCGGTTGTGAACGGAGTTTTCTACGGTTTCGTTGCATGGATCGTAATAAGTTTAAGTTTTAAATGGATAGAAAAATCTCTTTCTAAGAACAAGTTGGTCGAGGAGAAAAAATAGTTCTTATAGAGAAGCGAATCCAGTTATGTGGATGATGCTTTCACAGCTGTTGCATTTTATTATAAGTTCTTCTAGTTGGTCATCCTTCCTCATTTTGACTTCTTGAATGACATACAATGTTTCTGTCATATCTTCCGGTGAGATCTTTACTCCGCAACGGGGACAAGGGAAGTCCCCGTCTCCGTCTATCTTTGTCAGATCAACCACGTATACATTGGAGACATGCTTCATTTCCAATTCTTCCACTTGACGTAGTGTTTTTTGGTTTTACAATTGTTTTTATAAATAACGTTTGTGAATTGTGAATTCAGAATGTTTCGGCGCACGTATATCCGTGCCTTAACATCATAGCTTGGAGACAATTGTTAACCGGCAAGTGCCAAAGCTCTGCCGTATGACGATGAGTCTGCGAACGGTTTCTAGCGACATTTTCTATCATGGAACAGTAGGACGCAGTCGCTACGAAACTCATACAAGGGAGTACTAGAGCGAACGGTCGCACGACAGCGTTGACTGATTAGTCGACAAAACATGTCAAAACCAATAAATATGTTGAAATGTGAAAGCATTTCCCAGCTACAGTTAGGGGCCGATAGTCCAGTTCGGTTAAGACGTCGCCCTCACGCGGCGAAGATCGCCGGTTCGAATCCGGCTCGGCCCATCAACAACGACTGGTCAAGCAAACTGCACAAAAAGCACAAATAGCTGACTTTGCATTTCACTCAACAAGAGCTGAGAATCATGCCTACAGAAATCACAAACATAGATAAGTTCGTTCAGCTGAGTGAACATGCAGTTTACTGCGCCATAAAGAGGCTTCCAAAAACTGTGAAGCTGAAACTTCGCACCTCAAAACTGCTTTATACACTGAAGACCGATCCCTCAAAGGCTGAAGAAGTCATAAAGAAGCTGCACTGTGAAATCAGAGAGATCTAGCTTAATCAAACTTAAGAGCTGGGCTACTGATTGCTCGTTCATAATTCTTATCTGACTCAGAATACGAAGATGAAATAGTCTAAGTGATTCCCATGGTAGAACTTGAAGATGCCCGCTACATTGCAGTCAATTTTGTGAGAGAAAAGAAAAAGGTCAAAGATGTAACCGTAGTCATAGCGGAGCAAAAAGATGGTGTCTGGGTGGTTAGAGGCACATGCCCCATAGACCTCTGCGGGCATCCTTGGAGAGAGAGCTTTCAAATTAAAATAGATAAGAAAGGCGAAATCAAAACTTCAAGTTTCAAGCTGATGTAACGAAACTGCAACCTAAACGACTTAGAGCAAGACCAAAACTATCAAGCTTGCAATTAGACCAAACAACACCGAAAAAGGCAAACCCGGAAAAACTCGCTTCTTCTCCACCATCTTGAAGGATATAAAAGAGCCTAGTATCACCCCCAAAGCTGCGGCAACACAAACTTCCCAGCCGAAATTCAAGAACATATGGCTCACCAACATTGAATAAAAGGTCAGATCACCCAGACCTATATGAATCCCCTTAAAGGCAAAACTAGCTCCTGGCAAATGCTCTAATCCCTTTGCAGCAATCTTTCCAACTGGACCTCGGAACACGGCAACTACATCATAAACAGCCAACAACAGCAGAATCGAAACGGCGCTAAATGTTGGAATAGAAGCACCGAGCAATGTTCCAGTGGCTCCTCCGATAAGAACAACGATAATATCGCTTAGAATGTCGTCTCGTAGAAAAACCTCTAAAACGGCAAAGGCAGTGGCAAAAGAAGCCAGCAAGAAAATCGCCACAAAAGGAGCACTGATATTTATCACCCAAAGAGCGAGTTCAGAGTAAAGGATTACAAGGAAAAATGATAGGATGGAGAAAGCAACTCCCATTAAAAGACGAACGATGCGATGCGCTCCATACTTCAAGAGAAAATATATCACAGTCGCTCCAAACCCTGCCGCAAGAACAAAAATCGCCGCGTTGAATAGGGGACCAAACTCGCTTTCCGGGAGCACTGTTACAGATACCAGTTCGACTTCAGATTCTGAAATGATAAAGGCACATGTAATGCTAACCAGCAGACTTGCAACTATTGGGGCAATATAAATGGGCGTGACTCTAAACACTTCTTTGGGCATAACGTTTAATCAGCCTACTTTTCAGGTTTAAAACTAACGGATAACACTTTCTCCACAGCAAGAAGAAAAATGTAAAAGGAGCAGTTATGGGGAAAGTCAGCATCATCTTTTGATAATGAGGGATTTTCCTCTACGTGACAAAACGACTTCCGCTGGGCTTTTTAGAACCACATTGTTCCTGCTTGCCACGAAAACCATGCCCAACGCCTTATAGACCAGTTTAGAGCCCTTGGCCACAAGAATATCCAACTCATCAACTTCATTCGGAAAAGCAAACACAAAGCCACGATTTCCTCCGAAATTCCGGCAACAATGCATATCCCTAGAGAAAAACCCATCAAGTAAATGCTCGGCTCTGGCTACGAACTCCTGTTCGTTTTCATATCCCATCCTCTTCAAGTCTTCATCTTTTGCCACTGCAAAGCGTTGCTGAGTCTCATCTGTGTCTCCTAACATTAGAAAAAGCTTGTCAAGGTCCATTTCAACAGGCCTGCCTATCGCGCCCTTTTCAGTTTCAACCAGCGTGTCAAGAAGCAGTCTGCCGTCTCCGTGAAACACGCAACCCCTTTGTTCACCTTTCAGCATTATTGGGATGGTTAACGTATCTCTGCTTATTTCTATGATTCCTCTCTCATTCTGCCACAGTGTAAAGCTTTCAGCTATTTTTGAAACGGTACCGCCGAGTTCAAAATCCTGCCGAGTCATCTTGAATCCCTTCCTTCCAAAAATCTTGTTATTCGCTGTGCCATTTTGTAGGCTGTTCTGCCCGGTATGGTGATAAGGTAACGTCCCCTAACCTTTTCTTGCACCACCAACCCAGCCTCTTCCAACACCTTGAGATGGCTCGAGAGGGTGCTCGTAGTGATTTCTGAAAGCTTTTCCTGTAACTCGTTGATATACTTACCACCACTCATAAGTTCCTTTAGCGTTCTAAGCCTGTGCTCTTGACCCAGTGCACTCATAACTTCAGCGACTTTAGAAAAACTGATTTCCACTTCAGCCTCTTCTTTTGTACGCCGTTTCCTCTTTCCAAAGATTCGAACGCCCCGTGGACCAATAAATATCGATTTTTCAAGCTCGCCATGTATACCCTCGGCGACTCCCTCCATAACATCTTCGATGTAGTCGTGTACACTGTTGCCGATGTCGATGTATATCCCACGTCTTTTTCTCCTTCTCTCAGAGACGTCTCCGAGTCGTTCTTTTAAGTCTGAAAACTCCTCTTTGAGCTTTCTAATTTCTTCTTCTAAGCCTTCAGGCAATTTGGTCCTCACCAACCTTAATTTCACAGTTGTCGATTATAATTCTATATATGTCTAATTTAAATAGACAGATATAAACTTTCCGTAAATATAATTACCTGATTCCGAAAAATCGCCCTAGAAAAGGCCTTTTAGAAAGCCTTTGTAGTTGTGAAAGTGCTTATAGTTTTGCAGTAGCTGATGCTCCTAAACAGTGAACTTGTCCCCAGCCTTCGGTGCCACTGCTTTGAACCCAGCGTCTTTCTTCACCCATTTGGCAAATCGTTCACAACTTCCTTCTGCACCATGAACCGTAAATACAATGGGATCACCCTGCAAACTCTTCACAACATCTTTGAGTTGAGCAGCGCCACAATGAGAAGAGAAATCAAAGTGTTCTACTCGAGCCTTAACTTTGCGCACTTTCCCATCAATCACACACCTTCCCTTTTCTAGTAGTTGATGGCCCGGCGTGCCGGGTATTTGATAGCTCACAAGAAAAACGGCGTTACGTGCTTTCTTAGCCAACTTGGAGATGTAAAAAGCAGCCGGTCCGCCTTTTAACATGCCGGCTGGTGAAATAATTGCACCTTGCTTCTTAGCTGCAGCTCTGCGGTCTCTCCATCCATCCACCCAAGTGGCTCCATGAACAGCATCCATAAAGAGGCGTGGGTCGCGTAGAAAATTCGTGTTGCCCATCATTATGCGATTGGCTGCACGTGCCATGCCGTCTATGGTTATCGGATGTTCAAAGTGGTGTGCCGCTAGAATACACGCGATTTCTTGTGAACGTCCGATACTGAAGGCGGGAATGAGAACTGTACCGCCTTTTTCTACAACGTCAGTAACGCTGTCAATAAAATGCTTTTCTAGTTTCAAGCGTTCGGTGTGGTCTTCGTCCGCATAAGTAGTCTCGATTACTATGGCGTCAAGTTCTCCGTAGTTGTTATCTGCTGGTGGCAAGAGCCGTGTCTTGAGTGTGTTGAAGTCGCTTGTAAATAGAATTCTTTTGCCATCTGCGTCTAAAAGTACTTGGGCACTTCCAGGAATGTGCCCAGCGTCCAGAAGCTGGAAGGTTATGTCCCCAACAGTTTGCTCCTTCCGATAATCAGTAAAAGCCGAGTTTTGCATCATATACTTCGATTCAAGGTATTCGAAAGGAAGATAATAGCCTGAAAGATGAATAAAATCCTTGATCAGAAGCTGCGCCAACTCCAAAGTCAAGCGAGTTGCAAAAAGCGGCTTCTTGTCTTGTATGTAGAATACAGGAAGCGCTCCAGAGTGGTCAAGATGACAATGAGTTAAGATAAGCGCATCTACATCTCTAGGGGCAACATGCATCGGGAAACCTGGTTCGCGGTCCATCATAACCCCGTAGTCCAGCAAAACCTGCGTCTTGTCAGTCTTCACAGCTATGGCTACTCTTCCAACTTCACGGGTGCCGCCAAGAAACTTAATCTCTAGAGGCAACTTTCTCATCTTCCACATCCTTATCTACGGAATTGCAGCACGGGAGGCTACAGCTTTCACGTAACCTTTCCGAATGCCACTTAGCACACTATCAACACTTGGCTGAGCTTCCACCTCTGTGAAAACGGTCCAGAGTTCACTGGGATTGTGTGCATCTGTTCCGGCAACCCCAGGTAAGTTTCGCGTCTTTGCTAATTCGCGAGCCAGCATGTTTTCTTTACGTGTTGCAGTGGGATTTAAGACTTCAATGGCGTGGGCGTCGATGCTTGTGGCTGAATCACCTATGCCCATGGAACGATACGGATGAGGTATCATAACAACCCCTCCTGTTGTCTCTGCAAAGTCAATAACAGATTCTAGCGTCATTGTATATTCTGGCTCTTCTTCAACACCTAGGACAATCATGTCTCCCCTCTCAGTGCCTATTTCAATTCCAGGCAAAATTATCAGATCTTCACGATTGCTTGCGAGTTTTTGTGTTTGGAAATAGCCTTCTAACGTGTTATGATCTGTGATGGCTACACCTTTAACGAGGGGGTGAGCGTGCAATTGGTCTAGTATAAGCTTAGGGCGGATGGTGGAGTCGCCTGAAAAAACTGTATGCAAATGCAAGTCCACTCCAAACATGGCGTTTTTCTCTCAAACCACTGATTTCTGAAGGGTCTCCACAACATCGTTTAGAACTTTGTCGTTCAATGCTTCTTCTACACTTAAGACTGTTATTGATAAATCTTTTCTCTTGATTCGCCTACAGAGAGCCGAAATTTTATCTTTCCAAACAGTGTCTTCAATTAAGAAAACCTTATTGTGGGAAGATGCAGCGATGTAGTTCTTGACTTGTTCAGCCACGTATTCTATTGTTTCGAGGTCCGGCGGTACTGCGATTTCGTGCTGTGATAAGGGATAAACTTCATCGAGTTCTAAAGGGATTACGCCAAAAGGCGCAGCGTATACGCAAATGTGGAAGCAGGTGTGTTTCTCAGGTATTTCTTGCTGAAGCCTCCTGGCTAACCCGTTGACCTCTCTAGATACGTGAAAAGGCCTCTTTGAGGGTTGGGGC